>NZ_CP097463.1:4200000-4515412 GCF_027247405.1 Jatrophihabitans cynanchi | reverse complement strand
CAGGCAGCGCGTGCCGCCGGCCTGCGGCGCGCGGTCGTCTCGTCCAGCGCCAACACCGCGGACGTGCTGCAGGTGACCGGGCTGGCCGAACTGGTCGAGGGACGGGTCGACGGCCACACCCTGCAGGTGCAGGGGCTGCGCGGAAAGCCGGCACCGGACTCCTTCCTCGCCGGGGCGAAACTGTTCGGCACCGATCCGGCGGCCGCGGTGGTGTTCGAGGACGCGCTCGCCGGCGTGCAGGCCGGCCGCGACGGTGGCTTCGGCTTCGTGGTCGGCGTGAACCGGGTGGACGACGAGCACGCCGGTGCACTGCGCCAGCACGGCGCCGACATCGTGGTATCGGATCTGGGAGAACTTCTGTGATCACACCCCACGAAGTTCGCTGGCAAAGAGCACTCGACGACTCCGCGGGGACCTCGCGATGATCGTGCATCCGCGCTTTCCGGTCGAGCCGTGGCAGGTGCGCGAGGTCGGCCTGGACATCGGCGTGCTCGCGCAGTCCGAGTCGCTGTTCGCCCTGTCCAACGGGCACATCGGCGTGCGCGGGAACTTGGACGAGGGCGATCCCAGTGGTCTGCCGGGCACGTACCTGAACTCCTTCTACGAGGTCCGTCCGCTGCCGTACGCCGAGGCCGGCTACGGCTTCCCGGAGACCGGGCAGAGCGTGCTCAACGTGACCAACGGCAAGCTGATCCGGCTGCTCGTCGACGACGAGCCGTTCGACCTGCGCTACGGCGACGTCCTCGAGCACGAGCGGGTGCTCGACCTGCGCGCCGGGCTGCTGCACCGCAGCGTGCTGTGGTCCTCGCCGTCCGGGCAGCGCATCCGGGTGCGCTCGACCCGGCTGGTGTCACTGACGCAGCGCGCGATCCTCGCGATCCGCTACCAGGTCGAGCCGGTCGACGACGAGAGCCGCGTGGTGGTGCAGTCCGAGCTCGTCGCCAACGAGGACATGCCCACGCAGTCAGCAGATCCGCGGGTCGCGGCGATCCTGGACAACCCGCTGCACGCGGTCGAGCACGGTGGCCGCGACACGCGCGCGCTGCTGCTGCACCGCACCCGGACGAGCCGGCTGCAGATCGCCGCGGGCATGGACCACGAGATCGTGGCCGAGCACGGCTACGGCTGCGACCTGGAGGTGCAACCGGACTGGGCGCGGCTGAGCGTGAACCATCTCGTCCAGCCGGGGGAGAAGCTCACCCTCACCAAGTACGTCGCCTACGGCTGGTCCAGTCAGCGTTCGCTGCCCGCGCTGCGCGATCAGGTCGGTGCAGCACTGATCGCGGCCAGGCACACCGGGTGGCAGAAGCTGGTCGAGAGCCAGCGGGCCGCCCTGGACGCCTTCTGGTCCGGAGCGGACGTCGAGATCGACGGCGCGCCCGCGGTGCAACAGGCCGTCCGGTTCGCACTGTTCCACACCTTCCAGGCCGCCAGCCGCGCGGAGCAACGGGCCATCCCGGCGAAGGGGTTGACCGGCTCCGGCTACGACGGGCACGCCTTCTGGGACAGCGAATGCTTCGTGCTTCCGGTGCTCACCGCGACCGCGCCGCACGCCGCAGCGGACGCGTTGCGCTGGCGGCACAGCACCCTGGAGCTCGCCCGTGAGCGCGCGCACACGCTGCACCTTCGCGGCGCCGCGTTCCCGTGGCGCACCATTCGCGGCCAGGAGTGCTCCGGCTATTGGCCCGCGGGCACCGCGGCGTTGCACATCAATGCCGACATCGCGGTAGCTGCGCACCGCTACGTGCAGTGGACGGGGGACGAGGACTTCGAGCGCGACCACGCGCTTGCGCTGCTGGTCGAGACGGCGCGGCTCTGGCAGTCGGTCGGCTACTACGGTGCCGACGGCCGCTTCCACATCGACGGCGTCACCGGGCCGGACGAGTACAGCGCGGTGGTCGACGACAACGTCTACACGAACCTGATGGCCGGACGGAACCTCGCTGCGGCGGCCGAGGTCGCGCTGCGTTGGCCGGAGCAGGCGAGCGACCTGGACGTGACGGGCGAGGAGATCGAAGCGTGGCGCGCGGCAGCCGGCGCGATGGCCGTGCCCTACGACGAGGCGCGCCGGGTGCACCAGCAGGACAAGGGGTTCACCGAACACGAGGTGTGGGACTTCGAGCGCAGCGCCCGGCGTGATCGCTACCCGCTACTGCTGCACGCGCCGTACTTCGAGCTCTATCGCAAGCAGGTGATCAAGCAGGCCGATCTGATGCTGGCGATGCACTGGTGCGGCGATGCCTTCACGACCGAGGAGAAGGCACGGGCGTTCGCGTACTACGAACCGCTGACGGTGCGCGACTCGTCGCTGTCGGCGTGTACCCAGGCCGTGATGGCCGCCGAGGTCGGCCAGCTCGACCTCGCCGCGGACTACCTTGCCGAGGCCGCGATGATGGACCTGCACGACCTGCAGCAGAACACCCGCAACGGTCTGCACATCGCCTCGCTGGCCGGCACCTGGCTCGCCCTGGTTGCCGGGTTCGGCGGCATGCGCGATCACGGCGGGCAGCTCTCGTTCCGTCCGCAACTGCCGCCGGGATGGAGCCGGCTGCGGTTCACGGTCCGCTGGCGCGGCCGACGGGTCGGGGTGAGCGTCGACGCCGAGACGGTGCGCTACGAGCTGATCGACGGTCACGACACGAGCGAGTTGGAGCTGCTGCACTGCGGCGAACCGGTGCGCCTGGTTCCGGGCAGTTCGCAGACGCGGCCGGTCGTACTCGTCGAGCCGCTGACCCCGCGCCCGACCCAACCGCTGGGCCGCGAGCCGGTGAGCATCGCCGAGCTGGACGCCGTCAGCGACTGAGGTTCTGCAGCCGGACCTGGCCGCGCGCCACCAGCCTGCCCTGATCGTCGGTGATCGCGACCTGCCAGAGCTGCTGACTGCGGCCCCGGTGCAGCGGGGTGGCCCGCGCCGAGAGGTGCCCGTCGGTGACCGCGCGCAGGAAGTCGGTGTTGTTGTTCACGCCCACGACCTGGCCGCGCTCGCCGAACCAGACGGCGCCGGCGATGCTCGCCGCGGTCTCGATGGCCGAGCAGTAGACGCCGCCGTGGACGATGCCGTACGGCTGGTGGTGCTCAGGCCGGACGTCCCATTCGAGTACGACCTCCTCGGGCGAGGCCGCGGTCACCGCGAACCCGGTCCGTTCGGCGAAGCCGCCCAGCCAGGAGGCGTCCGATGCAAGCTGCATGGCGGCAAGCCTATCCGGCGCTACCCCTCGGACCGGCCGCCCGTGCCACCCTTTCCGCGGCCGTTCGCGCTGCTGTCGGTGCTGGCCGGGCCGTGATCCTCGGCGCCGTCATCGGGGCCGGTGCCGTTGGAGCTGGTGGCGTTCGGGTTGGGGCCGGGGGTGCTGTGCGAGTTCGTCGGCCTCGGGGCGTTGCTCTTGCCCTTGGAGGCGGTCGGGTTCGGGCTGTGCCCTGACGTGGCGTTCGAGTTCGGGCTGTGCGCGGACGTGGCGTTCGGGCTAGCGCTGCGCCCGGACGTGGTCCGCGCGTGCGGGCTGGGCGTGCGGCCCCGCGGCGTCGGGTTCGCCGCCGCGGGGACCGCACGCCCGGACGCGGAGGGCGGCACGACGAAGGACGGCGAGTTGCCGGGCACTCCGGGGTTGGACGAGTGGCTGGACGAGGGGTTGGACGAGTGGCTGTGCAGGTGGCTGTGCGAGTGTGTCGCCTGCTCCACGCGGGCATGCTCGGACGCGACCGCGTGATCGTGCGTGTGGGCGATCGCAGGCGACTGCGCGGCGACGACGGCGACGCTCATCGCGGTCGCGCCCACCGCGGTGGTCGCGGTGTTCATTCCCGCGGCCGCCACCTCCACGCTGCGCACCGTCGCGGCGGGCAGCCACTTGAGGAACGGGATGTTGATCAGGAACGTGACCGGTCCCATCGCCCAGAGCAGGCGGGGCAACGCGATGGCGAGGAAGGCCCGCACCATGGCCGGATCGAAGTGCGTTCCGGCGCAGCGCGTCAGCTCGGCGCGTGCCTCGGCGGTGGGCATCGGCGACTTGTACGAGCGGGCAGCTGTCATGGTCTCGAACGCGTCGACCACCGACACGGCCCGTCCGGCGAGGCTGATCTCGTGGCCGGACAACCCGAGCGGGTAACCGGTCCCGTCGAAGCGCTCGTGGTGCTGGCGGATGCCGTCGTACCACGGACCGAGCCACTCGGCCAGCGGCTCGGCAAGCTTGGCGCCGTGATCCGGATGCGCGCGCACCGCGGTCCACTCGTTCTGATCGAGCTTGCCCGGCTTGTTGAGGATCGCCGCGGCTACCTCGAGCTTGCCGATGTCGTGGATCAGGCCGACCCAGCGCAGCTTGCCGCGGTCGGTGTCGCGCAAGCCCAGCTCGGTGCCGAGCAGGTCGCAGTACAACCGCACCCGCTCACTGTGCCCGCGGGTCTTGCGGTCGTGCCGGCCGAGGGCGGTCACCAGTGCGAGCAGCGTCACGGCGGTCTCCCGCGCGTCCTGGCCCTTGGCGGTGAGCCCGCGGCGCAGTTCGTCGCGGCTGGTCGCGCGCCGCGCCACCTTGACCCGGCTCGGTGCGCGATCGGGGAAGATCATCGTCATCTTGAGCAGCACGGCCAGCGGCAGCAGCCGGGCCCCGAACCGCGCGCTCACCGTGGCGACCACGGCGGCACTCGCCAGGGCGGCGGTGGCGACGAACCAGCTCGGGGCACTTGCGCCGAAACCCATCGCGACGAGCCGGGCGGTCACGCTCCCCAGGACGATCGGGACGCCGACGGCGAGCAGCCGGACGCCGAACGCCGCGACCGAGCGGGGACGCCAGGCGTTGGGGTCGTCCGGTACTTCGGCAGGGGGGCGTCCAGCCATCGGGGTGCTCCTCGTCCATGATCAGCACGCTCACGATCGGCAGCGACAGCGTGGACGTAAGCGCTACCGGCCCAGGTGAGTAAGTTCTCGCTCTTGACAAACAAATGGGTGGAGAGCAGGTTCAACCTGTCCACAGTGGACCAATCATCCCCAATGGCCCATCCGGGCCCGCCCTTGTGGAGGATGTCATGCCGCGCACCCCTGTCCGCCGCCGCCGCATCGTCTCGATCCTCGGCGGCACCACGATCCTGGCCGGCACGGTGCTGGTCAGCGCCGGAAACGCCGCTGCCGCCGGACCGCTGTATCGCAATGCCCACGCGGCGCCGCAGGTTCGCGCTCACGACCTGGTGGGCCGGATGGCCCTCGCCGAGCAGATCGGCCAGATGGTGCAGGTGCAGGTCGGCAAGCTGTACGGCGACTGCGGCGGCTACACCCCCGGGCCGATCAACCCCGGCTGCGAGCACCAGGTCCTCGTTACCGACGGCGCGGGTTCGATCCTGTCCGGCGGCGGGGACGTGCCGGGGGAGGGTGCGCTGCCGAACACGCCGCAGACCTGGGCCGAGCAGATCAACGCGTTGGAGAGGTACTCGATCGAGAACACCCGGCTGCACATCCCGATCGTCTACGGCGCCGACGTCGTGCACGGTCACAACGACATCGTCGGCACCACGCTGTTCCCGCAGCAGATCGGCATGGGCGCCACCTTCGACCCGGCCCTCGTGCGGCAGGTGCAGGTCGCAGCGGGCCACGCCGCAGCGGCAACCAACGTGCGCTGGGCGTTCGCTCCCGTCGCCGACGTCGCCACCAACACGCGCTGGGGCCGCTACTACGAGTCCTTCGGCGAGGATCCGGTGCTCACCGGCAGCCTCGCCGCGGCCACCGTGGCCGGCCTGCAGCACAGCGGCATGGTCGGGGCGAGCGTCAAGCACTTCGCCGGCTACGGCGCCGCGGCGAGCGGTCTGGACCGGACGCCGACCGACCTGTCGTTGCGCACGTTCCAGGAGAACCAACTGCCCTCGTACGCCGAGGCGATCCGGGCCGGCGCACTGTCGGTGATGGTGAACTCCGGATCGGTCAACGGCATCCCGGCGCACGCCTCGCACTACCTGCTCACGACCGTGCTCCGGCGCCAACTGCACTTCACCGGTGTCGTGATCTCCGACTGGGCGGACGTCGCGATGCTGGCCTCGAGGTACCACGTGGCCGCCGACTACGAGCATGCGATCGCCCTCGCGGTGAACGCCGGCGTGGACGAGGTGATGGAGCCGTACGACCCGGACTCGTTCGTGAGCAACCTGACCGCCGCGGTGCGGGACCACCTGGTCAGCCGGCACCGCGTCGCCGAGGCCGCCGAACGGATCCTGCTGATGAAGTTCCGGCTGGGCCTGTTCGACCACCCGTACGTCGACGCCTCGCAGGCGAACGAGATCCTGGGCGCCGACAAGCCGCTGGCACGCACTGCAGCCGCCGAGTCCACCGTGCTGCTGCGCAACGAGCACGCCGTGCTGCCGTTCACCCCGAGCGAAAGACTCGTCGTCACCGGGCCGGCGGCCGACTCCGTCGCCGACACGCTCGGCGGCTGGAGCGTCGGCTGGCAGGGTGTGCCCGCAGCCAGTGCGGAAACCGCGGTGACCGTGCTCAAGGGGCTGCAGAACGCGGGCGGCTCGAACGTCACGTACGCAGCGAGCCAGTCCGACGCGGTGACGGCACTGGGCTCGGCTGACGCCGCGGTCGTGGTGCTCGGCCGCGGCCCCGGCGCCGAGGGCCCGAACGACCAGCGTGATCCCACGCTGCCGGCCGACCAGCAGGCCCTGGTCACCGCACTGCAGCAGACCGGCAAGCCGGTGGTCGTGGTGCTGATCGACGACCGGCCGGACGTGCTCGGCGCGGCCGGGACCGCGGACGGGCTGCTGATGGCGTGGCGGCCGGGCAGTGAGGGCGGCAACGGTGTCGCCGACGTCCTGTACGGCGCGGTCAACCCCTCCGGTGTGCTGCCGGTCACGTGGCCCAAGCGGGCGACGGACCAGCCGAACGACTACCGGGAGCAGACGCTGCCGACCACCTACAACGGCAACGGCCCGGTGTACGACCCGGCTTACCCGTTCGGCTTCGGCCTGTCCTACAGCACGTTCGACTCGTCGGTGTCCTCGGTCGCGAGCAGCCATCACGGCGTGACGGTCCGTGTCGGCGTGCAGAACACCGGGTCGAAGGACGGCTCGGTGGTGGTGCCGGTGTACGTCTCGCAGCCGGTGAGTGCCGTGCTCGTGCCCGCCGAGCGCCTGGCCGGGTTCGCCCGCGTACAGCTGGGTGCCGGGCACTCGACGACGGTGGCGGTGCACGTGCCGTGGAGCGCGCTGGCCGTCGTCCCCGGTGACGTGGACGCCTCCGGATCGCCGCGCGTGGAACACGGGACGTACGTCTTCTCCACCGGCCCGGTGACCGCGGCCGCCACCGCGACCTCCGGGAACAGCCTGCAGCTCTAAGGAGGGCAGACCGCGCTGTTCTCCGGAGCGACGGCGTCGTAGACGAGGACTTCGCCTGCCACCCGTACGCCCTCGGTCGGCGGGTGCGCGGTGAGCGTGCCGTCCGGCATGAGGTGCCGGGGCGACACCTCGTCGAGCAGTAGCAGGTGATCGGCGATCAGGCGGCGATGGCAACGCCACCACAGGGTTTCGCTGCACATGATCACGACGCGCTCACCGGCTGCTGCCTGCGCCCGCAGTTCGGCGATCGCCGCGCCGAACTGCGGCGTGCGCATGTGCGCGGCGTAGGCGCGAAAGGACGGGTTGCGCAGGGCGACATCGGGTGAGTCGGACGGCAACTTCCGGTACCCGCCGAGCCGTTGGTCCCAGCGGTAACCGATGCCGGCCGCAGGCAGCCACTGTGCGAGCGCAGCTCTCATCACATGCGGGTTGCGCCGGCTGCCCGGAGCGATTCGCACATCCACCAGGGCCTGCACGCCTGCGTGCAGCAGCAGTTGGGTGAGCTCGTCCTGACCGGTCGTCCCGTGACCGACCGTCAGGGCTTCGAGCATCGCTTCATCGTACGGAGCGCGCCGCCTGCCACCGACGGCTCGCGAGCAACCGGCCGTCGCTGCCGACGAGCAGGGCGGAGTACCCCGCGATCGCGTCGATCCATTCGAGCGCGTCCTCGCCCATGACGAACGCGGCGGTGGCGTACGCGTCGGCGAGGGTCAGCGACGGGCCGACGACGCTCGCCGCGGCGAGGCCGTTCGGCGCGCGCCCGGTGACCGGGTCGAGGATGTGCGGACCACGCTCGGACGTCCCGGATGTGGCGACCGCGAGATCGCGGCCGGACACGGTGGTCACGATGCCGTCCGGAAGGTGGGGGTCGCTGATCCCGACCCGCCAGGGGCGGCCGGGCGCGGCTTCCCCGGCCAGTTGCATGTCACCACCGCCGTTCACCGCGTGGTTGGCCGACCCGTGTGCGCGCAGCCGATCGCTCGCCCGCTCGATCGCCCAGCCCTTGACCAGGCCGGTGGGGTCCAGTCGGCCGTGGTACATCGCGCTGAACGCGCCGTCGGTCTCCAGTTGCACGCGGGCGCACAGGTCCAGCACCGTGAGCACGTCGGGGTCCGCGTCCGCCGCGCGCAGCTCGCGTCGCTGGATGCGGCTGATGTCGCTGTCCAGCCGGTAGCAGCTGAACACTGCGTCGACCCGGTGCAACCATGCCACGACGTCCGCGGTCGCTGCCTGCCACTGTCCGGGGTCGCGGATGTCGATCGTGAACGCCGTACCCATGCAGTGCTCGACGTGCAACGTGCGGGCCGGGCCGGCGGCGGCTGCGGTCTGCACGGTCACAGCCCCGCCTTGTCAAGTGCGCTCTGCAGCGACTGGGCGTACCCCGCGCTGGTGTAGCTGGCGCCGGAGACCATGTCGATGTGCGCGCTCTGCGCCGCGACCGCTTCGCTGTTGAGCTGCGGCACCGCGTACGAGTTGATCTGCCGATCGCGTGAGCCGTTCTGCGGGTAGTCGACGGCGTTCGCGGCTGTGATCTTGCCGCCGGTGACGGTGATCTGCACCTGCACCGGCCCGTAGTTGGTATCGACCGAGGCGCCGGTGTACGTCTTGGTGCCGCTGCCTGCGCCGGACGTCGCGGCGCCGCGTGGTGAACTCGTCCCGGCGCCGGCGTGGGGGGTCGACGTCGTCACGCCGATCGCGGTGGGCACGGTGGTGGGGCTGTGGGTCTTGAACCCGAGCAGCATCACCAGCCCGGTGACGGTGCCGAACAGGGCCAGGGCGACGCGTTTCATCAGCTGTCCTTCGGTATGCGGGTGTACAGGTCGTCAGAACTGGAACGACTCGTGATGGATGTGGCGGCGCGGGACCTTCGCGCGGCGCAGTGCGGTGATGACCGCCTCCGCCATCGACTCGGAGCCGCAGACGTACACGTCGTGTGCGCGCAGGTCGGGCAGGTTGGCCGTGAGCGCCTCAGCCGACAGCGGGTCGTAGCCGAGCTCGGCGCGGTGCCCGGCGATCACGTGCACCCGGGCGTGCCGCTGGCGGGCGAGCTCGGCCAGTTCGGTCCTGAACAGCACCTCGCGCTCGTGCCCGACGCGATAGAGCAGCGTGACGTCGCGACCGCCGGGCAGGGTCTCGAACAGCGCCCGCAGCGGGGTGATGCCGATGCCGCCGGCGATGAGCAGCACCTTGCGCTGCCGCCGCCGCTGCGCGGTGAGCGCGCCGTAGGGTCCCTCGGTCATGACGCGCGTGCCGGGTCGCAGCCGGGCGAGGGCAGCGCTGTGCTCGCCCAGGTGGGCCACCGTGATCCGCAGCGCACTGCCCTGCGGGGCCGCCGACAGCGAGTACGGGTTGGCCGCCCACCAGAGCCCGCGGGTCAGGAAGCGCCAGCGGAAGAACTGCCCGGACTCGGCACCCAGCTCGTCCAGGTGCCGGCCGGTGACGATCAGCGACACCACCCCGGGCGCCTCGTGGTGGACGCGGGCGACCCGCATCCGGTGCCGGAAGGCCTGCCGGACCGGGACGGCGACGCGGTACCAGGCGATAGCAGCCGCGACGCCGAGGTAGAGGGCCGACCAGAGCACGCGCGCGGCCCAGTTGCTCATGAACTCCGCGCCGGTGGCGAACTGATGGCTGAAGGCCAGGGCGATCGCGAGGTAGGTGTACAGGTGCAGGTAGTACCAGGTCTCGTAGCGCATCCGGCGGCGTGCCGCGCGGGCGGAAAGGACGCCGACCGCGACGAACAGCAGCCCGCCTACGGTTGCCATCAGCACGTCCGGGTAGCTGGTGAGCAGCGTGCTGGTCTGGCTGACGACGCCGGTGTGGGCGGTGATCGAGTAGCCCCAGATGATCAGCAGGCCGTGCGCGAGGATGAGGCTGACCGTGTACCGGCCGCCGTGGGCGTGCCAGCGCGCGAGCCGGTCGGCGCCGATACCCCGCTCGAGCGGGGGGATGCGCGCCATGAGCGCCACGAGCACGACGACGCCGTAGCCGGCCAGCAGGCCAAAGATCCGGCCGGCGTTGGTGAGCCAGTCGCCGACGCCGTGAATCGCGGGAGTGTTGTTCCACCAGAGCGCGAGGCAGGCCAGTGCGCCGGCAGCGATGATCGCGAAGACGACGCGCGGGTGCGCGCCTGGGGCAGGTACCGGCCGGGTGACGGCCGGGCGCGCGGCCGGCGGCGCGACAGGCGGCACGGAGCGGCTCGTGGTCGCGGTCATCGGGCCGCGTCCACGTCGAGCAGTCCGTGACGCCGCGCGACCGCGCGCAGGAAGGCTGCGGTGAGCGCCGGGTCGGTGCCGCGGACGCAGGCAACGGCACCGGTGGCGAGCGCGCTCACCACGCCGGAGCCGTCGTCGTGCTCGCCCACGACGGCGACCAGGACGGCGCCGGTCGGCAGGGCGGCTTGGTGGGCGGCGATCGCGGCGCGGCGGCCGAGCACCAGCTGCGCCGCGGCATGGTCCGACCCGACGTGCCAGGCGACGGCCCCGGACGGCTCGAGTGCGGCGAGGTTGGCCTGCAGTTCGCGCAACCAGCCGGCGGGCTGGTCGATGCAGGCGATCACCACGGTCCGCGGGGTGACGGCGGGCGGCCCGGCGAGTCGGCTCGGTGCGTTCATGCTTCCACTGTCGGCGACCCGGCTTGGTCGGCGCTGTCGGGAACCTGCGGGTTTGCTGTCAGCCCGCCGCGCCGGGTGCCCCGATCGGTGCGTCACCGGCGAGGGGGAGTTCGACGACGAAGCGCACCCCGACCCCGGGGGTGCTGTCGACGTCGACCGTACCGCCGTGACCGGCCACCAGCGCGGCCACGATGGACAGTCCCAGGCCGGAACCGCCGTCGCGGCGGTCCCGCGCAGCATCGGCGCGGTAGAAGCGTTCGAAGACCCGCTCGGCGTCCTCGGTGGACAGCCCCGGGCCGGCGTCCTCGACGCTCAGCCGGACCACCTGCGCGCCGGTGCGCTCGCCGGGGACCGTCCCGATCCGGACGGTGACCGCGGCGTCGGCCGGCGTGTGTTGCAGCGCGTTGCCGATCAGGTTGGCGAGTACCTGGCGTAGCCGGGCGTCGTCGCCGATGACCACGGGCGGTGGATCGGTCGGCCCGACGAGCAGGCTGATCGGACGCTCGGGTGCGACCGCGCGCGCGTCGGACACGGCGTCGCGGGCAAGGGCGAGCAGGTCGACGGGCAGGCGAGCGAGCGGACGCTGCTGGTCGAGACGGGCGAGCGTGAGCAGGTCCTCCACCAGCAGGCCCATCCGCTTCGCCTCGTCCTCGATGCGCCGCATCAGCCTGCTCAGCTCGGCCGGGTCGGTGGCGGCACCGTGGCGGTACAGCTCGGCGAACCCACGGATCGTGGTCAGCGGGGTGCGCAGTTCATGGCTGGCGTCCGCGACGAAGCGGCGCATCCGCTGCTCGGAGGCGCGGGCCGCCGATTCCGACGCGGCACGCGCGGCGAACGCGGTCTCGATCTGGCCGAGCATGCTGTTCAGCGCGACCGACAGCCCGCCGACCTCGGTGCGCGGGTCGGCCGTCTCCGGCACCCGGTGCGACAGGTCGCCTGCCGCGATCTGGGCCGCGGTCCGCTCGACATCCCGCAACGGGCGCAGGCTGCGGCGCACCACGAGGTAGCCCACACCGCCCAGCACGACAACCGCTGCCGCGCCGATGACGACCAGCAGCACGATCAGGTGGGCCACCGTGCTCTGGACGTCGCGCAGGCTCTGCGCGATGAACAGCGTGCCCGTGCTGCCGTCGATCAGGATCACCGGTTCGGCGAGCACCCGCCATTGAGTGGTCCCTTCGACCGCGTCGACGGTGAAGGTGTGCGCGCCGCGCGCCCTGGTAGCCGCGCCGGTCGGGCTCGGGAGGTCCGGCAGCGGCTGCGTGGTGTCGACGAGCGCGTTGGTGGGGCCGTAGACCGGGGTGCCACGCGAATCGGTCACCTCCACCACGTACGCGCTGGGCAGCCGGTCCTGTACGGAGTCGCGATCGGTCGCGCTCCCGCTGGAACCGCCCGGCAGCGCGCCGCCGCCGCGCTCAGAGCCGCGTAGCGTGCCCGCCAGTCCGTGCTCGACGATCGGGTGCTGCGCATCGGACAGTTGTGAGTCGATCCGGCCGACCAGGTAGGTGCGCAGCGTCGTCGACGCGGCTGCACCCGAGCCGGCCAGTGCGACGGCGACGAGAAGCAGGAGCAGGGCCACCAGTTTCACCCGCAGCGGCGCCCGCGCGCCCAGTCGCCGTGGCGCGCGAGCGAGCGCTCCGGTCAGCGCTGCGAGACGGGACGGCATGCCGGGCCTAGGCGCGCGGTAGCCGCAGCACGTAGCCGACGCCACGCAGCGTGTGCAGCAACCGGGGTTCGGTGGTGTCGATCTTGCGGCGCAGGTACGAGACGTACGACTCGACCACGTTCGCGTCGCCCCCGAAGTCGTAATGCCATACGTGGTCGAGGATCTGCGCCTTGCTCAGTACCCGCCCGGCGTTCTCCAGGAAGTAGCGCAGCAGGTTGAACTCCGTCGGCGAGAGGGCAACGAGTGCACCCGCCTTGCGCACCTCGTGCGTCTCGTCATCCAGTTCGATGTCGGCGAAGGTTAGGCGTTCGGACGCCGGGAGGTTGGGTGCCGCGGCGCTGCGCCGCAGCACCGCGCGGATCCGGGCGATGACCTCGTCCAGGCTGAACGGCTTCGTCACGTAGTCGTCGCCGCCCACGGTCAGCCCGGTGATCTTGTCCTCGACGGCATCGCGCGCGGTCAGGAACAGCACCGGGCAGCGCACGCCGTCCGCCCCCATCCGCCGGACGACCTCGAAGCCGTCGATGCCGGGGATCATCACGTCGAGCACCAGCAGGTCGGGGCGCAGCTCGCGGGCGAGGCGCAGGGCGGTGTGCCCGTCCTGGGCGGTCGCGACCTCGAAGCCCGCGTAGCGCAGGCTGGCTGACAGCAGTTCGACGATGTTCGGATCGTCCTCGACGACGAGTAGCCGTGCCTCGGCGGGCCTGCCGGACCCCGCATCCATCGCGTCGCTCACCCCGTCAGTCTGGTCGGCGTGCGTGCGTCCTGCCTGGACGATCGCTGGGAATTACCTGGCAGCCGTCGGTCGAGCGGTCAGCCCAGCACCCGCACCGGGCGACCGTCGGACCAGGCGAGGATGTCCTCGACCACCTGGGCGAACCAGGTGCGGTAGCCGTCCGTGGTGACGTACCCGATGTGCGGCAGCAGGAGCGTGTTGGGCGCCGAAAGCAGCGGATGATCGGCCGGGAGCGGCTCGACGTCGTACACGTCCAGCCCGGCTCCGGCGATGCGGCGGTCTCGCAGCGCCTGCCCGAGCGCGCCCTCGTCGACGATCGGCCCGCGCGAGGTGTTGATCAGGTAGGCGCTCGGCTTCATGGTGGCGAACTCGGCGGCGCCTACCAGCCCCCGGCTGCGTTCGGACAGCGGCATGTGGATCGTGACGATGTCCGATTCGGCGAACAGTTCCGCCTTGCTGACGGCGCGCACACCGTGCTGCGCCGCGCGCTCTTCGGTGAGGTTGGGCGACCAGGCGATTACCTGCATCCCGAACGCCTGGGCCAGGCGCGCGACGGGCACACCGAGCCGGCCCAAGCCGACGACACCGAGCGTGCTGCCGGCGAGCCCGGGACCGATGTGCTGCTGCCAGCGGCCGGCCCGCACCGCGGCGTCCTCGGCGACGATGTTGCGGGTGAGCGCGATCATCATCCCGATCGTGAGTTCGGGGACCGAGTTGCCCGAGCCGCTCGTCCCGCAGACGGTGATGCCGCGGGACGTGGCGGCGGGTAGGTCTATCGCCGCGTTGCGCATGCCGGTCGTCACCAGCAGCCGCAGGGTCGGCAGGGCAGTGAGCACCGAAGCGGGGAACGCGGTCCGCTCGCGCATCGCGACGACGACTGCCGACTCGGCCAGCCGGCTGATCACCGCGCGCTCGTCGGCGAGCCGCTCGTGCACCACGTCGACCGTGAATCGCTGCCGAACGGCGGACCAATCCGCGCTGCGGAGCGCGACCTGCTGGTAGTCATCGAGGACGGTGATGGTCTGCACCGGTCTCACGTTATAGATCTCGCGCGCACACCGTGATCATTTGGTCCCATTCGTTTGACCCGCAGGGCAACCGCTTCTTGCCCGCGCAAGGCTGTAGCAACAAGCATGCGTGTCGCCGGTGCCTGCGGGGTCGGGCAGCTTCAGGGTGTGGGCTCCGTGCCGAACCTTCGCGGCCAGGTACCGCGAGTTGGCAGCGGACAGGTGCACGCCGGTCGGCAGCTGGTCGATGACCGTAACGCCGCATCGCGCGAGCTGCCGGGCCCTGTCGGGGTTGTTGCTGAGCAACCGGACCGACGAAGCGGCACGCCGGTGGCGCTCGTCGCGTCGCCGGCCGGTCCCCGAGGCCGAGGGCCAGGTGTTCGCCGCGGTCGGCGAGCCCGTCGAAGGTGAACACGCGGGCATCGGCCGTGACGCCGTCGGGAAAGCGGAGCGGAAGCCGGACCTGCGTCCGGATGGTCGCGACCGGCACGCTCGTCGCGACCGGCACAGCGGGTCCGCTCGGCAGCGGGGTCCGTCACGGTGTGCCGCCGCCCTCAGGTCGTTCCGAAGCGGGACGACAGCGCGTAGCGCAGCAACACGACGTCTCCGATCTGCTGCACCTCAGCCAGTTCGGCCCTGCGTTGCGAGTGCCACGGGAACTTCCCGTCACCGACGAACCGCCGCGCCCGGGAGTCGCCGACGAAGAAGGGCGCCACCACGAGATCGAGCTGATCCACCAGGTCGGCCGTCAGGAACTGGGTGTGGATCGATCCGCCGCCTTCGACGATGAGACGCTGCACCCCGCGGTCGGAGAGGTCTTCGCAGACTCGTCGCAGCTCGACGGGTTGGCCGGCACCGACGACGGTCGCGACGTGGCCGAGCCGGCCGCGGACCTCGGTCACCGCGCGGTCGGGGCAGTAGACCAGCCGCGCGGAGTCCCCGGCGGTGAAGAAGTTGACGCGTGGGTCGAGGTCGCCGTGGGTGGTCACGCTGACCTTCAGCGGGTGCGGGGCGAGGCCGCGGGCCACCCGGTCCCGGCGCCGGTCGGCTGACCGGATGAGCAGCCGCGGGTTGTCGTTGCGGACGGTGTTGGCGCCGACGAGGATCGCGTCACAACTCGCCCGCACCGCATCGACCCGGTCGAAGTCGGCCGCATTGGACAGCGGGAGCCGCTTGACGCGCGCGCTGTCGAGGTAGCCGTCGATCGACATGCCGCAGCTCAGCACGGTGTAGGGCCGATCAACCATCGCGAGCGCCCTCCGTTGCCAGCACGGCTGCCGTCCGGTGCGGACGAAACGAAGGAACCGCAACGGGCGTGAGCGGTGCCCGGCCGCGGCGCCGGCGAGCCACCGCGCCCGCGCCCAGCACGACCGCGCCGGGCAGGCTGGCGGCAGTGACCAACGCGCCGTATGCGGCACCGGCAGCGACTCCCTGCGCCGCGGTCAGCCCGGCGGCCGAGAACACCCACGCGGCCGCCCCCTCGCGCGGTCCCCAACCGCCGACGTTCGTCGGCACCGCGGCGGCCAGCAGCACGAGCATCACCAGCGGAAGCAGGTGGACGAACGGCAAGCTCGCACCGGTCGCGCGCGCCGCGATCAGGAAGGTGACCACGTGACCTGCCTGGGCCGCGACCGAGCAGGTCAGCACGCCGGGCCAGATCCGCGGCGCCGCGATGCCGTCGCGCAGATCAGTGCTCACCGCCAGCCTGGCCCGCGCCCACCGCCGCGACCGCGTGGACACTTCGGGGGGCGACGTCGCGTACCGCATTCTGCCGCGGCGCAGAATCGCTGCTGCCACCAACGCCACGAGACCGCACACGACGGCGATCGGTAACGCCACACCCCGCACCGGCGAGGCAAACGTGGCGAGCACCGCAACGGTCACCACGATCTGCACCATCTGTCCGGCGGTGCGCTCCCAGAACACGGCGCGTAATCCGCGACCGAGATCGCCGGTGTCGCGGCCGTGCCGGACGCCGCGGTGCAGGTCGCCGAGCACACCGCCGGGCAGCGCGCTGTTGAGGAACTGCGAGCGGTAGTACGCGGCGAACGCCGTGCCGAATCCGAGCGGGACCTGCAGCCCGCGTGCGACCAGCCACCAGCGCAAGGCGCAGCAGGACGTCGTCACGATCGCAATGCCGCATGCGGCGAGCAGCGTGCCGGCGCTGACCGAACGAAGACCGGTCAGGAACGGTCCGGCGCCCAGGCGGACGACGATGACGGCCACGATCGTCACCGCCGCTGCGAGGCGCGCGACGGCCCACACCCGACGCGTCACCGGCCCACCTCCTCGACGTCGACCATCTGCTGCTCGACACGCAGGTGATCGTCAGCGGGTTCAGCGGTCCGCCGCGCGCCGGCCGGGTACACCAGCAGGTCGCGGTGCTGGACGAGGACCCGCAGCCTGCCGGCAGTCGCGTCCGCGAGCCGCTGGCGCGCATATCCCGCCGTCTCCGCCGTCAGGTGCGGATCCTGGTCGCGTGCTGCCGCCAGCCAGCCGACCAGCCATGCGTAGGTCAGTGCAGCCGTCGCGGACCCGAGCCGCCAGGGACTCGCGCGCGTCACGACGTCGCGGCCCAGCGCGGCGAACTCGTGCGCAGCCACATCGGCCGCTCTCGGCCCGAGTAGCGTCCCGGCAGCGGTGGCCCGGCGCTGGTGGGCGTTGAAGGCGGCCGCGACGACCTCGTCCAACGGGTGCGGCGGCCACAGCCGAACCGCACCGGTGACCGTCAGGGTGAGCAGCACCGGGCAGCCGGCGCCCGCGCAACTGCCGACCAGCTCGCGCAGCTCCGATCCCGTCAACAGATCGAGCAGCGCGGAGCTGGTGATCACGTCGGCGCCGGCGAGCTCCTCCGTCGCCAGCCGGGTGACATCGCGGCGTCGCGTTTCTACCGCGACCGCTGCGCCGTCGGCGGCGACGACGCCCGCTGGTCCGTCCAGCGTGTCGAGCAGTGCGCTGTCCAGGTCGTAAGACACCCAGCACTGACGCCCGGACAGCCGAGGCGCCAGCCAGCGCATCATCGAACCCGTCCCGCACGCGAGATCGCGGATCACGAGTGGCCGGCCGGCGGGCAGCGTGCACCGGATCGCGTCGACGAGGTCGGACGCACGGGCAGCGGAATCGGCCGGCTCACGCAGCGCGAGCCACGACGGCGTCACGCGCCCGCGGCTCACCGCAGCTCCCGCAGCACCGACGCGACCTGCTCGGCGGTCACCGACCAGCTGGGCAGCTCGGCGCGCCGCCCGCAGGCGGCGCGACGCAGCCGGTCGCGCAGGTCCCGGTCGGTCAGCCACGCCGACAAGGCACCGGCGAGTGCGGTTGGGTCACCGGGCGGCACGAGCAGGCCCGGCCGCTCACCGTCCGGCGTCGCGCCGAGCGCATCCGGCAGCCCGCCGGCGGTGGTCGTGATCACCGGCAGTCCGTGCGCGAGAGCCTCGACGACGACCATTCCGTAGCCCTCGACGCGTGCCGGATGCACGAGCACATCCGCCGACCCGAACGCTGCCTCCAGCTGCGCGCCGGTGCGCGGACCGGTGAACCGCAGTCGGTCTGCCACGCCCGAGCCCTGCGCAACCCGGCACATCGCGGCCGCATACGAGGCATCGTGATCCAGGCTGCCGACGCACCGGCAGTGCCACTGCAGTTGGGGAAGCCTGGCGAGCGCGGCGAGCAGCACGTCGTGCCCTTTGTGCGGCGCCACGGAGCCGACGCACAGCAGCTCGCCACCCCGCGCCGTGCCAGCAGCCACCGGTCCGACCTCGACGCCCGGCTCGGCCACCCGCACCGCGCCGGCCGGCAGCGCGTACCTGCGCACCAGCTCGCGGCGCAGCCAGCTGCTGGTTGCGATCACCGCGCGTGCCGCAGCGAGCGCGTCCGCCGCCGCCGCATCGGCCGGGACGGAATGGACGAGCACCACGAGGCACGACCGGCGCGCCATCGACACGAGCACAGGTGCGCCTGTCTCGGCGATCAGCCCGTCGACCAGCACGAGCGCGCCGTCCGGGATGCGCGACACGACAGCCGCCAGCGCCCGGCGTCCGGCCGCGCCGAGCTGTGGCCACGCATCGGGGACGGCATGTTCGTGGACCGGCCAACCCAAGTCGGGCAGCAAGTCGCACACGCGACGGTCGTACACGTTGCCGCCGCTGGGACGCGTCGGGTCGTCGACAGCGTCCGGGACGACGACGTGCACGAGCGACCGGGCCGGCATCCGGGTCACACGTGCCGTTCGTACGAGGCCGAGGCGACGGGTGACTCGTGCAGCGTCACCGCGAGCGAGCTGATTCCGGCGCCACCATCGCCGAGCGCGCCGCTGTGGATCCGGTCGGTGATTCGGTCGGCGACGAGTTGGGCGAGCACCTCGGTGGTGGTGTTCATCCCGGCGAACTCGGGTTGTTCGTCGAGGTTGCGATAGCTGAGCGCGTCGAGAACCTCGTGCAGCAGCTGCCCGGCGCGCCCGATGTCCACCACGATGCCGTCGCCGGTCAGCTCCGGGCGACGAAAGGTCGTCTCCACCGTGTAGGTGGCACCGTGCAGGCGCTGCGCGGGACCGAACACGTCGCCGCGCAGGCTGTGGGCGATCATGACGTGATCGCGGACCGTGACGCTGAACATTCATCCCTCCGGATACGTGATCGTGTGGCACAGCGCCGGCAGCTCGCCGCTGGCGAGTCGAGACATGACGTCCGGCAGGTCGTGGAACACCGACGTGCCGGTGAGCAGTGCGTCGAAGTGCGGATCACGCAGCAACTCCAGGGCCAGCGCCAGCCGCTGGGCTCGCGTCCGGCTGTTGCGCCGCACTGCCGCGACCGTGCCGACCTGGCTCGCCCTGATGGCCAGGCGGCGGGAGTGGAAGGCGCCGCCGAGACCGACCTCGACCGCCGCGTCGCCGTACCAGCTGAGCTCGATCACGGTCGCGTCGTCGGCCAGCATGCGCAGCGACTGCTGCAGTCCCGCCGACGTGCCGCTGGCGTGGAACACCAGGTCGCGTTCACCACTGGCCTGGTCGGGCGTCGCGAACTCGACACCCAGTGCTGCCGCAATGTCGGCACGTCCGGCGTCGACGTCGACGAGCGTGACCTGTACGCCGGGGATTCCGGCGACCAGCCGGGCCACGCAGCAGCCGACCATCCCGGCGCCGACGACGGTGACGCGGTCGCCGACCAGGGGCGCCGCGTCCCACAATGCGTTCACTGCGGTCTCGAGCGTGCCGGCGAGGACCGCGCGATCGGGCGGCACGTCCTCGGGCACCGGCATGACCGCGTTCGCCGGGACCACATATGCGCTCTGGTGCGGGTAGAGGCAGAAGACCGTACGTCCGACCAGTTCGTCGGGACCCTCAGCGACGATCCCGACGTTGAGGTAGCCGTACTTCACCGGGCCGGGGAACTCGCCCTCCTGGAACGGCGCCCGCATCACCTCGTACTGGTCGGCCGGCACGCCGCCGCGGAACACCAGCGCCTCGGTGCCGCGACTGACGCCCGTTCGGAGCGTCCGGACGAGGACGGAGCCGTGATCGCTGGCCGGCAGCGACACCGTCCTGATCTCGCCCTCGCCGGGCTTGCGCAGCCAGTAGGCCAGCGCCTGCTCACTCACGCGGCCCCTCGCCGCGTCAGGTGGGCACCGACCGCGGCAGGCTGCCGTCGCGCCTGCGCGACCTCGCCGGTGCGCCCTGCGTGTCACGGTGCAGCACCGCGAACAGCGCGAGCGCGGCGACCGCGCCGATGCCTTCGGCCCACACGCTGAGCGTCTTCTCGGGGTACCACAGCGGGTCGTACATGTTCGGGAACGGCCCGAACGCACCGACGTTCACGTAGGCGTAGACGAGCACCGCCGCGGTACCGGCGGCGGCGACCACGAAGGCGAACGCTGCGGTGTAGCGGCGCGGATGCAGCAGCACGGCCGCGGCGGCAATCGCGGCGACCGCCCCTTCGGCGCGGAACAGCTGACCCTGGTTCAGCGTGCTGGACTTGATGCTCGCGTACGCCGACGCCAGGTCGAAATGCACGTACGCGTCGATCGCCAGTCCGGCCGCGGCGATCAGCGCCAGGCCCAGGCGGATCACGGTTCGACCCTGCATGCTCATCGCCATCGTCCAACCTCCGATGCCTGCACCCGCAGCGGACGGCCGCGGGATCCTCCTGCTAAGACACGCAACACGGCACCTGCGGGTTCACCGGTGCGGCCGCAGCGCCACCGCGGGCGGCGCCGCGTTGAAGGCGTCGAAGAACCGGTTGCGGAAGGCGTCCATCGGCCACACGGGGGCGGACGGGTCCGGCAGCAGCCCGTCCTGCCATTGCCAGGACGCGGTGCGCGCCAGCACGGCGGGATCGTGGGCCACGATCGAGATCGGTACCTGGTGGTTGGCGCCCGAGCCGCTGACGGTGGTGGCGGGTTGGTGATCACCCAGTACGACCATGACGAGGTTGTCGTCGTGCACCTGGGTGATCCACGAGACGAGGGCGTTGAGCGAGTACTGCACCGACTGCCCGTACAGCTGGCGCACCGTCTCGGTGTCTTGCCACGCCACGCCGGGGGAGAGCCCCTGGGCCGGCATCGGGTCGAAGATCGAGCCGTCGCCGAGCTGGTCCCACGGCACCATCCTGGGCAGCGGTGTCCACGGGGTGTGCGAGGACACCAGGTCGATCTCGGCCATGACCGGACGATGCCCGGCGGCCAGTTCGCGTTGCCCGAACGCGGCCAGGGTGTACTGGTCGGGCATCGAGGCGTAGCTGAACGTCGGGCCGCGGTAGCCGACGTCACGCCGGTCGTAGAGCTGGTCGTAGTGGTAGAAGGACCTACCGTCCGGCCACTCGCGGTCATCCGACGGGATGTCGCTCACCGTGCGCCAGCCCGCCTTGCCGAAGGCGGTGCTCAGGGTGAACCGGTCGCTGTTCATCAGCTGGCCGTAGCGCTGCGCGTTGTCCACCCAGAGCCCGGACTGCAGGGTGGAGTGGGCGAGCCAGCTGATGCCACCGAAGGTGGGCGAATCGAGGAAGGCGCTGCGCGCCGAGAAGCCGGCGCGGGCCAGCGTCTTGGTCCCGCTGCGAAGGACGGCGTCCACGCCGGGGGAGAAGCTGGTGCCCTGGACGGCTACCTGGCCGTAGCTCTCGACGAACACCACGAGAACGTCCTTTCCACGCAGGCCGGAGAGCAGTTGCGATGCGGGCATCGCGGCGTGCGGGTCCGCCGAGTGGATCGCCGTCTCGAAGCGCTGCTGGTCGAGGACGGCGGTTTGCGCGTCGCGCACCTGCGCCACGGCCAGCCGCGCGGTGCCCAGGGACGCGAGCGGAGAACCCGGCGCCAGCTGCAGAGCCAGGGCGGCGCTGACCGCCCACACCGCACCCAGCGCAGCGACACCGCGGGTGGCGCCGCGCCTGTGCCGTGCGGTCACGGTGCTGAGACGCACCGCCGATGCCGCGATCAGCGCGACGAGCAGCACCAGGCCGAGGCCGACCAGAACGAGCAGCGCGTAGGTGGCGCCGCGTCCGATCGAGTCGCGCACCACGCCGATCGCCGGGGTCAGGTTGCTCCAGTCGAGCACCGGATTGAACGGCCGGTCGAGTTGTTGGTAGAACCCCATGTCGAGGACCTTGACGACGGCGAGAAGGCCGAACGCGACGCCGGCGGCGGCCGCCACTACGCGTCGCGCTCGGGCCGGCAGCAGCAGTCCGACGGCGACGAGCACCAGACCCTCGATCGGGATCCGCGCGAACGCGGCGGGGGTGAGCCGGTCGAGACGGTCCGGCGCCACCAGTACCGTCCAGACGATCGCGGCCGCGCCGAGTGCCGTCGCGCGCCGCAGCACCGTGCGGGTAGCTGGCCCGGCGCCGGTGCGGTACAGCCAGATCACGTCCCGGCCGAAGGACTCGGCGAGCAACAACACGGCGACACCGACCGCCACCGTGCCGGCGGCGCGGGGCAGCAACCCGGACACCGCCACGGTGAGCACGATGCCTTGCACGGCCGCGACGACCTTGCGCCAGTAGCGGGCAGGCAGCGGTGCGGCCAGCCACCGGACCAGCCACCCGGCGGCGAGCAGCACGTAGCGAGCGGCACCGATGGCCAGCACCCAGGCGCCGTAGTCGAGGGACACCGCGATGCTCAGCGCCAGGATCAGAAACGCATCGACCTCGCCGTCGAAGCGCCCGCCCAGTGGCGTGGCGGTCCCGGTGCGGCGCGCCACCTGGCCGTCGACGGCGTCCAGCGCGAGCGCGATCGAGGCGAGCGCGAGAAGCGCGGTCACCTGCGCGGGCCGTGCGAAGGACTCGGCCACCAGGCCGGCGACCGCCGCACTCAGCCCCGCCCGGGTCAGGGTGACCCAGTCCGCCGGGAGGATCGCCGGATCCGCGCTGCGCCCCCGGGCGATCGCCACGAGGACAGCGGCCCCGCAGCCGGTGCTGAGCCCGACGACCCAGCCGGTCACGCCGAGCCCGGCCGTCCCGGCGAGAACCACCAGCACGGCAGGGGTGATCAACACGGCGAGGACCGTCTCGAACCGCAGTACGCGCACCGGGCCTCCAAGGCGATTCGCCGCGACCTTCGCTGTGGACCACGCGCTGGTGATCGCGACGGTTCACCACGCCGGCCGATCCGGCGGTGCACCGCGGCGGCACGTCGGCGCTGAACCGTGCGGCGCGCTGGCGCGTGGCACCCGGTGTGCCGAACACGAGCCGCGTCGCCGGGCTGGACGGGATCCGGGGCCTGGCGGCTGTGTTCGTGGTGCTGAACCACATCTTCCTGCGCGCCTGGCCGGGCTACCCGGTCGACCATGCGCCGCTGTGGGCGAGCGAGTTGGACTACGGCCGCTTCGCGGTGGTGGTCTTCATCGCGGTGTCCGGATTCTCGCTGGGCCTCGCGCCGGCGCGCAGCGGCTGGCGATTCGGATCGCTGACGACCTTCGCACATCGTCGCGCCTGGCGGATCCTGCCGCCGTACTGGGCGGCCCTCGCGTACAGCCTGGTCATGACCTGGTACGTGCTCGCCCAGCCCGGTTGGGCGAGGCCGGACGGGAAGTCCGTGCTCGTCTACGGGATGCTGGTGCAGGACGTGATCCCCGCCGGCATCCCGAACCGGGCGTTCTGGTCGATCGCGATCGAGGCCCAGCTGTACGTCCTGCTCCTGGCGTTGCTCGTGATCATCCGCCGCACCGGCGCGTTCGTCATGGCCGCGGTGGTGGCCGCGATCGTGGTGTCCACCGGACTGCTCGCACCGCACTGGGCGCTGATGAACGATGCGGTGCTCAAGTTCATCCCGGACCTCGCGGTGGTGTTCGCCGTCGGCGTGCTGGCTGCCGGCGTCGTCACCGCAGGCGACCGGCTCCGCTGCCGGCCCTGGGGCTGGTACTCGCTGGTTGCTGCGGCCCCGGTCGTCGCGCTGCTCGCGGTCAAGGGGACGACGTGGACCAACGAGCACCTGTTCTGGGTCGATCTGGCGTGGGCCCCGGCCGTCGGCAGCTTCCTCGCCGCCCTGGGCACGTCACGTCCGCGTCCGGTGCTTCGCCTGCTCGCCGCCCGTCCGTTACGCAGCCTCGGCTCGTTCTCCTACAGCCTGTACCTGACGCACGCGCCGATCGTCATCGCGGTGTCCTACGGGCTGGTTCTCGGCCGGGTTCCGTCCGGTACTGCGACGTTCCTGGTGCTGACCGCGATCCTGCTGCCCGTCACGATCGGCTTCGCCTGGCTGTTCGCCACCGTCTTCGAGCTGCCGTTCCAGCGGCATCGCGGCTGGGCGCCGCTGCGCGATTCCCTGCGCGGCACGTCGATTCCGGCTATCAGCGCGGCTCGGCGACCAGCGCGAACTTGCGCACCCGCCCGCGGCCGAGCCAGTCACTCCAGAGCTGATGCGACGTGATCAGCTCGACCACGGCCTGCCTGCCGAGATGACCGGCGAGGTGATCCGAGCGCGCCATCAACGACCGCAACAGCGCGGACGCCGTCGCATGGTGGGCTGCGGTGCAGTCCTGCTGCCAGGTCACCCTCAGGCCCGCCCCGGCCAGCAGCGCCTCCAGCTCCGCCAACTCGATGAGCCACACCGTGTCGGCGTCGGGCATGGCAGCTCGTTCGGACCCGGTCAGCGGCCGACCCTCCTCGACGGTGCACGCAAAGCGACCGCCCGGCCGCAGTGCCCGTGCCACCGCCGCGAGCAGGACCGCCTTGTCGGCAAAGGCCAACATCGTCTCCAGCAGCAGCACGACGTCGAAGCGACCGTCCGGCAGCGGCGGGACGCGGGCCTGCTCGAACCGGCCGGCCACGTCCCCGCCCAGGGCGCGCGCGACCTGCAGCGCGCTGGCCGAATAGTCCACACCCAGGTACCTGCATCCGGTCTCCGCCGTGATCAACCGGCCCGGGCCGGCGACGCCGCAGCACACGTCCAGCACCGATGTATCGGCGCCGATCCGGGCGCGCCGCGCCAACTCGCGGATCTCGCCGGCGCTCATGAAGCTCTCCTGGCCCACGTACTCGCCGGGCGGGTAGGCCGCCCGCCTGGCGTCTTCCAGCGCGGTCGCGAACCGGCGCCGCTCGTCCTGTCTCACCTGCTGTACACGAACAGGAATCGGCGCTAGTTCACGAGCAGTGCGCGGCGCTGGAAGGACCGCGCCACGCAGCCGCGGACGAGATGCGATCAGCGCGCTGTGTGGCCAGGGGGTGTGGCGTCCTGATCGACGCCCACTGCGCGAGCGGCCAGGATCGGCTCGGCCAGCACGGCGTCGAGCAGGGAAGCCGGACCTCCGAGACATCTCCAGTCGTCGTCCCAGAGCATGCTGACCAGCCATGACCGGTCGGCCGGATACATCAGGTCCGGCAGCCGTCCGCGCCAGGGATCGTCCGCTCGCCAGGTCTTGGCTTGCATCGGCCCCGCCTCGACCAGGATGTAGTTCCATCCGGTGTAGAGCGTGACCGCCGGTGCGTGATCGAAGACCACGTCATGCGCTCCGGTATCGAGATATCCGAGCGACCAGGACTGCCCTGCGGACTGCTCCGCCAGCAGCTGCACCAACACGGACTCGGCCGCTTCGCGTTGTGCGGCGTCAGCAGGGATGCTCACCGTCGCGTAGGCGTCGAACACCGGCGGGATGGCGGACGTGATCTTCAGCCCGCCGGCGGTGCCGTCGGCTATCCACGCCACATCCGACTGAGTCCCGATGCGCCACGTCCGGTTGTCCTTGACACCCGTCAGGCCCCGCGCAAATCCCCGCGCCGGGCGTTCGTTGTCCACGCGTTCGCAAGGCAGACCAGCGAGCGCCCGAGCGATCAGATCTCGGGTCAGCGCGGCGGTGTCGGATCGAACGGTGACAACGGCCGTCTCGACACCGTTGCGCTCTTCGGATCGCACGCCGAGCACCGCCGTGAGCAGATTGGAGTCGGCAAGTCGCGCCAGCGCTTCCGCTACAACTCCCGGCGCATTCACAAGCGAACGGTACCGACGCGCGAGATCGGGTTCATCCTGTCGTCCGGACGGTCATTCGTTCGCCAGGCCGTCCGAAGATGCTGAGGATCTCTACGGTCTCCGCGCCGGTACTGCCGAACCAGTGGCGGACCTTGGTGTCGAACTCGGCGATCTCGCCCGGCTCGAGGATCCAGTCCTGGTCGCCGAGAACCAGTCGCATGTGCCCGGACAGGACGTAGATCCATTCGTAGCCGTCGTGCGCTCGCGGCTCGGGGTCGACCTTGCTGGTCGGTATGACGATCTTCCATGCCTGCATCCCGTCAGGCTGGCGGGTGAGCGGGATGACCGTCCTGCCCTTGACCCGCCCGGGCTTGAGCTGCACGCGCGGGTCACCCTCGTTAGGCGCGGCCACCAGAGCATCCAGAGGTACCCGGTAGGCATGCGACAAGGCAAGGAGCAGTTCCAGGGTGGGCCGCCGTTGCCCGGTCTCGAGCCTGGACAGCGTGCTCTTGGAGATGCCGGTGGCGTTCGCAACATCGGTGAGGGTCATCTAGCGCCGGGTGCGCGCTCGCTTGAGCCTCGCCCCGACCTGGTCGAGCGTGGTGGCGATGTTCGCTGCCGAGGTGTCCTCCACCGGCTCATCTGACTCCCGATTCCCAGAAACAGCAACCTTCGTAGCCGCAGCGCCGCGCAGGCTCCAGTCTTCGGGCATGAGTCAATACGACGTAGTGGTCATCGGCGCAGGCGCCGCGGGCCTGTCCGCTGCCCTGGTCCTGTCCCGCGCCCGCCGCAAGGTTCTTGTGCTGGACGGCGGCGAGCCGCGCAACGCCCCCGCCGCCCACCTACACGGCTATCTGTCACGGGACGGCCTCGCGCCGGCCGAACTGCTCGCCGTTGGTCGCACCGAGGTCCGTGGTTACGGAGGCGACGTCGTCGACGGCACCGTCGCCGACCTCGTGCCCGACGGCCGAAACGGGTTCTGGGTCCTCCTCGCCGGAGGGCAGCGGATCTCGGGGAGGCGTCTGCTGCTCGCGACCGGACTGCGCGACGAACTACCGGACATCCCCGGGCTTCGCGAGCGGTGGGCCCGCGACGTGCTCCACTGCCCCTACTGCCACGGCTACGAGGTTCGCGACCGTCAGGTCGGTGTGCTCGGCGGTACCCCCGGCGCCGTCCGGTACGCACACATCGTTCGGCAATGGACGCACGACCTCGTCTACTTCACCCCGCCCGACCTGCTCACCACGACCGAGCGGACCCAACTGCTCGCTCGCGCGATCGGCGTCGTCGAAGGCACCATCGAGGGACTGGTGCTGGACGACAACGCTGATCAACTGAGCGGCGTGCAGCTGCAGGACGGCTGCGTCATCCCGCGTGAGGCACTGTTCGTGCCGCCCCGCCTCGTCCCGAACAGCGGGCTGCTCGACCAGCTTGGTGCCGAGGTCGACCAGGACGGGTGGGTGACCACTGACGCAGCCGGCCTTACCAGCGTCGCCGGGGTCTGGGCCGCCGGCAACGTAGTCGACCCGCGTGCTCAGGTCGTTACAGCCGCCGGGGCCGGCTCGGCCTCGGCCATTGCGCTCAACGCCGACCTGGTCGAGGAGGACGTGCGCCAAACCGTCCGCGATCTCGGCCACGGTCTGCTTCCACGACCCATCGCCGCCGTCAATTCGAAGGAATCAGCATGACCACGACGCCCGACGCCGATCCGAACACCGATGGGATCACGCGCCCCGTACTTGGGTCCACCGACCAAGCAACTGAGGCCACGGCACGGATCGCACGCCGGGCGCCTACCGGGTGCTCACCCGCGGCGCGGACGCAGTGTCGGGTGGGGTTTCGGATGCTCGTTCGTGTTCAGGACTTCGAGCAGCGGCCCTACCGACAGGTCACGAAGCATGGGATGGCGGAGTTGGCCGCGGTGATCGATCGTGTAGTGGTTGCGCCGCCCCACCTTGGTTCGCTCGACGTATCCGTCGGCGATCAGGTCGGCAAGGATGCGCTGCGCGGCCCGTTCGGTGATCTCGATCTGCGCGGCGATGTCGCGGGCGCGGCACTGGGGATCACGCGCGATACAGAGCAGAACGTGCGCGTGGTTGGTGAGGAAGGCCCAGGTGCCGACCCGGGTCTCGTTCTCCTGAATGTTCGTCACGCGCCATCTTCCTTTGCAGACACAGTTATCGCGAAAGCATATACGCGACAGAAATAGCGTGTATTGTACGAACCCTCCTGGAGCCGCTCCCGGCCTGCGAGGCAGCAACCCGTCGCCGCCTTTGGGGCGGCAGAGAGGTTCCGTCATGGAGACCACCGCATCCCGCTACCCGCTCCAACTCAGCGGCGAGCTTTCGCCCGGACTCAGCCGCTGGCTCTGGTTGGTGAAATGGTTCCTGGCGATCCCGCACTTCTTGGTTCTCGTCTTCCTCTGGATCGCGTTCGTCGTCGTGAGCGTGGTGGCCTTCTTCGCAATCCTGTTCACCGGCCACTATCCACGCGCGATCTTCGACTTCAACGTCGGGGTGCTGCGCTGGAGCTGGCGCGTCGGCTTCTACAGTCACAGCGCACTAGGCACCGATCGCTACCCGCCGTTCACCCTCAAGGACGTTCCTGACTACCCGGCGCGGATCGAGGTGGCGTACCCGGAGTCACTCTCGCGCGGCTTGGTGCTGGTGAAGTGGTGGCTGCTCGCCCTGCCTCACTATCTCGTGGTGGCGGTGTTCGCCGGCGGCGCCTGGGCCGGCATCAACGCAGCCAACGACGACTCGGGGTGGACGTCCGGCGGAGGCCTCATCGCGCTGCTGGTCCTGATCGCAGGCATCGTCCTGCTGTTCACCGGCCGCTACCCGAAGGGCATCTTCGAGTTCGTCCTCGGCATGAACCGCTGGACCTACCGCGTCGCCGCCTACGCCGCCCTGATGACCGACACCTACCCGCCTTTCCGTCTGGACATGGGTGGTCAGGAATCACCACCGGTCATCGCTGCAGCCGACCCGATCGCGCCCAAGCCGACGCCCCAGTTCCTATGACCCTGGGTGCGCCTCGATCCTCCGGCGCCAACGCAGTCACCCCGACATAAGGAGCCAGGCGTGTCGATCTCACTTCCCGAGGTGCCACAACCCGTCAACGAAGCCGAGAAGGCGCCCGCGTCCGTGGCACGGCCGGGGCGACGGATCGCCCTGATCACCGGGGTGCTCTTCTTGATCACGTTCGTCACCTCGATACCCGCGTTGCTGCTCTACCAGCCCGTTCTCAACCACGTCGGCTTCATCGTCGGTGACGGTGGGGACACCCGGGTGCTGTGGGGCGCGTTTCTCGAACTGCTGCTCATCGTCGCGAACATCGGGACCGCGGTCGTGATCTTCCCGATCCTCAAACGGCAGCATGAAGGGCTCGCACTCGGTTATGTCACGGCCCGGGTCATCGAGTGTGTCTTCATCGGCGTCGGCGTCCTCAGTCTGCTGGCGATCGTGACCCTGCGGCAGGACCTGGCCGGGACCGGCGCTAACCGCGACACGCTCACCACCGTGGGCCGCTCACTCGTGGCCGTCAAGGATTGGACCTTCCTGCTCGGGCCCGGCTTCGTCGTCGGCATCGGCAACGGGCTGATCCTGGGCTACCTGATGTACCGCTCGGGCCTCGTGCCGCGCCGGATGGCCATGCTCGGGCTAATCGGCGGCCCGCTGATCGTCGCGTCCGGGACCGCGGTCCTGTTCGGCGGCATCGCGTTCGGCGGGGCGGCCCAGTTCGTCGCGACCATCCCGGAGTTCGCATGGGAGCTGTCGCTCGGTATCTACCTGACGGTCAAGGGCTTCACGCCCTCTGCTCTCACCGACCGCACGCCGCCATCGGGCAATGCCGCTACGACCGTCCGCCCGACCGCAGCCACGACCACACGATGATCGAGGTGGAGGACCTCAGCAAGCGCACGCTGGAGGCGCCGCGCCTACGAGAGCTCCTCCTCGGCCCGGACGTCACTGCGGGCGCCGCCGCGGCGATGAACCAACTCGAGCCGGGCCAGGGGTTGCGGGTGACCCAGCTGCGGGTCGTCCGCTCGGAGTACACGAAGTCCCGTTCGCTGCGCTCGACGCTGTACACGTTGCTGCTCGCTGCCTTCTTCATGATCGGTCTAGGTGCCGTGTTCGCGGGCATCCAGCCCGGGCAGGCCAAGGGCCTGGACGCCGGTCAGACGGCGGTCTCGGTCAGTCTGACCGGGACGTTCTTCGCGCCGCTGTCCATCGGGGTCCTCGGGGTCCTGGTGATCAGTGGTGAATACAGCACCGGGATGGTCCGCGCCTCGCTGACCGTCGTGCCGACGCGGCTGCCGATGCTATGGGCCAAGCTCGCAGTGCGCGCCGGTGCAGTGTTCCTGACCATGCTGGTCAGCAGCTTCGTCGCGGTCTTCTTCGTTATCCGGCCGCTCACCAGGCTGCTGCCCGCACCGTGGTCGGATCACTTCGTGCAGTATCTGCCGTCCAACGCCGGCGGCATGTTGATCGACGGCACCTACGGCGTCGCCCACCCCTTAGCGCCGCGGACCGGCTTCGCCATGATGTGCACCTACGCGGTCGTCCTGATTGCGTTCGCCGCGTGGCGGCCGCGCCGTGCCGACGCTTGAGCACAGTCGCCGACCGATGGCCGGCAAGACCGTGCTGGTCACGGGCGCCTCCGGCGGCATCGGCCGCGCAACCGCCCTCGGCCTCGCAGAGCGAGGTGCCCACCTAGTGATCACCGGGCGGGACCACCGCCGAATCGAGGACGCCGCGGTCGAGATCCGCGCGGCGGGCGCGGAACATGTGGACGTGTTCGTCGCAGACCTGTCTGTGCAGTCTGAGGTCCGCCGACTGGCCGAGGAGGTCCTTCGAAGCGTTCGACGCATCGACGTGCTGGTGAACAACGTCGGCGGCTTCTGGAACACCCGCCAGGTCACCGCTGACGGCCTCGAGCGGACCTTCGCCCTGAACCACATCGCACCGTTCCTGCTCACCAACCTGCTCCTCGATCGACTCAGACACGACGCGCCCGCTCGGGTTGTCACCGTCTCCTCGAACGTCCACCGCACGGGACGGATCGACTTCGGCGACCTCCAGGGTGAGCGTTCCTACTCCGGCGCCCGCGCCTACAGCCAGTCCAAGCTCGCGAACGTCCTGTTCAGCTACGAACTGGCCAGGAAACTGCAACACACAGCTGTGACGGCCAACGCGCTCCATCCCGGCCTGGTCCGTACCGGCTTCGGAGCCGAGGACCCCGGCCGCGCACAACGGCTACTCGTCCCGCTGCTGAGGCTGTTCATGAAGTCCGCGGCGAGGGGAGCGGCCACGTCTATCCACCTGGCGTCAGCGCCCGACCTTGAGCTGACGACGGGCCGCTACTTCTCCGACAGCAAACCCAAAGCGTCCTCCGACTGCAGCTACGACGAGGCGGTCGCTGCACAACTCTGGCGGATCAGCGGCGACCTCGTCGGCGAAGGCACGCAATCGTAAGGCTTTCGCGCTCATCACGACCGTTGCCAAGATCGATAGCGTGGGCGCAGGGCACCTCGCGCCGCGTTCCGCACCCCGCCGCAAGCCTGGAAACAGGCCACTGCCGGCCTAACGGTGCTGGAGGCCCGGGAAACGCTGGGGCACAACCGTGTCCGAGGGGGGACTTGAACCCCCACGCCCGATAAAGGGCACTAGCACCTCAAGCTAGCGCGTCTGCCATTCCGCCACCCGGACGAGTGCGCTGGCGAGTCTAACCCATCCGAACGCGCCGCCCGACGGCCCAGGCGGGCTACGCGGCACGCCGATCGCGTCGCCCAGTTTGCCCGATACCTTACATAGAGCTAACATCGAGTGGCCGACTCCGAAACGAGCGCGCACCATCTGCCACACGGCGATATCACAAGGACAGCGGCCCCGCGCGGGCCGGCGAGAAGGCGGTGACCATGCAGCGCAGGACGTCACGGCGCACCGTGTTCAGCGCATTCGCGGTCCTGACAGCCATGATCATCGGGATGCTGGCGTGGTCGCCCGCGGCGACCGCAGAGCAACGCTCCGGTCACGCCCGGACCCAGCACAAGCATGCCGCGCAGCAGCACAACGCAGCGAGCAAGCACAGCGCGCACAAGAGCCGCGCGCACGCCAGGGAACAGCAGCCCAAGCAGCACAGCCCGTTCGCCGCGGCGGCGAAGTCTCCGCTCGACGACCTGTTGGACGGCCTACTCGGCGACAACGGCGTAGCGGGCAAGCACGGTCCGGTCGGCAAGATCGTGAACGACACCGTCCCGAAGGCGGTGAAGAAGACGGTCGACAGCACCACCGGCCTGGTCAACACAGCCCTCGGACACGGCAAGAGCACGGCACCCGCGCCGACGCCCCCGAAGCCGACCAGCCGCGCGCCCGGCCATGCACCTGCACAGCCGACCCACCCCACCACGCGTCACGCCGCCGCCACGAGCACGACACCGGCTACCCGCGACAGCGCAGCCACGATCCGGACCGCGCCACTGGACAGCCCGGCGCTGGTGGCCGTCAAGCAACCGGCGGGCCAGAAGGGCAGCGCCCCGGCCGAGGTCGAGCCACCCCGCGCCGTCGCGCTCACCCCGGCGTCGCTGCTCAGCGCGCCCGGCACCGGCATCCTGGTCGGCGTCATGTTCGCCTTCGCAGCCGGCGTGTTCGCAGTCGTCTACGGCGCCGGCTACCGGGGACGCCGCGCCCGCTGATCGTCCACTGTCCGCTCGGGCTGGTAGACACGTCGCTATGAGTGAGCACACCGTCGTGACACCGAGCACCGCCGCCCAGGACGAGGCCATCGAGCTGCTGGGCGAGCTGGTCCGCATCAACACGTCCAACCCGACGCATCCCGAGCGGCCGGCCGCCGAATGGGTTGCCGCGAAGCTGGATGAGGTCGGCATCGGCTCGCAGATCATCGAGGCCGCGCCGGGGCGCGCGTCCACCGTGGCCCGCATCGAGGGGGCCGACCCCAGCCGCGCTCCGCTGCTGATCCACGGCCACCTGGACGTCGTCCCGGCCGACGCGAGCGAATGGAGCGTCGACCCGTTCGCCGGCGAGATCCGCGACGGCTACCTGTGGGGCCGCGGCACCGTCGACATGAAGGACATGGACGCGATGGTGTTGGCCCTCGTGCGCGACTGGGCACGCACCGGCCGCAAACCGCCGCGCGACATCGTCCTCGCGTTCGTCTCCGACGAGGAGGCCGGCGGCCGGCAAGGGGCGCACTACCTGGTCGACAACCACGCCGATCTGTTCGCCGACTGCACCGAGGCGATCAGCGAGGTCGGCGGCTTCTCGGTCTCGCTCGGCGAGAGCGCCCGCGCGTACCTGATCCAGACGGCCGAGAAGGGCATCAGCTGGCTCTCGCTCAAGGCAACCGGCCGCCCCGGCCACGGCTCGATGCTGCACGACGACAACGCCGTCACCCGCCTCGCCGCCGCGGTCTCGCGGATCGGCACGCACGAGTTCCCGGTCGTCGTCACCGACACCGTGCGCGCCACCATCGAGGGACTCGCGGCGGTCAGCGGCATGGACCTGAACCCGGACGACGTCGAGACCTGGCTGCCCAAGCTGGGGCCGGCCGCGCGCATGATCGGCGCCACGATCCGGAACACCGCCAACCCGACGATGCTCGAGGCGGGCTACAAGGCGAACGTGATCCCGTCCCGCGCCGAGGCGACCATCGACTGCCGCTTCCTGCCCGGACAGGAGGACGCGATGCTCGAGGCCATCGACGAACTGCTCGGCGACGGTGTCACCCGCGAGTACCTGGTGCGCGACATCGCCGTCGAGACCAGCTTCGACGGCGCGCTGGTCGATGCGATGTCCGCCGCGCTGCGCGCCGAGGACGAAGGCGCGTACCCGCTGCCGTACCTGATGAGCGGCGGCACCGACGCGAAGTCCTTCTCCACCCTGGGCATGCGCTGCTTCGGGTTCTCGCCGCTGCTGCTGCCGCCCGACCTGGACTTCATGTCGCTGTTCCACGGCATCGACGAGCGGGTGCCGCTGGACGGGCTGCGCTTCGGCGTGCGGGTGCTCGACCGGCTGCTGGCCGCCTGCTGACGCCGATGCTGCTGGCCGACGTCGCGGCCGCGTCGGCCGACGTCGGCGCGACGTCCTCGCGGCTGGCGAAGGCGCAGCGCATCGCCGACGCCTTGCGCGCGGCCGAGGCGACGGACGTCCCGATCGTCGTCTCGTGGCTGTCCGGCGAGTTGCCGCAACGGCAGATCGGGGTCGGCTGGGCAGCGCTGCGTGACGTCCCGCCCGCTGCCGGCACCGCAAGCCTGACCGTACAGCAGGTGCACGCCACGTTGAGCGCGATCGGCGCCACCGCTGGCGCGGGGTCGCAGGCCCGCCGTGCGACGCTGCTGCGCGAACTGTTCGAAGCGGCGACAGTGGGGGAGCAGCTGTTCCTGCGCCGGCTGCTCGGCGGCGAACTGCGCCAGGGCGCGCTGCTCGGCGTGATGAGCGACGGAATCGCGAAAGCGTCCGGGCTGCCGGTCGCCGCCGTCCGCCGCGCCGCGATGCTCGGCGGCAACCTGCCCGACGTCGCCGCCGCCGCGCTCGGCGGGACCGGTCTGGACGGCTTCGCACTTCGAGTCGGACGCCCGGTCGGGCCGATGCTGGCGCAGACGGCGACATCCGTCGACGACGCGTTGGCCCGGCTCGGTGGCGAGGCGCTGTTCGAGTCCAAGCTCGACGGCGCGCGCGTCCAGGTGCACCGCGACGGTGCCGACGTCGCCATCTTCACCCGGACGCTGGAGGAGATCACCGACCGGCTGCCCGAAGTTGTCGAGGCGGTCCGCGCGCTGCCGGTGCGCAGCCTGGTCGCCGACGGCGAGGCGATCGCACTCCGACCGGACGGCAGCCCGCAGCCGTTCCAGGTGACGGCCTCGCGCTTCGGGCGCCGCGCCGACGTGGCAAGTGCGCGCGAAACCCTGCCGCTGCAGGCGTTCCTGTTCGACGTGCTGCATCTGGACGGTGCCGAGCTGCTCGACGCGCCGACCACCGAACGGCTCGCGGCGCTCGATGCGGTCGTGCCCGAGAGCGCGCGGGTCGCGCGCCTCGTGACCTCCGATCCCGCTGCGGCGCACGACTTCCTTGCGCAGACGCTCGAGCGCGGGCACGAGGGCGTGATGGCCAAGTCGCTCACCGCCCCCTACGAGGCCGGACGCCGCGGCGCGGGCTGGCTCAAGGTGAAGCCGGTGCACACGCTCGACCTGGTCGTCCTGGCCGTCGAGTGGGGTTCGGGCCGGCGCAAGGGGTTGCTGTCCAACATCCACCTCGGCGCGCGCGACCCGGAGTCCGGCGGGTTCGTCATGCTCGGCAAGACGTTCAAGGGGATGACGGACGAGATGCTGCGCTGGCAGACCGCGCGGTTCACCGAGCTGGCAGACGGCCCTACCGACGGCTGGGTGGTGCGACTGCGTCCGGAGCAGGTCGTCGAGATCGCCTTCGACGGCATCCAGACGTCCTCGCGCTACCCGGGCGGCATGGCGCTGCGCTTCGCCCGCGTGCTCCGGTACCGCGACGACAAGAGCGCCGCCGAAGCGGACACGATCGACACCGTGCGGCAATTCAAACTCGACTGACCGCACAAAAGGCGGCTTCCCCGGCGGGCACGCCGGCCGGTCCGTTGACCACCTTTATCGGCGGCCCCTAAGCTCACCGTTGGCGGCGAACGGACAGTGCCCGCGAATCGGTGAGCCCTCGGAAATCCCGCCCTAACGGGAGGGGCCTAATCGTGACGGATACGGCAAAGCTAACTGTTGATCAGCTCAAGAAGCTCGCGCTGACGGAAAAGCAGAAGAGTGCCCGCGCGAAGTCCAACTTGATGAAGGTCCGCAAGAGCGCCGACGACCTTTCCAAGGCGGGCGCGGCGGTCGCCGACCTCAGCAAGAAGAACCCGGAGGAGTGAGCCGAGATGCCCAAAGAGCTCGCTCGTGTCGTGGGCCGCTACAACAGCTTGCAGACCCAGGTCAAGCCGCTGTTGCACGACCTGGCCCAATTCGGCAATGACTACATCATCATGAGGGACACCGTGTCGATCCTGCTGGACCAGCTGGCCGGCCAGCTGAAGGACCTCGGTGTCAAATCCGCCGCAGATCCGCGAGCGGCGAAGAATCACGGCGTCATGGGCACGCTGGAGGAAATCGAGAAGCGCAAGATGCTGCTGGCGGACCGTCACGCCCTGTTGGTCCCGATAACGAAGAAGGTAGCGGCAATCCGGGCCGAGGCGGTGAAACTCCAGCTGGACGTCGTCGCCGTCGTCAAGGCAAAGTCCGGATTCTTCTCCAGGTCGAAAAGCCTGCCGCAGTTGAAAGCATTGTCGACCACGTTGCTCAAGTTCGCCGACGAGTTGCAGACCGCCACCGACTTCGGCTGAACAGCCGATTGCGCAACCGGCTGCGCCCTGAGGTCGCAGCGGTTGCGCAAATCGGGTCAGCTCAGTCGGTCTGCACCTCAGCGTTGGCGATCACCGCGGCCGGGACCGCGTCCACCGTGCTCGCCTCGGTGTAGGTGCTGGTGAAGCCGAAGCTGCCACCGTCAGTCGCCCGCTGCTGCTCCTCGAGCAACACCGAGGTGTTCGGGTCGAACAGCAGCGCCTGGGTTTCGTTCGCCCGGGCTTTCCGGTCGTAGAACGTGATCACGAGCGCCGGCCGGCCGAGCGAGTCGGCGCCGGACGCGGCGGTGATGTGCGGCGTCCGCTCCAGAACCCGGATCGCGGCGGCGCGTAGTTCCGGCGAGGCCATCCCGCCGCGCAGCATGTCGCCCACCGCCACGAACACCGCCTCGTCCCGCGACGACGAACCGCTCACGTGCGAGCGGAGGTAGTCGCGCAGGCCGCCGACATCAGTGGGCAGGCCGGCGAGAAACTTCGGCGACGGCGAGGAGAAGTCACTCCCACGATCGGCAGCGAGGAACTGCAGGTACGCCGTCTGTCCCGCGAACGGGAAGCCGATGCGCTTGGACCACACCGTGCCGTCGTAGGAGGTCCAGTCCTCGATGACGGTCGTGTGCGGCTGATCGCCGGTCTGCACCTCCTTGTCCCGCAGGTGCCGGAACTGGCCGGGCCGGACGAGGTCCGCCGGCGAGGCGGCGGCGCGCACGGCGAGCTTCTCCAGCGTCGCGGCGGCGGCGTTCGGGGCCGCACCCGGCGTCCCCGAGGGGAGCACGAGGCCGAGCACCAGCGCGACGGCAGCAGCCGACGCGACCGCAGCGGCGCCGATCCAGCGGCGGCGGCCGCGGCGCACGGCGAGCACGTCACCGGCGGCCGGCCGTGCGTCGGCGCAGAGCACACGCTCGAGCACGGCGGTGCGGCCGCTCCACTCCTCGTCCAGCAGTGCGTCGGTGGGCCGGTAGGCCGCGATGTCATCCATGGTCATGAGATCTCCTCCAGCAGGGTCAGCAGGTCATCGGGCGATTCGCTGGAGTCGCTGAGGCGGTCCAACCGCTTGCGGGCACGGTGCAGGCGCACGGCGAACGAGCGCTCCGAGCAGCCGGCGACCTGGGCCGCCGAACTGCGCGAGAGCCCGTCCCACGCGACCAGCAACACGGCCTCGCGTTCCAGCTCGGTGAGCGCTGCGAGAGCGCGCAGCATGGCCGACCGCTCGAGCACCGTGCCGTCCACGGCCGGCGACGGCGCAGCGAGCCGCTCCAGCCCGGCGAGCTCCTGGCGGAGCCGCTCGTGACGGGCCACCGTGCGGCGGTGGTTCGCCAGCGTGTTGCGCGCCACCACCAGCAGCCAGGGCAACGGGTCGGACGGGACGTCGCCGAGCCGGCGCCAGGCCACCAGGAACGTCTCGGCGGTCACGTCGTCGGCGATCGCCGGGTCGCTGTGCCGCCGGGCGTAGGCGTACACGCGCCGGCCGAACTGCTCGAAGATCGCGGTGAACCGCGCCGCGTCACTCTCGTGCTTGCTCACACCTCGTACTGTCCGGCCGGCCCGCGGTGATTACGCCGGTCAGACCGAAAGGACGGGAAGTGGCAGGGCGGGCGAGGATCTGCGGCGGCGGCGGAGCACCACCCGGCGGGTGCCGTCGTGGTACCGCTGCACCCGGGCGAGCTCCCAGCCGCCGAACTCGGCGTGCAGGGACAGCTGCGCCGCTGCGGAGAGCCGGCCCACGTCGGCCGGGATCCGCAGCGGCGCGTACTCCCAGTCGGGATCCGTGCCCTCCGATTCCGCGGAGGCCGACGTCTTCATGCCAGACATTGAACGCTCCTTGGCCCCCCAACTCCACTGCGCCCCGCGGCCCGGTCTGTCACCGGGATGGGAGGCAGGACCCGGCAGCGGGTAGGTCATCGCCATGACCACCACCGAAAACCCGCTGTTCGTCGTCGTGCTGACCGAAGAGGGCCAGTTCACGCCACCGCGGGCCGTCGGCCCGTTCGAGAGCTACGACGTCGCGCAGAGCTTCGCTCAGACGCTGGTCGACAAGTGGGAGGCACAGCAGGGCGACCCGCCGCAGGCCACCGTCGTCCGGGTGGAGGATGCGTACCCCGGCGTCGTCGTCGGCGAGATCTGAGCGCCCGTGGCCGGACGAGCCGAGCTCAGGAAGGATCGGCCGACGGGGGCCCGCCGCCGTCCAGGTACTCGCGCAGCATGACCTGTAGCCGGGTGCGCCGCGGCAGCGTCCCGATCTGGCGCACCGCGCGCGCGAGCAGCGGCCCGGCGCCGTGCACCACCGACAGGTGCCGTTGCGCGCGGGTCATCGCGGTGTAGACCAGCGGGCGCGACAGCATGCCGCCGGCCTCCGGTGGGACCACCACGACCACGGCCGGGAACTCCGAGCCCTGCGCCCGGTGCACCGTGATCGCCCAGCCGTGCACGAGATCGGCGAGCGCCTTGCCCTTGACGACCGCCGGCCCCGAGGCGAACTCGACCGTCACCGTGCCGTCGCGCTCGACCTCGTCGACCACCCCGACCTCGCCGTTGGCGTATCCGAACGGCTCGGCCTCCAGGTGGTTCGCGGTGGCCACGACGCGATCACCGACGTCGAAGCGCCCCTTGCCGCTGCCCGGGTTCAGCTTCGCCTTGAGCGCGCTGTTCAGGGCCAGCGTCCCGGCTGCTCCGCGGTGTACGGGCGTCACCACCTGCACCTGGTCGGCCGCGATCCCGAGGGCACGCGGGATCGAGTCGGTGACCAGCTGCACCACCCGATGCGCGGCCTCGGCCGAACCGCGGGCCGGGACGACGACCACCTCGCGGGTCGGGTCGTCGACGGGTGGCAGTTCGCCCTCGCGCACCGCCCGGGCCAGCCGCGCGATCGAGCCGCCCTCGTCCTGGCGGTACAGGGTGCGCAACTCGGTGACCGGGACGCTGCCGGAGTCGATCAGGTCGCCGAGCACGCGCCCGGGACCGATCGAGGGCAGCTGTGCGGCATCGCCGACGAAGACCAGGTGGGTGCCGTCGCGGCAGGCGGTGAGCAGCGCGTCGGCCAGGTCGACGTCCAGCATGGACGCCTCGTCGACCACCACGACGTCCTCGTCCAGCGGCCACTCCTCGTTGCGCGCGAAGCCGCCGTCGAAGCTGACCTCGCCGCCGCTCTGCCTCGGCTGGGCACCGAGCAGCCGGTGCAGCGTCGAGGCGGGGGACGAGCACAGCTCCTCGAGCCGCTTGGCGGCCCGGCCGGTCGGCGCGGCGAGCGCGACCGACTTGCCGGCAGCCTCGGCGAGGGCGACCAGGGTGGCGACGGTCCGGCTCTTGCCGGTGCCCGGGCCGCCGGTCAGGACGCTGACGCCGGACTCGAGCGCGGCGGCGACCGCGGCCTGCTGCGCGTCATCGAGGCTGCCGTGCGCCCGGCGGCCGCGGTCGATGCCGATCGCCTCGGCGGTCGCTGCGAGCCGGGCGATGCCCTGCGCGATGCCGTCCTCCGCCTCGACGTATCGGGCCAGCCCGATGAGGTCGTCGTCGTCATCATCGTCGAGCTCGAGCACCGCACCGGACTCCAGCGCGGCCGACACCGCGGCGGCGCCGTCGCCGGCCCCGAACTCGCGCAACGCGTCGCCGACCAGGCCCGCGGGTGAGACGGTGTGCCCGTCGCGCGCCTGGCGGGCGAGCACGTAGCCGACGAGCGCCCGGCCGCGGCGTGGATCGTCGCGGCGCACGTCCGGGATCAGCGCCCGGGCCAGCCGATCGGCGTCCGCCGGGGTCGCGCCCCAGACGACGAGCAGCTGCCACGGGTCATCGCGCAGCAGCCGGGCAGCCCCTGGCCCGAGGGCGTCCACGACTCGGCCGGCGAGCCGCGCGTCCAGCCCGGCGGGCACGAGCTCGCCGACCACGTCGTAGACCGGGCCGGCGGCGATGAACGCCGACAGCAGCCGGCCCGCGCGCGTGGGCCCCACCTTCGGCAGCAGCGCGAGGTTCGAGGCGCTGACGTCCTCGGGCCCGTCGATACCGGCGTCGGCGAGCGACGCGGCGAGCGTCGGGCCCAGACCGGGCCACAGCCGCGCGTCGCAGAACGCGACGAAGACCGGGTCCGGGCTCAGCTGACGTCCTCCGGGTAACCGACCGGCGGGGCCGAGACGTCATCGAGCGCGTCGCGGATCTCGGCGGGCAGGTCGAGCGTGTCGCAGGCGAGCGCGGCCGTGAGCTGGCCGAGCGTGCGGGCGCCGAGGATCGGCGCGGTCACGCCGGGACGGTCGCGCAGCCAGGCCAGCGCGACCGCGACGGCGGAGGTGGCCAGCCCGTCCGCCGCGGTGGCCACGGCCTCCACGATGCCGGCGGCCTGCGGGCGCTGGTCGATCGGCAACGCGCGGGACGAGGCCGAGGCCCGCGAGTCGGCCGGGACGCCGGCGCGGTACTTGCCGGTGAGCACGCCGCCACCGAGCGGCGACCAGGGCAGCAGCCCCACGCCGAGCGCGGCGGCAGCCGGCACCACCTCGCGCTCGACACCGCGATCCAGCAGCGAGTAGCGCACCTGGTCGGCGACCACGGGCGCGCGGCCGGGCACCGCGCGCTGCCAGGTGACCGCGCGCCCGAGCCGCCAGCCGCAGTAGTTGGACACCCCGGCGTAGCGCACCTTGCCGGCGGCGACCGCGGCGTCCAGCGCGGACAGCGTCTCCTCGAACGGGGCGGTGTCATCGACCCAGTGCACGTACCACAGGTCGACGTAGTCGGTGCCGAGCGCGCGCAGCGAGTTGTCCAGCTGCCGCAGCAGCGCGCCGCGCGAGCAGTCCACGATCCGGCGCCCGTCCGGGAGGCGCGCGATGCCCGCCTTCGTCGCGATCGTCAGGTCGGCGCGCGGGACGACGTCGGCGAGCAGCTGGCCGACCAGCCGTTCGGTCTCGCCGTAGGCGTACGAGGCCGCCGTGTCGACCAGCGTCCCGCCCGCGTCGTGGAAGGCGACCAGTTGGGCGGCGGCCTCGTCCGCGTCGGTCTCCACCCCCCAGGTCATCGTGCCGAGACCGAGATCACTGACCTTGAGCCCGCTGTTGCCCACGCTGCGCTGCTTCACGCCGCGAAACTACCGGCTCGCCGCCGGGACCCGGCGCGGGGTGCTCGCTATGGTGGCGCGGTGAAGCTGGGACTGAACCTCGGTTATTGGGGCATGGGCACGGACAAGGACAATCTCGTGCTCGCCCAGGAGGCCGACCGGCTGGGCTTCTCCGTCGTGTGGGCGGCCGAGGCGTACGGCTCGGACGCGGTCACCGTGCTCACCTGGGTCGCCGCGCAGACCGCGCACGTCGATGTCGGCAGCGCGATCCTGCAGATCCCCGCGCGCACCCCGGCGATGGCCGCGATGACCGCCGCCACCCTGGACAGCCTGTCCGGCGGCCGGTTCCGGCTCGGTCTCGGCGTGTCCGGCCCGCAGGTGTCCGAAGGCTGGCACGGCGTGCGGTTCGCCAAGCCGCTCGCCCGCACCCGCGAGTACGTCGACATCGTGAACCTGGCGCTGGCTCGCAAGCGCGTACGGTACGACGGCCAGACCTATCAGCTGCCGCTTCCGGACGGGCCGGGCAAGGCACTGCAGCTCACCGTGCACCCGGCTCGCGAGCACATCCCGATCTACCTCGCCTCGATCGGCCCGAAGAACCTCGAACTCACCGGCGAGATCGCCGACGGCTGGCTCGGCGTGCTGTTCGCACCGGAGCACGCCGACGAGATCCGTACCCACCTGGCGGCGGGGCGGGCCAGGGCCGGCAAGACGCTCGACGGGTTCGACCTCGTCCCAACCGTGCCGCTGAGCGTGCACGAGGACCTCGCCCAAGCAGCCGCCCCCGTGCGCAACTACAACGCCCTCTACATCGGCGGCATGGGCAGCCGCGAGCAGAACTTCTACAACGCGCTCGCGGTGCGGATGGGCTACGGCGAGCAGGCCGCGGCGATCCAGGATCACTACCTGCGGCGCGACTACGAGGCGGCCGCCGCTGCCGTCCCGGCGGAGTTCGTCGACGCCACCTCGCTCCTCGGTCCGCCGGCGCGCATCGCCGAACGGATGGCCGGGTTCGCCGCGGCGGGCGTCACCACCTTGTCGATCGTGCCCTACGGCGAAGGCATCGACGATCGGCTGCGCACGCTGCAGGTGGCCGTCGCGGCCCTGGAGCAGGCTGGCCTGGCCGAATGACGCTGCTTCAAGCGCTCGTCCTCGGGCTGGTCCAGGGGCTGACCGAGTTCCTGCCCATCTCGTCCACCGCCCACCTGCGCATCGTTCCCGCGATCTTCGGCTGGCACTTCTACGGCGGCTCGACGAACGACCCGGGCGCGGCCTTCACCGCGGTCGTGCAACTGGGCACGACACTCGCGATCGTCGTGTACTTCTGGCGCGAACTGCTGCACGTCACCGTCGCCTGGATCCGCGGGCTGTACGACCGCAGCGTGCGCGGCTCGCTGGAGTACCGGATGGGCTGGTACCTGATCCTCGCGACCGTCCCGGTCAGCGTGTTCGGGCTGATCTTCAGCGACCAGATCGAGACCGGGGCGCGCAACCTGTGGCTGATCGCGGGCGCGCTGATCGGCCTGGCCGTGCTGCTGTTCGCGGCGGAGAAGGTCGGCCGGCGCGACCGGGTCGAGGAGCAGATCACCACGGCCGACGCGGTCGTGGTCGGCACCGCGCAGGCGCTCGCGCTGATCCCGGGCGCGTCCCGCTCGGGTACCACGATCACCGCCGGCCTGTTCCGTGGACTCACCCGCGAGGCGGCGGCGCGGTTCTCGTTCCTGCTGTCCATCCCGGCGGTAGTGCTGTCCGGGCTGTATGAGGCCGCGCGGATGGGGAGCAAGCACGAGAACAGCCCGGGTGCCGGCCTGATCGGCGTCGCGGTGGTGGTCGCGTTCGTGGTGGGCCTGGCCTCGATCCACTGGCTGATGCGCTGGCTGGCGAACCACTCCACGTTCATCTTCATCTACTACCGGATCGCCCTCGGTGTGCTGTTGATCGTGCTGCTCAGCACCGGCGTCCTGTCCGCCACCAAGTAGATGTCCACCCTGCTGCTCGTGCGTCACGGGCTGACCGCGCAGACCGGGCCGGTGCTGACCGGGCGGACCCCGGGCGTGCACCTGGACGAGCGCGGGCAGAAGCAGGCCGCCGCGGTCGCCGAACGCATCGCGGCGCTGCCGGTCGCGGCGATCGTTACCAGCCCGCTGGAGCGGTGCACCGATACGGCCGGGTTCATCCGCGACGCGCAACAGGCGGCCGGGCGCGCGCCGCAGTGGCACGTCGACGAGCGGATCATCGAATGCGGGTACGGCAGCTGGACCGGCCGTCCGATCAAGGAGTTGACCAAGGACCCGGTCTGGAAGATCGTGCAGACCCAGCCGTCGGCGGCTCGGTTCCCCGACGGCGAGGCGATGACCGACGTCTCCGCACGCGCCGTGGCCGCCGTCCGCGACTGGGACGCGCGGCTCGGGGGGGACGCGATCTGGGTCGCCTGCAGCCACGGCGACGTGATCAAGGCGATCCTCGCCGACGCGCTCGGCCTGCACCTGGACCAGTTCCAGCGCATCGTGGTCGATCCGTGCTCGGTATCGGTCGTCCGCTATACCGACACCCGTCCCTACGTGCTGCGCTCGAACGACGTCGGTGCCGACCTGACCGCGTTCGTGCCGCCGGCCCGCAAGGGGCGCCGCCGCAAGGCAGCCGACGCCACGGTGGGCGGCGGCGCGGGCAGCGGCCAGGTCTGACGACTAGAATTCACGACCATCATGGCGCGCCAACTGTTCCACTTCGACCGTCCCCGCCGCTTCGTCGCCGGCACCGTCGGCGAGCCCGGCGACCGCACCTTCTTCCTCCAGGCGGCCGACGACGGGCGGATCGTGTCGGTGGCACTGGAGAAGCAGCAGGTCGCGGTCCTTGCCGACCGGCTCGAGCAGCTACTCGACGAGATCGTCACCCGCACCGGCACCGCGCTGCCGGCGTCCGAGCCGGACACCGAGGCGCTGGAGATCCCGATCGACGAGGAGTTCCGGGTCAGCGCGATGGCGCTGGCCTGGGACGGGGACACCGGCCTGGTCGTGATCGAGGCACAGAGCGCGGCCGAGGACCCCGAGGTCGCCGAGGAGACGCTGCTGGAGGACGTCGATGACGGGCCGGACGCGCTGCGGGTGCGCATCGAACCGAACCGGGCGCGGGCCTTCGTGCAGCGGGCCCGCCTCGTGCTCGCGGCCGGCCGCGAGAGCTGCCCGCTGTGCGGGCAGCCGCTCGACCCGGCCGGACACATCTGCCCGCGGCAGAACGGGTACCACCGCGCGCCCACACCGGCTCCGTGATCCCCGACGGGCTGACGCCGCCGCTCGTCCTGCCCGACGCGGCCGCGCTCGAGCTGCTGCGCCGCGGCGAGCTGGAGGTCGAGGGCCGGCTGGTCGACGCGTCCAACGCCACCTTGTACTGCTCGGTCAGCGCCGACGGGGTGAGCGCGGCCTGCGTCTACAAGCCGGTGGCGGGGGAGCGGCCGCTCTGGGACTTCCCGGACGGCACGCTGGCCGAGCGCGAGGTCGCCGCCTATGAGGTGTCGGCGGCGTCCGGCTGGTCGATCGTGCCACCAACCGTCTACCGCGACGGGCCGGCCGGTCCCGGCATGGTGCAGCTGTGGATCGAGACGGACGAGAGCGTCGACCAACTGCGCCTGGCGCGCCGCCGTGACTCCGCCGCACTGCGCCGCATCGCCGTGTTCGACGCGGTGGTCAACAACGCCGACCGCAAGGGCGGGCACCTGCTGCCGACCGCGAGCGGCACGGTCTACGGCGTCGATCACGGCGTGAGCTTCCACGTCGAGAACAAGCTGCGCACCGTGCTCTGGCAGTGGGCCGGCAGGCCGATTCCGGAACACCTCCTGGACGACCTGATCGAGCTGCGCGCCGCGCTGGACCGCGGGCTCGGCGAGCGGCTGCGCGAGCTGCTCACCACCGGCGAGGTGCAGCGCACCATTCGCCGGGTCGACGACCTGCTGGCGACCGGCCGGCACCCGGAACCGTCCGGCGACTGGCCGCCGGTGCCCTGGCCGCCGCTGTGAGCCTCAGCCGGTCGCGGCCAGTTCGGCCAGCTTGTCCAGCGTCGCGATGATGCCGGCCCGGTTGCGCGCCGGAAAGCCCGAGATGCGCAGGAACAGCCGGTTCTTCGCCGGCCGCGCGTCCCACTGCTCGGTGACGCGGGTGCCGCCGTCGACGGGTTCGAACAGATAGCGCCACACGTGGCCGTTGAAGTGCCGCCAGGCGATCACGTTCGGCTCGTCGAACTCGATCACCGTGTTGGTGATCTTGTACGGGGCGCCCAGCTTCATGTCCATCCCGAACTTCGACCCCAGCTCCAGCCGCGTCGGGCCGCCGGAGCGCGACGCCTGCACCGAGCCCGACCCGTCCATCACCGGATGCATCGCCGGATCGGCGACGATGTCGAACAATCGCCGGGCCGGTGCCGCGATGACCTTGCTCTCTGACACGAGGTAGGCGCTCACCCGGGAGAGTCTGCCCGATAAGTTGACGGTATGGATGCCTGGCCCGCGCCACCTGTCCCGACGCTGACCGGCACGGGACCGGCGCTGCGGCTCTTCGACACCGCCGCCGGCGAGATCCGGCCCACCGAACCCGGCGATGTCGCGCGGATGTACGTCTGCGGCATCACGCCGTACGACGCGACGCACCTGGGCCATGCCGCGACCTACCTGGCGTTCGATCTCGTGCAGCGGGTGTGGCGTGACGCCGGCCACGCGGTCAAGTACGTGCAGAACGTGACCGATGTCGACGACCCGCTGCTGGAGCGTGCGGCGCACACCGGCGAGAACTGGATGCACCTGGCACAGCGCGAGATCGAACTGTTCCGCGACGACATGACCGCCCTGCGGGTGCTGCCGCCGGACGAGTTCATCGGCGCGGTCGAGTCGGTGCCGGAGCTGACCGAGGCGATCGCCCGGCTGCTCGACAGCGGCGCCGCCTACCACGTCGGTACCGACATCTACTACGACATCACCGCCAGCGGACACTTCGGCTACGAGTCGGGCTACGACCGTGAGCAGATGCTGCGGCTGTTCGGCGAGCGCGGCGGCGATCCACAGCACGTCGGCAAACGGGACCCGCTGGACTCCTTGCTCTGGCGGGGCCAGCGGCCGACCGAGCCGTACTGGGACACGCCGCTCGGCGCCGGGCGGCCCGGCTGGCACATCGAGTGCTCGGTGATCGCGCTGAACCGGCTCGGGATGTCCTTCGACGTCCAGGGCGGCGGCTCGGACCTGATCTTCCCGCACCACGAGCACTCGGCGGCGCACGCCGAGGCGCTCACCGGTGAGCACCCGTTCGCGCGGCACTACGTGCACGCCGGGATGATCGGGTTGGACGGGGAGAAGATGAGCAAGTCCCGCGGCAACCTGGTGCTCGTGTCCAAGCTGCGGGCCGCGGGGGTGGATCCGATGGCGGTCCGGCTGGCGTTGCTGGACGGCCACTACCGCGCCGACCGCGAGTGGACCGGAGGACGGCTGCCGGCGGCGGAGGCCCGGTTGGCGCGCTGGCGCTCGGCCGTGGCGGTGGACGCCGGGCCCGATGCCCTGACCCTGCTCGGCGAGGTCCGCGACCGGCTCAGCGACGACCTGGACACCGCCGGCGCGCTCGCCGCGATCGACGGGTGGGCCGAGCGGGCCCTGGGCGGCGGGGGCGAGGACGAGGGCGCGCCGGGTCTGGTGCGTGACCTGGTGGACGCCCTGCTCGGCGTCGCGGTCCGGCCGGCCTGACCGCGACGGCTCAGCCGTGCCCGCCGGGCCCGGCATGACCGCCGGAACCGCCGTGCCCGCGGTCGCGGCGCCGTAGGTAGCGCTCGAACTCGCGCGCGATCGCGTCGCCCGAGGTCGCCTTCAACTCGGTGCGGTCGATCTCGTCGTCGCGTTCTTCCAGGTTGCGGATGTACTCGGTGACCTCGTCGTCCTCGGCGGCCATCTCGTCCACCAGCTTCTGCCACTCGTCGGCCTGCTGGGGCAGCTCGGCCAGCGGGACGGGCAGGTCGAGCACCTCCTCGACCGCGTGCAGCAGGGCGAGCGTGGCCTTGGGGTTCGGCGGCTGCGACACGTAGTGCGGCACGCCGGCCCAGAACGAGATCGCCGGGATGCCGATCCCGACGCACGCGTCCTGCAACACCCCGACGATGCCGGTCGGCCCCTCGTACCGCGAGTTCTCCAGGCCGTACCGTGCGGCGGACTCGGCGTCGTACGCGGTTCCGCTGACCTGCGTCGCCCGGGTGTGCGGCGTGTCCGACAGCAACGCACCGAGCGTCACGACGTGCTGCACCCCCACCTCGTTGAGCACCGCGAGCAGCTCGGCGCAGAACTCGCGCCAGCGCATGTTCGGCTCGATGCCGCGGATCAGCACCACGTCGAACTCGGCACCCGGCGGCCGGCACACCGAGAACCGCGTCGTCGGCCAGGTGATGCGCCGGGTCACGCCATCGACCAGCGACACCGTCGGCCGGTTGACCTGGAAGTCGTAGTAGTCGTCGGGCCCGATCTCGGTGAGCTGCTCGGCGTCCCACACCAGCTCCAGATGCTCGACGGCGCCCGTAGCCGCGTCGCCTGCATCGTTCCAGCCCTCGAACGCGGCAACCACCACGGGATTGGTCAGCGTCGGCCAGCCCGCATCGTCCATTCGCCCAGCCTACGACCGTGCCGCGCCGTGCCAGGGCCAGCCGCGCCCGCTTCAGGATGCGACCTCCTGCACACGCGGCGATACTGAGCCGTAACCGTGCAGCCGCTGACCGTATGCTGGACGCTCACCTCACCTACTCGTACTGGGGATCCGTTCCGTGCCCGAAGCCTCGTCGCTCCGTCCCGACGCGACGCAAGCGCTCACCGCCGCGTTGACGTCCCGCATCCTGATCCTCGACGGGGCCATGGGCACGATGATCCAACAGTCCCAGTTCGGCGAGGACGAGTACCGCGGTGCGCGCTTCGCCGACTGGCCGGGTGACCTCAAGGGCAACAACGACCTGCTCACGCTCACCCAGCCCGAGGCGATCAGCACGATCCACCGCACGTACCTGGACGCCGGCGCGGACATCATCGAGACGAACACGTTCAACGCCCAGCGCATCTCGCTCGCCGACTACGGCATGCAGGACCTCGCCTACGAGCTGAACCGTGAGGCTGCGCGGCTGGCGCGTGCCGCTTGCGACGCCGCGACCGCGGCAGATCCGAGCCGGCCGCGGTACGTTGCGGGCGCGCTCGGCCCCACCAACCGCACGGCGTCCATCTCGCCGGACGTCAACGACCCGGGTGCCCGCAACGTCAGCTACACCGAGCTCGTCGAGGCCTACCTGGAGCAGGCGAACGGGCTCGTCGACGGCGGGGCGGACGTCCTGCTGATCGAGACGATCTTCGACACGCTGAACGCGAAGGCAGCGATCTTCGCGCTGGAAACGCTGTTCGAGCAGCGCGAGCGCCGGTGGCCGGTGTTCATCTCCGGGACGATCACCGACGCATCCGGGCGCACCCTGTCCGGGCAGGTGACCGAGGCGTTCTGGAACTCGGTGCGCCACGCCCGCCCGCTCGTGGTCGGCTTGAACTGCGCGCTCGGCGCGGCGGAGATGCGGCCGTATCTGGCCGAGCTGGGCCGGGTGGCCGACTGCTTCGTGTCGTGCTACCCCAACGCCGGGCTGCCGAACGCGTTCGGCGAGTACGACGAGCTGCCCGCGCAGACCGCCGAGATCGTCAAGGAGTTCGCCGGCAGCGGACTGGTGAACATCCTGGGCGGCTGCTGCGGCACGACTCCCGCGCACGTCGCGGAGATCGCCGCCGCGGTCTCCGGGATGGCCCCGCGGATTCCCGCGCAGCCACGGCAGGCGCTGCGGCTGGCCGGGCTGGAGCCGGTGACCATCACGGCCGAGTCGCTGTTCGTGAACGTCGGCGAGCGCACCAACATCACCGGATCGGCCCGCTTCCGCAACCTGATCCGCGACGGCAACTACACCGCCGCGCTCTCGGTCGCGCGGCAGCAGGTCGAGAACGGCGCGCAGGTCATCGACGTCAACATGGACGAAGGGATGATCGACGGTGTCGCGGCGATGGACCGCTTCGTCAAGCTGATCGCCAGCGAGCCGGACATCAGCCGCGTCCCACTCATGATCGACTCGTCCAAGTTCGAGGTGATCGAGGCCGGACTGCGCTGCGTGCAGGGCAAGCCGATCGTCAACTCCATCTCGATGAAGGAGGGGGAGGACAAGTTCCGCCGCGAGGCACGCATCTGCCGCAAGTACGGCGCGGCGGTCGTGGTGATGGCCTTCGACGAACAGGGCCAGGCGGACAACCTCGAACGCCGCAAGCAGATCTGCGAGCGCGCCTACCGGATCCTGGTCGACGAGGTGGGCTTCCCGGCCGAGGACATCATCTTCGACCCGAACATCTTCGCGGTGGCGACCGGCATCGAGGAACACGCCAATTACGGTGTGGACTTCATCGAGGCGACGCGGTGGATCAAGCAGAACCTGCCCGGGGCGCTCGTCTCCGGCGGGGTCTCGAACGTCTCGTTCTCCTTCCGCGGGAACAACCGGGTGCGCGAGGCGATCCACGCGGTGTTCCTGTACCACGCGATCGCGGCCGGCATGGACATGGGCATCGTCAACGCCGGCGCGCTGACCGTCTACGACCAGGTTGACGAGCGGCTGCGCGAGCGGATCGAGGACGTCATCCTCAACCGCCGCAATGACGCGACCGAGCGGCTGCTGGAGATCGCGACCGAATTCGCCGGCGACGGTGCCCAGATCGAACCGGCGAACGAGGAGTGGCGCCAGCTCCCGGTCGCCGAGCGGATCACACACGCCCTCGTCAAGGGCATCGACGACTTCGCCGAGACCGACACCGAGGAGTTGCGCCAGCTCATCGAGGAGCGCGGCGGCCAGCCGATCGAGGTGATCGAGGGCCCGCTGATGGACGGCATGAACGTGGTCGGTGACCTGTTCGGCTCCGGCAAGATGTTCCTGCCGCAGGTCGTGAAGTCCGCGCGGGTGATGAAGAAGGCGGTCGCCTACCTGATCCCGTTCATCGAGGCGGGCAAGTCGCCCGAGGACGCCGGCCGCAGCAACGGGACGATCGTCATGGCGACGGTGAAGGGCGACGTCCACGACATCGGCAAGAACATCGTCGGGGTAGTGCTGCAGTGCAACAACTACGACGTGATCGATCTCGGCGTGATGGTGCCCGCGCAGAAGATCCTGGACGCGGCGAAGGAGCACGGTGCCGACGCGATCGGGCTGTCCGGGTTGATCACGCCGTCACTGGACGAGATGGTCAACTTCGCGGCCGAGATGGAGCGGCAGGGCCTGGAGATCCCGCTGCTGATCGGCGGCGCCACGACCTCGCGGGCACACACCGCGGTCAAGGTGGACAAGAAGTACCACGGCCCGGTCGTCTGGGTGAAGGACGCCTCGCGCTCGGTGCCGGTGGTCGCGGCGCTGCTCAGCGACGAGCAGCGGCCGGCGCTGTTGGCCGAGTTGCAGGCCGACTACGACTCGCTGCGCGAACGCCACGCGGCGCGCGCCAACTCCAAGGTGATCCTGCCGATCGAGGCCGCCCGCGAGGACCGCACGCCGATCGACTGGTCGAACTACCACCCGCCGCGCCCGCACCTGCTCGCGCAGCAGGCGCGCGACATGCACACCGACGACTTCCACCCAGGCAGCGCGCCGATGCAGTACGTCAAGGCGTTCCACGACTACCCGCTGGCCGAACTGCGCGAGTTCATCGACTGGCAGCCGTTCTTCAACGCCTGGGAGATGAAGGGCAAGTACCCGGACATCCTGAACCACCCGGTGTCCGGCGAGGCTGCGCGCAGGTTGTTCGAGGACGCGCAGCGGATGCTCGATTCGGCGATCGCGGAGAAGTGGCTCACCGCCAACGCGGTGATCGGGCTGTTCCCGGCGAACGCGGTCGATGACGACATCGAGATCTACACCGACGAGTCGCGCCAGAGCGTGCTCACGACGGTGCACTCGCTACGCCAGCAGACCGAGCACCGCCCGGGCGTCCCGCACCGCAGCCTGGCCGACTACGTGGCACCGAAGCACACCGGGCTGCGCGACTACATGGGCGCGTTCGCCGTCACGGCCGGGCTGGGCAGCACCGAGAAGATCACCGAGTTCAAGGCGGCCCTGGACGACTACAGCGCGATCCTGCTGGAGTCGGTCGCCGACCGCCTGGCCGAGGCCTTCGCCGAGCGGCTGCACCAGCGGGTCCGCATGGAGTTCTGGGGGTACCAGCCGGACGAAGATCTCGACAACGCCGCGCTGATCGGCGAGCGGTACGTCGGCATCCGCCCCGCGCCCGGCTACCCGGCCTGCCCGGAGCACACCGAGAAGCGCACGATCTGGGACCTGCTCGACGTGCACGCGAACGCCGGGATCGAGCTCACCGACAACATGGCGATGTGGCCGGGTGCCGCCGTCAGTGGCTGGTACTTCTCGCACCCGCAGTCGCAGTACTTCGTGGTCGGCCAGATCGGCCGCGACCAGGTCACCGAGTACGCCGAGCGCAAGGGCTGGACGGTCGCCGAGGCCGAGCGCTGGCTCTCGCCGAACCTGGGCTACCGCTCGGACAACGAGTAGGTGGCCGGTCCGCCCGATTTGGCCGCGGTGCTGTTCGACATGGACGGCACGATCGTGGACACCGAGCCGTACTGGATCGCCGCGGAGTACGCGCTGGTCGAGTCCTACGGCGGCGTATGGACCGACGAGCACGCCTACGCGCTGGTCGGCAACGCGCTGATCGACTCGGCGGTCTACATCCGCGAGCACGCTTCGGTGCCGTTGCCGCCGGAGGAGATCGTCGACCGGCTGCTGGACGAGGTGGTGCGCGCCGCCGAGGCGTCCGTGCCGTGGCGTCCGGGTGCCGTCGAGCTGCTGACGGAGCTGGGCCAGCGCGGCGTGCCGTGCGCGCTGGTGACCATGTCCTACCGGCGGCTCGCGGCCACCGTGGTCGACCGGTTGCACGCCGGCGCGTTCGCCACCGTGGTGACCGGCGACCAGGTCGTCGACGGCAAGCCGCACCCGGAGGCGTACCTGACCGCCGCCGCGCGGCTCGGCGTCGACCCGCGTAGCTGCGTGGCGATCGAGGACTCGCCCACCGGGATCGCCGCGGCGGAGGCAGCCGGCGCCCTGGTCGTCGCGGTGCCGCACAACGTGCCGATCCCGCTCGGGCCGGGCCGGGTGCTGGTGGACTCGCTGACCGAGCTGTCGGTCGACCGGCTCGCCGCCCTGATGCGCGAGCGCGCCTCGTGACCGGCAGCCTGCGGGACGTCCTGTCCAGTGCCTGCGCCCTGCTCGGCGTGCCGGGCACCGCCGACCGGCTGTGCCTGGCCGAGCGGCTCGGTGAGGTGCGCCGGATCGCCGTGCTGCTGGTGGACGGGCTGGGCTATCACCTGCTGGACGAGGCCGGCCGCTCGGCGCCGATCCTGGCCGAGGCGGTCGCCGGCCGCGCCGGTGTGCTGACCGAGCTGGCGTGCGCCTTTCCGTCGACGACGCCGACCAGCCTGGTGACGCTGGGTACCGGGGTGCTGCCCGGCGCGCACGGTGTGCTCGGCTTCACCCTGAACGTTCCGGGCACCGACCGGGTGCTCACCCACATCAGCTGGCGTGACGACCCGCCGCCACGGGAGTGGCAGCCGGTGCCGTCGCTGCTCTCGCGGGCCGCTGCGGCCGGCGTGCGGACCGCCGTCGTCTCCCGTCCGGAGTTCGTCGGCAGCGGGCTGACGGTGGCCGCCTACGGGGACCCGCGGTACGTGGGAGCGGCGCGGAGCGCCGAGCTCGCCGCCGGGATCCTCGCCGAGCTCGACGCCGGCCCGGGGCTGGTGTACGGCTACCACCCGACGCTGGACTCGGTCTCGCATGCGCACGGCATCGCCTCGCCGCAGTGGCAGCGCGCTGCCGGGTCGGTGGACCGGTTGATCTCGCGCGTCGTGGCCGGGCTGCCGGGCGACGCGGCGTTGCTCGTCACCGCCGACCACGGCGCGCTGGACGTCCCGCCGTCGGCACGGATCGACCTGGCCGACGATCCGCTGCTGGCCGCCGGGGTACGCGTCGTGGCGGGCGAACCGCGGGTGCGCTACCTGCACACCGTCGACGGTGCGGCTGCCGACGTCGCCGACACGTGGCGCGGCGTGCTGGGGGAGCGGGCGACGGTCTTGCTGCGCGCGGACGCTGTCGCGCGCGGGCTGTTCGGCGCCGTGCCGGCCGATCACCTGGCGCGCATCGGCGATGTGGTCGTCGTCTGTGAGGGCGACACCGTGATCCTGGCGCGTGGTTACGAACCGGACCTGGTCGGCAACCTGGTCGCCTATCACGGGTCGTGGACGCCCGTCGAGACCGCGATCCCGCTGCTGTCGTTCCACGGCTGATCGGGCACGCGCCGCCGGGTGTGACTGCGCGGCGAACCGGAGTTCGCGTGCCAAATGCGCGATCACCGGCCGCCGCGGCCGAGATGTCTGTCGCGGAAACAAACTAGCAATATGGGCATACCGACGGCAAACACCTCGCGAATTGGTCAATCGACACTTCTGCCACTCGGTGAAAGCGTGTACGAACGCTTTTCTGCCCGGATGATCGGGTGTTAGCGTCCCCGCACGGCTTGGCCCACTACCACGTGGAGGGCCCGGCTGACAACAGGGGGAAATGCACGGCGCGGGCAGCGACGAGGAAGGTATGCCGCTGCTCGCGCCGCGCGCCAGGGGGGAAGCATGACGGTCCGGTTGCTTATTCTGGAGAGCCATCCGATAACGCGGTTCGGCCTGGCCCGAATGGTCGACGAACAGCCTGACCTGCAGACGGTCGGCGAAACGGACTGCGCGTCGACCGCATTCGAGCTGGCCCATTCGCTGCGTCCGGATGTGGTGAGCATCGATACCGAACTCGACGGCGGCTGGGCACTGGCACGCGACCTGCGCGACCTGCGTGCTGATCTCGGGATCGTCATCTTGACCTCGAACGGGCACGACGACGTGCTGTTCCGCGCGCTGGAGACGGGGGCGTCCGCGTTCGTGTCCAAGCTCGCGCCGGCCACCGAGATCCTCGCCGCCATCCGGCACTCCGCCGTGGCGGCCTCTTCGTTCAGTGCGGCCGGCCTGGCCGAGGCTTTGCGCAATCGCGACCAGGCTCCGGACCGGCTGCGGCTGAGTCCTCGCGAGGCGCAGGTACTGGCCCTGCTCCAGGACGGGATGTCGGTGCCGGCCATCGCCGGCACGCTGTTCGTCAGCCTGTCCACGGCCAAGACCTACGTGGCGCGGCTCTACGAGAAGCTGGGCGCGACGAATCGGGCCCAGGCGCTGATGTCGTCGGTCCAACTCGGGCTGATCGCTCCGTCCGGTGCCAACCCGATCGCTCAGGCGCGGGTCACAGCCGGCCGGTGAGCCGCAGGTAGCCGCGGGCCAGGGGTTCGGCGACGAACAGGGCGGCCAGCGCGCCGGCGATCATGAACGGGCCGAACGGAATCGCACTCTTGCGATCGCACCGGCCGGCGGCAAGCAGCCCGGCGCCGACGACGGCTCCGAACAGGAAGCCGGCGAACGCGCCGACGACCAGCGCCGACCACGACAGGTAGCCGAGCAGGCCGCCCAGGACGCCTGCCAGCTTCACGTCGCCGAAGCCCATGCCCGCCGGGTAGCCGAACGCAAGGGCGAAGTAGAACGCGAAGAGCGCCGCGGCACCGATGCCGGCCCGCGCGAGTGCCCACCAGTCGTGCGAGGCCGCCGATGCGATCAGCAGCAGCACGGTGACGACCGCGTACGACGGCAGCACGATCTTGTCCGGAAGCCGCTTGTGATCGACATCGATCAGCGCCAGGGCGAACCCGGCCGCAACGAGGTAGAGGTACGCCGGTAGCGCGGAGTCGAGGTGCAGTTGCGCGACGCGAACGGTGACCACCGCGAAGAGCAGCGCCGTCATCGCCTCGACGAGCGGGTAGCGCACGCTGATCGGGTGGGCGCAGTCGGCGCACCGGCCGCGCAGTAGCAGCCAGCCGAGGACAGGCACGTTGTGCCGGCTGCGGATCGGGGTGCGGCAGGCCGGGCAGCGTGACGGCGGGCTGATCACAGATTCGCCCGCCGGAACGCGGTAGATCACCACGTTCAGGAACGAGCCGATGGCCAGCCCGAAGGCACCGGCGAGGATCACCCACAGCGTCAGGGGATACGCGGACATCATCGCCTCCTCAGCGCTGCTGGCTCCAGCTCAGGACGGTGGCGGTCGTCGGCGTCGTCGTCGACAGCTGTACTTTCGCCCGCAGCTTCGGCGTGCCTGCGGTCGAGCACGCGCTCGGCCCGGTGCACACGAACACGTTGAGGTACAAGACACTGGGCACGGCGAACGGCGCGGGCGCGTCGTTGGGGACGTCGATGACAGCGTTGGCGAGGTTCGTGCTGCCGGTGGATCCGACCAGCAACGCCCGGGTGACCAGGCCCCACCGGAAGACCTGCACCGTATTGTTGTTGAGGTACAGGTCGATGACTGCTCGCGGGACGTAGGTCGTGCCGTACACCGTCAGCGCGGGGTTCGGATCGTTGGTGGTCTGCACGACCGCACAGTGCGTGGCATCGCCGCCCTGAGCTACATAGCCGGTATTGGTGATGCAACCCGACTCGGCCGCGACCGCGAACGCCCCGGACCCGATGCCGCTCTTGAGCCCGTAGATCGCGATCGGCGGGCCGGACGGGCTGTTCGACGCGCAGATCTGGACGTTCGGGTTCGCGGACGCGAGGCCTTTGGTGACGTACATGCGGCTGTCCCCACCGAAGACGAACCTGACGCCGCCGTTGAGGGTGGTGCCGCCGACGGTGGGGGCGATGCAGTACGGCTGGCCGGCGTTCTGCAGGTTCTGGATCTTGGCGACGGTGAGCGCACCGCTCACGTTCGCGGTGCCGCCGACCAGGAACCCCGAGCTGACGATCCACTGGTGCACGCCGGGGTCGGTGAAGTCGAAGTAGTACGTGCCCGGGTTGAAGTGCCAGACACTGCCGGAGCATGCGCCGGCACCGTTGGTGAGCGCGTTGAGGGCTGCGGCGCTGCGGTACAGCCCGGGCAGGAACTCGAACGCGGTCTTCGCCGAGCAGCTGGCGGGAGCGACCGTGCCGTTGGCGGTCGGCGCTGCTGGTGCGTCGAAGGAGCTGCCGTGGCCCGTGATCGTCCCGGGGTCCTTGCCGCGGCGGTCGACTGCCGACAGCGGATTCGTGCTGTAGTTGCACACCGGCGCGGGCGTGCTGATGATCCTCGAGGTTCCGCTGCTGGAGCAGTTGCCCATCGCGTACACATAGCTGTTCGTGGTGTTGGTGTTCTGCAGGTCGGACTTGTTCCCCTCCAGGAAGATCGTGGAGTCCGAGAAGATCCCGCCGTTCACCTTCACGCTCGCGTTGTTGCTGGTGTTCACGTAGATGCCGCGCTCACCGCCGGTGCCGTCACTCAGGGTCAGGATGGCGCTGCCGGGCGAGCTGTTGGACCCGCCGCCGTTGCTCGTGTTGCCCGGATCCGGGATGCACTGCACGGCCGCGTTGCCCGCCGCAACGGTGGACGTGGCCGGGAAGAAGCCGAGCAGGGACTGCGTCGCGGTGGCCGTGCAGTTGGCGCCGGGGAAGGTGCCGGTGCGGAGTTGGTTCACCGCGACCTGGGCGGCGCCGTCGGCCGAGTAGGAGGTCGCGGCCTGGTCGCGAAGGGCCACCGTCGCTTTCACGTTGGTCGTCGCCAGCGACAGCGTCGCACCGATGACCAGGGCGATCGTCGTGATGATGATCAAGGCGAGGATGAGCGTCACCCCGCCGTCACCGGAGGGTCGGGCGCGTCGGGTCATGTCTGCCTCCGCTGACCGGTCAGGGTCACCTGCAGGGTCTGGCCGCGGTTACCGGGGTCGCTGGATCTGAGGTTGAGCGTCAGCGTGATCGACGCCGGCACGGTGGGCCCGGACGTCGGGCAGCCGGTGCCCGCACACGCGACGATGGGTAACGGCGCGACGATGTTGTGGGCGATGACTGCGTCACTGCTGACGCTCTGGCTGGTGAGCGACGCACCGGTGCAGAACAGCCGGTGCAGCTGCGTCTGGCCGGACACCGCTTGCAGGACGTACGCGGCCTGGTCGACGGTGGCCTGTGCGGCCGAGCCGGTCCAGGCGACGTCGTCCCACGCGAGGAGCACGACCGGCGTTCCGACGCCCGCACCGCAGGTGCCGGCCGGGAACGCTCCGGTCCACACCGATTGGGCGGCTACCAGCGAGGTCTGGTCACGTGTCCCGAGGTTCGCGACGTCCTGGGCGAAGTAGGCGGTCGCGAGCTGCTCGTCGTGTGAGCCGCTGAGCCGCGCGGTCGTGGTCGCGCTGTTGATGAAGAAGCTGGTGACGACGTTCGCCAGGGGAGCGGCGATGATCCCCAGGATCACGACGACCAACAGCAGCTCGATCAAGGTGAACCCCGCGTCGCCCTCACGTCGGGTGCTCATGGCTGCCGCACGACGACGGTCAGGGTTTCGCTGGCGCGGCTGTCGATGCTCGACACGGCAAGCTGCACGCGCTGCACGCCCGGGTCACCGCCGGCGGGGCACGAGGTGGATCCGAAGCTGGTGCCGGTCCAGTAGCTGACGGTGACCGACGGGGCCGCGAAGCCGGAGCGGGCGGCGAGCGTGTACGGCTGGGAGTTGGCGCTCGTGCACGGCCGGTAGCCGGCCACCAGCGATTCGGCGTAGTTGTGCAGGACGGCGGACGCGTCGGCCTGCTTGCGGTGGTAGTCGGAGATCTTGACACTCATGGTCATCGCCGACACGATCGCGACTGCAGCAATGCCCAGGACGAAGACGGCAGCGATCACCTCGATCAGCGTGTCGCCCCGATCGTCGTTCAGGCGCTGCAGCCGGGACATGGTTCAGACCTTGACCTGGTTGAAGATGCCGTACATCGCCGACACGAGCGCTACCGCGACGAAACCGACGAGCAGGCCCATGACGACGATGATCGCGGGCTCGAACAGCGCGGTGAGCTTCTTGAGCTTGTAGTCCAGCTCGGTCTCGTAGTACTGGGCGGTGACCTCGAGCTGCCCGTCCAGGGTTCCGGTCTCCTCGCCGACCCGCAGCATCTGCGACGCGGTGGGCGGGAACAGCCCGGTCTTGGCGAGCGGCGCGGCAATCCCCTCACCTTCGAGCATCGCCTCGTTCACGCCGGCGAGCCCACGGGTGTACACGCGATTGCGCAGCGAATCGGACGCCACGCGCAGCGCCTCCGGGAGCGCCACGCCTGCGCTGACCATCGAGGCAAGCACCCGGCAGAACCGTTCGACCAGCGCGTACTGGATGGTCTGGCCGAGCACCGGCACCGCCAGCAGGAAGCGATCCTTCGCAAACCGGCCGCCCTCGCTCTGCAGCGCGGCGACGATCGCGAGGATCACGACGCCGAGGCCGACCAGCAGGGCCCACCACCACTGGCTCAGGAAGTCGGTGACCGCGAGCAGCATCCGGGTGGGCAGCGGCAGTTTGGCGTTCAGGCTCTCGAAGAACACCTTGAACTTGGGCAGCACGTACGCGGCCAGCACCACGATCGTCACGATCGACATCAGTGCCACCGCGGTCGGGTAGATGGTTGCCGACTTGATCTTCCGCCGGGCTTCGAGGTCCCGCTCGATGTACAGCGCGAGCCGGGCCAGCACCGTGTCCAGCTCGCCGGTGAGCTCTGCGGAGCGGACGATCCCTCGATAGAAGTCCGGGAAGATCTTGGCGTGCCGGTCCAGGCAGTCCGAGAACCGCTCGCCCGAGCGCAGCCCGTCCTCGATGTCGGTCATGATCCGCCGTATCGAGGAGTTCTCCGACTCCTCACCGATGGTGTGTACGGCATCGAGGATCGGCAGGCCGGCCCGGATGAACGCGGCCATCTGCCGCGACAGGTGCATCAGGTCGTCACGCTTGACGCGCGGCCCGCTGATCTCCAGCTGCAGCAGGCTCTTCTTCTCGGTGACCTGGATGTCCCGCAACTCCCTGTCGTACAAGGCGAGTTCGGCGGCTGCGCGGCTGTCGGCCTTCTGGACGCCGCTCGATCGCCCGCCGTCGCGGGTGGTGGCGGCGTACGCGAACCTGGGCATGTCAGACCTCCACTACGTAGATCGAGCGCATGACCTCGGCCGGCGTGGTGATCCCGGCGGCGACCAGGTCGATCGACTCCTCCTGCAGGGTGCGCATGCCCTCGGCGCGGCACAGCTTGCGCAGTTCGTCGTGCGAACCCTGGTCGAGGACCAGCTCGCGGATCGCGTCGGTGATCGCCATCAGCTCGTACACCCCGATCCGCTCGAGGTAGCCGGTGTGTGCGCAGAAGTTGCAGCCCGCCCCGTGGACGAAACCGTGGTCGGGTGCGGCCGAGCCGAACGCGCGCAGGAAGGCGAGCTCCTCGAGTGACGGTTCGTAGGGCTCGCGGCAGTACGTACAGATCCGGCGGACGAGTCGCTGCGCGACGACAGCCGTGACCGACGAGGCGACCAGGAACGACTCGATCCCCATGTCCAGCAAGCGGTACAGCGCCGCGATCGAGTCGGTGGCGTGCAGCGACGACAGGACGAAGTGGCCGGTCAGGGCGGACTGCACCGCGATCCGGGCGGTGTCCACGTCGCGTACCTCGCCGACGAGGATGACGTCCGGGTCCTGCCGCAGGATCGAGCGCAGGCCGTTGGCGAAGGTGATCCCGGCCGCCTCGTTGATCTGGATCTGGTTGATCGAGGCGAACGTGTACTCGACCGGGTCCTCGATCGTCATGATGTTGCGTTCCGGGCTGTTCAGCTCGCCGAGCGAGGCGTACAGCGAGGTGGTCTTGCCGCTGCCCGTCGGCCCGGCGCAGATCACCATGCCGTACGGCGAGTGCAGCAGCGCGCGGAAGCGGGCCGCGGTGTCGTCCGGCATGCCGAGCTGCGCGAGCTGGTACAGCGGACGGCTCTTGTCCAGCAGCCGCATGACGACCTTCTCGCCGCCGACAACGGCTGTGGTCGAGACCCGGATGTCGACGTCGCGACCCTCGACCTGCTGGCTGATCTGGCCGTCCTGCGGCCGCCGCCGCTCGACGATGTTCATCCCGGCGAGGATCTTGATCCGGCTCACCACGGCCGGCCCCATCGAGCCGGGCAGCGAGAGCACGTCGTGCAGCGCCCCGTCGACGCGGTAGCGGACCCGGATCCGGTCGTCGTGCGGCTCGATGTGGATGTCGGACGCGCGGTCGCGCAGCCCTTGGGTCACGAGCATCTGCACCACCTGGACGACCGGGGCGTCGTCGCTTGCGTTCACCTCGTCGAGCCGGCCCGCCTCGCGCCGCAGCGCGTCGCGCACCTCGAACTCGTGGACGCGTTCGTCCACGCCGGTCAGCGCCCGGTAGCTGGTGCCGATCGCCCGCATCAGGTCCTGCGTCGGGGCGACCGCGGCGGTGACCGGTCGCCCTATCGCGTGGGTGATCCGTGCGAGCGCTTCCGGCGTCGGGTCCATGACCGCGACGTGCACGGTGTCCTCACCGATCGAGATGGGCAGCGCGCCGAGGGTGCGTGCGATCGCCTCGGTGATCAGTTCGACGGCGGCCGGGTCGGGCGTGACGGTGCGGAAGTCGACCACCTGCAGGGCGTGCTGCTCGGCGAGGATCTCGGCCAGGTCGTGGTCGGTGATGGTGCCGCGATCGAGCAGGATGCGGCCGAGCCGCTTGCCGTCGCCTGCACGCTGGGCCTCGGCGAGCGCCGCGACGACGACGTCGTGGCTGGCCAGATTGGCGGCGACGATCAGTTCGCCGAGACGCCGGCCGCCGGGGCGCACGTCGAGGTCGCGGGGCGCCGTGGGACGGGCTGGTGGCGTTTGCGGCGGCGGCGCTTCGGCGTGGCGGCCGCGGTGCAGCTTCATGCGCTTGCGCTGGCGCTGGCGCTGGCCCGTAGCCGCGGCCGGGTCTCGATGTCCTTGGGGTACAGGCTGCGCTTGACCGCGTCGTCGTAGCTGATCAGGCCGGCCTGCACCAGCCCGGAGAGCGACTGCTCGAGCGTCACCATGCCGTCCTGCTGCCCGGTGACGAGCGAGTTCCGCAGCTGGTGGGTCTTGCTCTCCTTGATCAGGTTGCGGACGGCGGAGTTGGCGACCAGCACTTCGTACGCGGCGACCATCCCGCCACCGACGCGCGGGATCAGCCGCTGGTAGACGATGCAGCTGAGCGCGCTCGCGAGCTGGACCCGGATCTGCGCCTGCTGGTCGGCGGGGAAGACGTCGATCATGCGCGCGAGCGACTGCGCGGTGTCGTTGGTGTGCAAGGTCGCGAAGACCAGGTGACCGGTCTCGGCGATGGTCAGGGCGAACCGGATCGAGTCCAGGTCGCGCATCTCACCGACCAGCAGCACGTCGGGGTCCTCACGCAGGACCGACCGCAGCGCGTCCGGGAAGCTGTCCGTGTCGGTGCCGACCTCGCGCTGGTTCACGGCCGAACGCTTGTGGTTGTGCACGTATTCGATCGGGTCCTCGACGGTGATGATGTGGCAGGCCCGCTCGGTGTTGATCAGGTCGATGACCGAGGCCAGCGTGGTGGACTTGCCCGAGCCGGTGGGGCCGGTCATCAGCACCAGGCCCTGGTGCTGGCGCGCGTAGTGGGCGAGCACCGGCGGGACGCCCAGAGCGGCCAGGCCGGGAATCTCCTTGGGGATCATCCGCAGCGCGATGGCGGTGACGCCGCGCTGGGTGAAGGCGTTGCCGCGGATGCGCGCCTCTTCGCCCCAGCTGAAGGAAAAGTCGTACTCGTTGCTCACCTGCCAGCTCTTGTGCTGGTCCTCGCTCAACAGCTCGACGAGCAGCGCCTCGGTGTCCTCGGCGCTCAGCGGCGGGTGGTCGGCGACCGGGTGCAGTTCGCCGTGTACGCGCAGCAGTGGCGGGGTGCCGACCGTCAGGAGCAGATCGGTGCCGCCGGCGTCCCAGAGTGATTCCAGCAGCTCGTCGATCCGCTCGCCGATGCGGCGTCCTACCTCGGTCATGGCTCCCCCTGAAAGACCTGGCATGCGTTGGTGGTGATGCCGGGGAGGGCCAAGACGGCCCTCCCCGGCGGAGCGGGTTAGGAGGTGAAGCCCGCGCAGGCGCTACCGGTAGCTCCGACTGCCGTGAAGCCGGTGCCCGTCACGGTGTAAGTGACGTTGTCCGCGGTGTCCGAGTGCAGGAAGCCGCCCGCCTTGAGCGCTGCAATATCTGCGGCATAGCTCGAGTTCTTTGCGTAGTAGGCCTCGCCTGCCGTGGTGACCGTTGCGACATCGGACTTGCAAGCCGAGGCGTCCCCACGGTTCGTGATGCCCTGGACCGAGAAGACGACCACAGCGGCGAGGATGCCGAGGATGACGATGACGATGAGCAGTTCGATGAGCGTGAAGCCGCTTTCTTCCTTCATGGCCTTGCGAATGCGCTGGTACATGGTGGGTTCCCCCGAATGGTGATCGGTCGCCGCGTGGCGGCCGTGTCCTGTGGCCCGGTGCCGAGTAGCGCCGGGATGAAGCTGGCGTGCTGGGTAGGTGCCGTGCAGCGCGTCAAGGCGGGTCGCGCGCCCAGTCGTGGTGTCTCACCTGGACCACCCCCGCACTGATCGACGAGGGACACCCGGACGCCGCGTGGCGGCGGCACCGGTGCCGATGCGGGCGCGCGCGAACGCGCGGATCGCCTTGCTCACCGGGTGGTCCGGCTCCGCGGTCACGAGCGGTGCAGCGTGGTTGATCGAGGCGGGTACGTCCCAGCTGAACGGGATGTGACCGGCGATGGGGCTGCGGGCGAGCGTCTCGACGTTGCGCGCGGTGAGCACGACGCGTGGGTCGGTGCGGTTGACGACGATCGAACGCGACTCGCGCCGGTAGCCGAGCAGGTCCAGCACGTCGAGGGTCCTGCGCAGGCTCTTGACGGCGGGTACCTCTGGCACGGTGATCAGGACGTGGTGGTCGGCGGTGTCGAGAGCGGCCAGGACGTGATGCGACATGCGCGCGGGTGTGTCGACGACGATGTAGTCGTACAGCTGCGCGAGGGCGTTGAGCGCCTCGCGGGCGACTGCGGGCGTGACGCGTTCGGCCTCGCCGGGTCCGACGGGCGCGAGGATGCAGTCCAGCCCTGGGTGGTACGTCGTGACGAGTGCTGCGATGTCCGCCCTGGTGAGCGCGCGGCCGGGTACCGCGTCGAGCAGGGTGCGTTCGACGTCCAGGCGAAGCGAGCTGGCGACGTCGCCGAACTCGAGGTCGAGGTCGACGAGACAGACACGGACCTCGCCGCCCGCGTTCAGGGCAAGGGCCAGGTTGATTGCGAAGGTGGTCTTGCCGCAGCCGCCCTTGGCTGCGACCACGGCGACTATGACACCGTTCGGCGCTGCAGTTGGGCCGGGCTGCGGCGGGGCGGCTGCCGGCCGGCGCGACGCGGCCAGGCGGGTGCACGCCTCGGCGAGGGCATGGCGTTCATGCGTGGGCAGGACGGTCTGGATCCCGGCGTCGAAGGCCCGGCTGAGCAGATCGGAGTCGACGGTGTCGCGCATGAGCACGATGTCCGTGCCGGCCGCCGAGCGTGATACGTGTGCGGCGAACTCCAGGGCGTTCTCCGCGCGTACGCCGCTGCCGATGACGACCAGTCTTTCCGCCGGATCCGCTGCGAGTGCTCTCGTCGCAGCGCGCAGGCTGACAACGATTCGCACGTCGTCGCCCAGGAACGGCGCCAGGAGCGAGGCGGCAGTCGCCTCAGGCTCGCACAGGATCGTCACTCGCGCTCCCCGCATGATCGGAGCGTCTGCGCTCCATACAGCAGAGTGCGGCTTGCGCTCGCGCGAGGTCAGCGGGCGAACGGGCGGATCAGTCGCGGCGGTCGACCGGTCTTAGCCAGCCGATCGATCGCCGATCGGACGACCTCTGTCGACCGTTCGGTCGACATGAGTGAGCGGACACCTGACGTCAATACGGTGGTGGTTGGTCGTTGGGGTCGGGTCCGGTCTGCTTCGGTGGTTCGGGTTCGGGGACGGGTAGTTCGGGTGGTCGGTAGTGGTAGTGGTGTCGGGTTGCCGAGGTCCAGTGGTAGGTGCCGTCGGGGGTGCGGGTGAGGGTCCAGCGGGCGTGGTGTTTGAGGTCGTGGTGCCTTTTGCAGAGGGGTTCGAGGTTGGTCACGCTGGTGGGGCCGTCGGGCCAGGGTGTGCGGTGATCCAACTGGCAGGTGTGGGCGCGCCGCCGGCAGCCGGGCATGATGCAGCGTTGGTCGCGGGTGATGACGTGCCGGGTGATCGTGGTGGTGGGGTGGTAGCGGTGGGTGATCAGGCTGCTGTCGAGCACCGGCCCGGTCCGCACCGTGGATGCTGTGGATGCTGTGGGTGCTGTGGGTGCTGTGGGTGCTGTGGGTGCTGTGGGTGCGTGTGGGCAGGCGGTGTCGAGGAGGTGTCCGGTCTGGTCGACGGGCCAGTAGTGGCGCTGGGCGCCGGGTTGGGTGGCGAGGCGCCGGGCGATGTCGGCGGGGACGGGTTCGCCGTTGAGGTAGCCGGGTTGGTTGTCGGTCCCGGCCAGGGTGCTGGCGGCGAGGGTGACGTTCACGGTGGGCTTGAGTCCGTGTTCGGTGGGTAGTCCGGGCAGGGCCAGGGCGGCGGTGCAGATCTCGACGAGGGCGTCGGCGCGGCGTTGGTCGGCGGTGCGCTGGTCCTCGCGGCTGGTCTTCGTGCCCCAGGCGTTGACGGCGGTCCATACGGTTTCGATGCCGTCGGCCGGGGCGAACAGGGTGAGCCAGCCCATGCCGTCCTCGACCTGCTCGCGCCGCACGTGCCGTTGCGCGGCCGCAGCGCGGTGTTTCTCGTTCTGGCTCTTGGCGTGGTGTTTGGCGATCGCGCGGCGGACGGCGGCGCGGAACTCACCGGGTGTCTGTCCGGGTGCCCGCTTCAGGACCTGGGCCTGGACTTTCGCGGCCACCGGATCGGGTAGGTCGACGGTGGCGGTGGCCAGGATGCGGGCGTGCACCGCGGACAGGTACCCCGAGCGCAGCAGTTCGAACGTGTCCCACAACCGCGAGCTCAGTTCGCTGGCGCACTGGAGGCGCTCCTGGGTGGTGGCCGGTGCCAGGTGCAGCGCGAGCGCCGCCTCCTCACACAGGAACTGCTCACCGCCGGGGTCGCGGTGGGCGAGTTCGGCGAGCAGTTCGCTCTGTTTGGCATCCACCAGCGCACGCAGCCGGTCACAGGCGGTGAGGGCGTCGATCAGGCCGGTGTCCGAGAGCCGGCCCGGCAGCAGCGACTCCATCGCGGTCAGGACCGCACCGGACGGGTGCAGCACGCTCGCCGCGCCGGCGGCCTGGTCGGGCCGGTGCAGCACGTCCGAGGCGGTGGGTAGTGGGGTGCATTGGGCGGGGTCGACCAGGTCGACGGTGATCCCGTCGACCACGATCTGGTCGGATTCGCCCATGCGTCTGATTCTACAGCATCATCCCGACATGTCAACCCGTTTGGACCGACTTTCGCCTTATTTTATCGGCAGGTCCCGACAGAACCACGACGTCCGGACCGGATGCACACCCCCGACGAAAGGCGACCCAGCAACGCAAGCCAAGCCAGCACCCGACTCCTCGTCGCAGCGTCTTTGACGGAGCGCAACCACGACCGGACCGCGACCCAGCAGCGGCAACCCGACCACGAGCGGGTCCCCGTCGCGGCGCAATTCAAGGCAGCGCAACCCGCACGAGAGGCGACCCGGCAGCGGCAACCGACCACGAGCGAGTCCCTCGTTGCTGGTTCCTGACGTCGCGCGACAACCAGCACAGCGGCGCCCCGGCGGCGCGAACCCACCGAGAGCCGATCACGTTCGGCGCTGCGCTCGTCGTCCTCGGCGCGACCAGTCCGATCGGAAGGCCCAGTGGCCGCAGGGTCAGTCCGCCGCTGCTGCCCGGCGGTCATCGCCGATGTTCGCGAGCGCATCGTGCGGGAACGGCGGCGGAGTCCCGCCGAACGCCGGACACAGCGCCTGGTGATCGCACCAGTCGCACAGCCGGCTGGGGCTCGGGCGGAAGTCGCCGCTCTCGGTCGCCCGTTCGATCGCGGCCCAGATCGCTTTGAGGGTCCGCTCGAACCGGACCAGTTCGTCGGCGTCGGGGGAGTAGCTGAGCGTGTCGGTGTCGGCCAGGTACATCAGGCGCAGTTGCCGCGGAACGACCCCGCGCGTGCGCCACAGCACGAGTGCATAGAACTTCATCTGGAACAGCGCCTTGCCCTCGAACGCCTCGCGCGGCGTCGTCCCGGTCTTGTAGTCGACAACCCGCAGGTCGCCGGCCGGCGAGACGTCCAGCCGATCGACATAGCCGCGCAGCCGCAGCCCGTCGACGACGACCTCGACCCGCTCCTCACGCGCGGCCGGTTCCAGGCACCGGGGGTCCTCCAGTGCGAAGTAGTTGCCGAGCAGGTCGCCGGCGGAGGAGAGCCACTCGGCCAGATCGGAGCCATCCGCATCGTCGGCGAACAGGCTCGCGGCCTCCGGCGCCTCCGCCAGCACCCGCGCCCACGCAGCGGGCACCATCGACCGCGCCGCGTCCAGCGTCCGCGCCGCAGCGGGCAGGTCGAACAGCTCCTCCAGCACCGCGTGCACCAGGGTGCCGCGCGTCGCGGCACGCGACGGCGCTTCGGGCAACCGATCGATCGTCCGGAACCGGTACAGCAGCGGGCAGGTCTTGAAGTCGGCCGCCCGCGACGGCGACAGCGAGCCCACGATGGCCACCGGAAGATCGACTTCGGTCATGCCATCGACGGTAGAACGTCCCTCCGACAGTTCCGCGCTCACAGCCAGTGGACCCGTCCGAGCGGCCAGATGATCACGAACGCCCGGCCGATCACGTCAGCGGTCGGAACCGGACCGAACGCCCGGCTGTCGGCCGAATCGCACCGGTTGTCGCCCATCACGTACAGCTCCCCGGGTGGCACCGGGCCGTACGTCCGCACCGGCGAACCCGGGTCCTCCGACAGGGACGTCATCGGCGGGCAAGCCGCGTTGAGGTACGACTCCTGTAACTGCAAGCCGTTGACGTACACCTTGCCGTCGCGGACGGCCAGCCGATCACCGGGCAGGCCGACGACTCGCTTGATCAGCGTCTTCTCCGGTACCGGCCAGGTATCCGGACGGTGGAACACGACGACATCGCCACGGTGCACGTCGTGCATACGATAGGAGAGCTTGTCGACCAGGACATGGTCGTTGTTGCACCCCGAGCAGCCGTGCAACGTCGGCTCCATCGACGCGGACGGGATGTAGTACGGCGAGACGACATAGGCGCGCAGCAACAACGCGGTGACCACCGCGATGGCGAGCAGGACCGCGGTGCGGATCAGCCATCGCGCCGTGCGGCGCCCACGTACCGGTCCGCCTTTCTCGAGCTTTTCCTGCCCGGCCGGTTCCTCGGATCGCGACCGTGCCGCCGCCCCGAGCTCACGCGCGGGCGCCGCGCCGGCGGATCGGGACGTCTCGACCGTGCGCTCCGCATCGGCCTCGGGTAGCGGCTCGTCCAGGTAGTGCACCGGCGCCCCGGCATACGGACGCGGCCGCGGGCGGCGCCGCGCCGTTGCCTCGTTCGCGGGGCCGGCTGCTTGCTTCGCCGGAGGAACCAGAGGCGCTGACGATGGCGCTGCCGGAGGGGCTAGTGGCTCGGACGAGGCGGCGGGCTCGGGTGCGGCAGTCGCTGCCGCAGTCCCGGTCAGCGGCGTCGCTGTCGCCAGGTCGTCCCAGGCGACGGTCGGGCGAACCTCGGAGCCGTCGACGGGCTTGCCGGGCTCGACGGGCTCGCCCGCCGGGTCGTAGTCCGGATCGTCGTGGATCGCGGCCAACCGGCGCGCCAGTTCGGCGCGGGAGGTGACTGATCGATCGACAGTGATGCTGCGCTCCGGCTCGGCGTCCGCGCGCAGGGCCGCCAGTTCGGCGGCCGTCCAGCCGTCGTCCTTCGGGTCGCTCGCAGCATCGGCCGCAGCCGCCTCCGGAAGGTCCCCGGAGGCGGCACCGTCCTGAACCCCAGTTTGCTCCGTTAGCTCCGTTGACTCGGTTAGCTCCGTTGACTCGGTTAGCTCCGTTGACTCCGTGGGCTCGGTTGACTCGGTTAGCTCCGTTGACTCCGTGGGTTCCGTTGACTCTGTTGGCGTGGGCTCCGCATCGTCCGTGGCCTCGTGTCCCGGCTCGGAACCGTCCGCCGGCGCCCTCTCGAACAGCCAGCGCCCGGCCCGCCGCAGTCGTCCGGCCGGCGCGGGATCACCGGTGCCCGCGGCGTCCCCCCGCGTCCCGGCGGCACTGCCTGCCTGCAGTGCCGCCAGCACCGACTCCTCGTTCGACGGCGCCGGGCCGGCCGCGAGCGGGGCGGGGCGCGCACCAGGTCTGGGGCGCGTGCCCGGGTCCGGACGAGCACCGGCCGGGCGGCCGGCGACCGGCCACTGGCGGGTGGGCGCCGGGCCGGCGCCAGCGGGTGGAACAGCCTGCGGGGTGGACGACACGGGGGACGGAGTCGACCCGTCGGCGCCCTGCTCGAGCCAGGGGCGAACCGGCTGCAGCACGGGCGGCGCGGCGTCCGCGAAACCGTGCAGGCTGTCGTCGGCGATCGCCTCGGGGCCCTCGACACCCTCCGGGCCGGCGGCGGCGACGGGCGCGTCGGTCCGCCCGCCCGGCTCCCGCTCATCCGTCACCGGCAAACGGTAACGCGGATGGCGAAGGAGCGCCCCGTAGCATCGAGGTGTGAGCGGAAACCGGCCAAGGCTGCGAGCCCCGCGCCTGCTGAACGTGGGCCGGTTCTTCGGCGTGCCGATCTACTTCGCGCCGTCGTGGCTGATCATCGCCGCACTGCTCACCTTCTACTACGCGCCGCTGATCGACGAAGTCGTCACCGGGATCAGCACGAGCACCGCCTACCTGCTCGGGTTCGCGTTCGCGGTGCTGTTCGCGCTCTGTGTCCTTGCCCACGAACTGGGCCACACCGCGGTGAGCCTGATGCTGCACAGCCCCGTGCGCCGGGTCGTCATCTTCCTGCTCGGCGGCGTCTCGGAGATCGAGCGCGATCCGGTGCGCCCGCGCGATGAGTTCCTGATCGCCGCTGCCGGTCCGCTCGTGTCGCTGCTGCTGTCCGCCGCCGCGTTCGGCGGCTACCAGTTGCTGGCGTCCGACAGTGCCCTCGGCGTCCTGGTGGTGCTGCTGTTCTGGAGCAACCTCGTGGTCGCGCTGTTCAACCTGCTGCCGGGCCTTCCCCTCGACGGCGGCCGGCTGTTGCGCGCCGGTGTCTGGGCGATGGCCCGCAACCGGCTGGTCGGTACCCGGATCAGCGCCTGGACCGGGCGCTTCGTCGCGGTCGGCATCGCCGTCGGCGGGCTGGTGCTGGACAACCGCAACTGGGGGTTGACCGCGGGCCTGTTCGGCGTCGCCCTCGGGGCGTACATGTGGTTCGGCGCCGGCCAGTCGTTGCGCGCCGCCGAGTTGATCGAGCGCGTGCCGCGCGTGGACCTCGAGCGGCTGCTGCGGCCGGGCCTGCTCGTGCCGTCGGACGTATCGGTGGCCGAGGCGCTGCGCCGGGCCTGGACCGGCAGCGCCCGCGGCCTGGTCGTCGTCGACGCGACGGACGCCCCGCGCGCGATCGTCGACGAGGCCCGCATCGGCGCCGTCCCGCCGGACCGCCGGCCGTGGACGCTGATCGACACGGTGGCGCGCCCGCTCGAACCCGGCCTGGTCCTCGACCGGGGCCTCAGCGGCGAGGACCTGCTCGCCGCCGTGCGCGCTACCCCGGCGCACGAGTACCTGGTGGTGAACACCGACGGTTCGCCCGCCGGGATCCTGGCGACCGCCGACCTGGCGAGCGCGCTGAAGAGCCCGGCGTGAAGCCGCCCGGCGGCGGCCCGTTCCGCGAGGGGGAGCGGGTCCAGCTCAGCGACCCCAAGGGACGCCTGCACACGGTCACGCTGGAGGCCGGCAAGCAGTTCCACACCCACCGCGGCGCGATCGAGCACGACGACCTGATCGGCGCGCCCGAGGGCAGCGTGGTCACCGCGACCGCCGGCACCCTGTACCTCGCGCTGCGCCCGCTGCTCACCGACTTCGTGCTGTCCATGCCGCGCGGCGCGGCCGTCATCTACCCCAAGGACGCCGCCCAGATCATCATGATGGGCGACATCTACCCGGGCGCGACCGTGCTCGAGGCCGGTGCCGGGTCCGGCTCGCTCACCTGCGCGCTGCTGCGCGCGGTCGGCCCGACCGGCCAGGTGATCTCCTACGAGGTGCGCGAGGACCACGCCGAGGTGGCGGTCCGCAACGTCCAGGCATTCTTCGGCGAGCGGCCGCCCAACTGGACGCTGCACATCGGCGACGCCGCCGCGCACCCGAGTGCCGAGCGTGCAGACCGCATCATCCTGGACATGCTCAGCCCGTGGGACGTGCTGCCCACGATGGCCGACACGCTCAACCCGGGCGGGGTGTTCCTGGGCTACGTCGCCACCACCACGCAGGTGTCCCGCCTGGTCGAGGCGTTGCGCGAGCACAAGGGCTTCACCGAGCCGCATGCCTGGGAGACGTTCATGCGCGGCTGGCACGTGGTGGGCCTGGCCGTGCGCCCGGAGCACCGGATGATCGGGCACACCGCGTTCCTGGTCAGCTCCCGCCGCCTCGCCCCCGGGGTCACCGCCCCGCCGCGACAGCGCCGGCCGGCCAAGGGTGTCGTGGCCGAGGCGCCGCCGCGCGCCCCGGACGTCCCGTTCCGTCCAGACCTGCCCTGAATGGGTTCGCTGCTGATCGCCGGGACGGGCTCCGGCGTGGGCAAGAGCGCGGTCGTGGCCGGGCTGTGCCGCTGGCTGGTGCGCGAGGGCGTGCGGGTCGCCCCGTTCAAGGCGCAGAACATGTCGCTGAACTCGTTCGTCACGCGCGACGGCGCCGAGATCGGCCGGGCCCAGGCCGCGCAGGCCCAGGCCGCCCGGGTCGAACCGGAAGCGGCGATGAACCCGGTGCTGCTCAAGCCCGGGTCCGACACCCGCAGCCAGGTCATCGTGATGGGCCACGCGATCGGTGAGCGTGAGGCGAGCGCGTACTGGGGCACGCAGCACGAGCTGCTGGACGTCGTCGTCGATGCCTACCGGGACCTGCGCAGCCGCTTCGACGTGGTCATCTGCGAGGGCGCCGGCAGCCCGGCCGAGATCAACCTGCGCCGCGGCGACATCGCGAACCTCGGCTTCGCGCGAGCCGCCGGCGTCCCGGTCGTCGTGATCGGGGACGTCGACCCGGGCGGCGTGTTCGCGGCGCTTACCGGCACGCTGGCGGTGCTGGACGCCGCCGACCAGGCACTGATCGCCGGGTTCCTGATCAACCGGTTCCGCGGGGACGTCGCGCTGCTCGAGCCAGGGCTGGCCATGCTCGCCGGCCTCACCGGACGGCCCACCTACGGCGTCCTGCCGTACCTTCCCGGGCTCGCGGTCGACGCCGAGGACGCCATCGACGTGCGCGCGTTCGCCGACCCGGCGCCGCCACGCGGCAGCGACGTGCTGCGGCTGCACGTGGTGACGTACCCACGGATCAGCAACCACACCGACCTGGACGCGCTCGCCTCCGAGCCGGGTGTGCTGGTGCGCTTCGTCACCCGGCCCGAGGAGCTCGCGGACGCCGACCTGGTGGTGCTGCCGGGTACCCGCGCCACGGTGGAGGACCTCGGCTGGTTACGCGGCCGCGGCTTCGCGGCGGTGCTGCGCGACCGCGCCGCCCGGCGCCGCCCGATCCTCGGCATCTGCGGCGGCTACCAGCTGCTCGGCGAGTCGATCGAGGACCGCGTGGAGAGCCGTGCCGGCTCGGTGCCCGGAGTGGGACTGTTACCGGTACGCACCCGGTTCGCTGCGGAGAAGACACTCGCCCGCCCGTCGGCCTGGGTCGACGCCGACCCGCCGTACGAGGTGCACGGCTACGAGATCCACCATGGACGGGTACGCGGCGGCGACGGCGGCTTCCCCGGCGGCTGCCGGCGGGGCTGCGTCACCGGAACCTTGTGGCACGGCCTGTTCGAGAACGACGAGTTCCGCCGGGACTTCCTTCGCGGCGTGGCCGAGGCGGCGGGCCGGGACTTCGTGCCGGCGCCGGACACCTCGTTCGCCGCCGTGCGCGAGGCGCGGCTGGACCGGCTCGCCGACCTGGTGGCCGGGCACGCCGACACCACGGCGTTGCGGGCCCTGATCGAGGGCGGCGCGTCCGCGCGTCCGCGGCTGCGGCTGCTGCTGGGCTGAACGGGATCTCAGGCGTCCGGGCCGGCGATCTCCACTCCGTCACGCGCCCGCACCACGTGGATGCAGTCGCCGGGACACTCCTTGGCCGAGGCGATCACGTCCTGGACGAGTCCGGCGGGGACGTCCGCGCGCGCGCCCGGTTCGGTCAGCAGCTCGTCCGCCCCGTCCTTGACGTACGCCAGCCCGTCGACGTCGAACTCGAACACCTCGGGCGCGTACTGCACGCACAACCCGTCACCGGTGCACAGGCTCTGGTCGATCCACACTTGCAGCGGCTCACTCACGATTCGTCCGGGCTCCTAACTCTGGCGGGCTGTTTGCCGATTTCGGTATCGAGGGTAGTTCCCTACCTGGATGGGATCTCGTGTGTAGGGTGAGTTCTCGCGAACACTCCACGGAATTTGGAGGTGACCGCATGGCGATCGAGCCGCGCGACACGCAGGGCAGTCCGCGCTCGCACGAGCCTGCCGGCGATTCCGATTCTCGCCGCACCGCGTTCCTGGAGCAGGAGATCGAACTGCTCCGTGCCAAGGTGTCCGAATCGCCGCGGCACATGCGCCTGCTCGAGGACCGGCTGGCCGAGTCCCAGGGCCGCATCTCCGCGCTCAGCGACCGCAACGACCGGCTCGCCGAGACGCTGCGCGAGGCCCGCGACCAGATGGTCGCGCTCAAGGAGGAGATCGACCGGCTCGCCCAGCCGCCCAGCGGCTACGGCGTGTTCCTGGACGCCTTCGACGACGGCACCGTCGACATCTTCGCCTCCGGGCGCAAGCTGCGCGTCGCGGTCTCACCCGAGGTCAGCATCGAGGAGTTGCAGCACGGCCAGGAGGTCATGCTCAACGAGGCGATGAACGTCGTCGCCGCGCGCGGCTTCGAGCGGGCCGGCGAGGTCGTCATGCTCAAGGAGATCCTCGACGGTGGCGACCGTGCCCTCGTGATCGGCCACACAGACGAGGAGCGGGTCGTCTACCTGGCCGATCTGCTGCGCGACAAGCCGCTGCGCGTCGGTGACTCGCTGCTGCTGGAGACCCGCTCGTCCTACGCGTACGAGCGGGTGCCCAAGAGCGAGGTCGAGGAGCTGATCCTCGAAGAGGTCCCCGACATCGACTACACCGACATCGGTGGCCTGAGCCGGCAGATCGAGGCGATCCGGGACGCGGTCGAGTTGCCGTTCCTGCACGCTGACCTGTTCCGCGAGCACCAGTTGCGGCCGCCGAAGGGCATCCTGCTGTACGGGCCGCCCGGCTGCGGCAAGACGCTGATCGCCAAGGCCGTCGCGAACTCGCTCGCCAAGCAGGTGCAGAAGGTCCGCGGGGGAGACGAGAAGGCGACCAGCTACTTCCTGAACATCAAGGGCCCGGAGCTGCTGAACAAGTACGTCGGCGAGACCGAGCGACACATCCGGCTGGTGTTCCAGCGCGCCCGCGAGAAGGCGTCCGAGGGCACGCCGGTCATCGTGTTCTTCGACGAGATGGACTCGATCTTCCGCACCCGCGGTTCGGGCGTGTCCTCCGACGTCGAGAACACGATCGTCCCGCAGCTGCTGTCCGAGATCGACGGCGTCGAGGGGCTGGAGAACGTCATCGTGATCGGCGCGTCCAACCGCGAGGACATGATCGACCCTGCGATCCTGCGCCCCGGCCGGCTCGACGTGAAGATCAAGATCGAGCGTCCGGACGCCGAGGCCGCGCGGGACATCTTCAGCAAGTACATCCTGGCCGGCCTGCCGATCCACGCCGACGACCTGGCCGAGCACGGTGGCGACACCGAGGCCACCGTGGCGGCGATGATCCAGCACACCGTGGAACGGATGTACTCCGAGGCTGACGAGAACCGCTTCCTCGAGGTCACCTATGCCAACGGGGACAAGGAGACCTTGTACTTCAAGGACTTCAACTCCGGCGCGATGATCCAGAACATCGTCGACCGCGGCAAGAAGATGGCCATCAAGGACCTGCTGACGACCGGTCAGCGCGGCCTGCGCATGCAGCACCTGCTCGCCGCGTGTGTCGACGAGTTCCGCGAGAACGAGGACCTGCCGAACACCACGAACCCGGACGACTGGGCCCGCATATCGGGCAAGAAAGGCGAACGGATCGTGTACATCCGCACCCTCGTCTCCGGCAAGGGCAGCGACGCGGGCCGCTCCATCGACACCGTCGGCAACACCGGCCAGTACCTGTAAACGGTGCGCGGTACCCGTCCTGAGAGACTGGACGGGTGCCGATCCCTGAGCTGAGCGAGTGAACGGCTGGCAGGCGGCGCTCGTATTCGTCGCAGGCATCTGCGCAGGCACGATCAACACCGTCGTCGGGTCCGGCACTCTGGTGACCTTTCCGGTGCTGCTCGGCGTCGGCGTCCCGCCCGTCACGGCGAACGTGAGCAACAGCGTCGGGCTGTTCCCGGGCTCGATGGTCGGCGCCTGGGGCTATCGCCGCGAGTTGGCGGGCCAACGCGAACGGGGCATCAAACTCGGCACAGCCTCGGTCATCGGCGCGGTGATCGGCGCCATCCTGCTGCTCGTCCTGCCTGCCGACGCCTTCAAGGCGATCGTCCCGGCGCTGATCTTCCTGGCCCTGGTGCTGGTCGTCTTCGGCAAGCAGATCACCGCCCGGCTGGCCCACACCAAGCACCGGCCCAGCGAACGAACCACGCCGTTGTTGCTCGGCCTCACCCTCGCCAGCGGGATCTACGGCGGGTACTTCGGCGCGGCACAAGGCGTGGTGCTGATGGGCATCTTCGGAATCCTGCTGGCCGAGCCCTTGCAGCGGCAGAACGGCTTGAAGAACCTGATGGCCGGCCTGGTGAACCTGGTGGCGGCGATCGTCTTCTCCCTCACCGCCGAGGTCGACTGGGCCGCCGCCGGCCTGATCGCGCTCGGCGCGATGGTCGGCGGCGTGCTCGGCGCCCGCATCGGCCGGCGGCTGCCGCCCGCGGCGCTGCGCGCGGTCATCGTGGTGATCGGGGTAGCCGCGATCGTCAAGCTGCTGCTCTGAACGAGCCATGCCGATAGGCTCGGCCGAACGCCGGTCCCGAGGAGGGTTCGAAGTGGTCATCGCCATCATCGTCATCGTGGTCGTCGTCCTGCTGATCGCATTCTGGTTGATCGGCGGCTACAACGGCCTGGTCCGCGCCCGCAACGCGTTCAAGAACGCGTTCGCGCAGATCGACGTGCAGCTGCAGCGCCGGTTCGACCTCATCCCGAACCTCGTCGAGACGGCGAAGGCCTACATGGCGCACGAGCGCGAGACGCTCGAGGCGGTTACCGCGGCGCGTTCGGCGGCGATGGCCGGGCTGTCCGCAGCCCAGGCCAAGCCGGGCGACCCGGCCGCGATGAAGCAACTGGCCGAGTCGCAGGGCACGCTCACCGCGGCGCTCAGCCGGTTCACCGCGGTCGCCGAGGCCTACCCGGACCTGAAGGCCAGCCAGAACATGATGCAACTGTCCGAGGAGCTCACCTCGACGGAGAACAAGGTCGCGTTCTCGCGGCAGGCCTACAACGACGCGGTGATGACGTACAACAACAAGCGCGAGACGTTCCCCACCAGCGTCGTGGCCGGGATGTTCCACTTCGAGCCCGCGGCCCAGTGGGAGATCGCGCCGGACAAGCCCGAGACCCGTGAGGCGCCGAAGGTGCAGTTCTGAACCGGATCTGACCAGGACCGGACCGGTGAACTTCTTCGAGCGGCAGCGTCATGCGCGCGGAACGACGCTCAAGCTGATCGTGCTGTTCACGATCGCCGTCGTCGCGATCGTCGCGGTGCTGGACGTCGTGGTGCTCTACCTGGTGCGCAACCAGCCGGCCGGCACGATCACCGGCTACCTGATCGCCGCCAGCGTCGGCACCCTGCTCGTCATCGGCGCAGGCATGCTCAGCAAGACGATCGCGCTGCGCTCGGGCGGATCGGCCGTCGCACTGTCGGTCGGCGCCGTCGCGATCGATCCGACCACCACCGATCCGCAACTGCGCCGGTTCGTCAATGTGGTCGAGGAGATGTCGATCGCGTCCGGCGTGCCGATGCCGCGACTGTTCGTGCTCGAACAGGAAGCGGGCATCAACGCGTTCGCGGCCGGCTACACCGCTGCCGACGCGGCGATCACGGTCACCGGGGGAGCGCTGCGTTCGCTCAACCGCGACGAGCTGCAGGGTGTGATCGGGCACGAGTTCAGCCACGTGCTCAACGGCGACATGCGGATGAACGTCCGGCTGATCGGCCTGCTGAACGGCATCTTGCTGCTCGGCCTGATCGGGCTGCGCGTGCTCGCCTTCGGCGGCGGCGGGCGCTCCAACGGCAAGAAGGACAACGGCGCGGCGCCGATCCTGCTGGTCGCGCTGGCGATGATGATCCTGGGCTTCGTCGGGCAGTTCTTCGCCAGCTTGATCAAGGCGGCGGTGAGTCGACAGCGCGAGTGGCTGGCGGACGCGTCGTCCGTGCAGTTCACCCGGCAGACCGTCGGGCTCGAGGGTGCGTTCAAGAAGATCGGCGGCCTGCCGACCGGCTCGCGGCTCGACAACGCGCACGGCGCCAGCCAGGTCAGCCACATGCTCTTCGGCGAGGGCGGCCGCTCGTTCAGCCAGCTGTTCGCCACGCACCCGCCGCTGGTCGAGCGGATCAAGGCGCTGGATCCGGCGTTCGACCCGGGCGAGCTCCAGCAGCTCGCCCAGCAATGGCAAGCCGCCCCGCCGAACGGTCTCGCCGAAGACGTCGCACGTGGGCTGGTCGGAACACCGCCGCCGCCACCTCAAGAACCCGCGGCCGGCCGGGTCGAGCCGGCGGCGGTCACCGCTCGGGTGGGCACGCTGACGCCCGAGGACCTGGCCCACGGCGCCGAGCTGAGCGCGCGGATCCCGGTGCGGTTCCGCCAGGACGCAAGCCAGCCGAGCACCGCCGTCCCGCTGATCCTCGCGATGCTGCTCAATGCAGAGCCGGACGTGCGCGATCGGCAGCTGGGGATCGCCCGCTCCCGGATCGGTGTGGACGCCGCCGACGCCGCCGAGCGTCTCGCCGCGGAACTGGCCGCGCTCGCGCCTGAACTGCGGCTGCCGGTGCTGTCCATCGCGGTGCCGCTCATCACCGCACGGCCGCGGGCGAGCCTGGCTGCGCTGCTCGACGCCCTGGACGAGCTTGCCCGGGCGGACGGGCGGATCACGCTCTTCGAATACTGCCTGACCCGGCTGGTGTCGTCCTACGTTCAGGACGCGGGCGATCCGGCTGGGCGGTCCAAGCCGGGACGGGCCGGCGTGGCCGGTGCCCGCGACGCCGCGCTGACCCTGCTGGCGGCGCTGGCCGCGGCGGGGAACGACAATCCCGAACAGGCGGCGCATGCGTTCGCCGGAGGCCTCGCTGCGCTGCTTCCCGGCGAAAGCGTTCCGTACGCACCGCCGGCTGATACCTGGCGCGCATTGGACGCAGGCTGGGCCGACCTCGACGCGGTGGCCGCGCCACACAAGCAGCGGCTGGTACAGGCGATGGTGATCGCGGTGCGCGACGACGGCGTGCTCACCCTGCACGAGGCGGAGCTGCTACGGACTGCGTGCGCGCTGCTGCACTGCCCGCTTCCGGCTTTCATCGCCTGACCCGCCACGCGCCGGCCGCCGGTCCGCGGCCCGGCGCCGTAGCCTGGTCACTGTGAGCGTCAGACGTGTGATGGGCACCGAGGTCGAATACGGCGTCAGCCTGCCCGGCCAGCCGACCGCCAACGCGATGCTGCTGTCCGCGCAGGTGGTCAACGCCTACGCCGGCTCGCTGCCGGCCGGCCGCGCGCGGCGGGCCAGCTGGGACTTCGAGGAGGAGTCGCCGCTGCGCGATGCGCGCGGCTTCGACCTCGGTGGCAGCGGGGCGATCGCCCAGGAGTTCATCGACGCAGAGGAAGACACCGGGATGGCGAACGTCATCCTCCCCAACGGCGCGCGGCTCTACGTCGACCACGCCCACCCGGAGTACTCCGGCCCTGAGGTGACCAACCCCCTGGACGTGGTGCGCTGGGACAAGGCCGGTGAGCTGGTGATGCTCGACGCGGCCCGGCGAATCGCATCGATGCCCGGAGTGAACGGGCCGATCAACCTGTACAAGAACAACACCGACAACAAGGGCGCGTCGTACGGCGCGCACGAGAACTACCTGTGCAGCCGCGACACCCCGTTCGCCTCGCTGGTCCGGCACCTGGTGCCGTTCTTCACCACGCGGCAGGTCATGTGCGGCGCCGGCCGCGTCGGCATCGGCCAGGACGGGCGCATCGCGGGCTTCCAGATCTCCCAACGCGCCGACTTCTTCGAGGTCGAGGTAGGGCTGGAGACGACGCTCAAGCGGCCCATTGTGAACACCCGCGACGAGCCGCACGCCGACGCCGACCGGTACCGGCGGCTGCACGTGATAGTCGGTGACGCGAACCTGGCCGAGATCTCCACCTACCTCAAGGTCGGGACGACGGCGCTGGTGCTCGCCATGATCGAGGCGAACGTTCTCGCCGACGACCTGGCGATCGCCCAGCCGGTGCGAGAGTTGCACGAGGTCTCCCACGACCCGTCGCTGACCCATCTGATCGTCCTCGCGGACGGCAGGCGGATCACCGCCCTCGACCTGCAGGGGGAGTACCTGGACCGGGCCCGCAAGTTCGTCGACGATCGCTACGGCGACGACGCCGACGAGCAGACGCTCGACGTCCTGTCCCGCTGGGAGTCGGTGCTGACCCGGCTGGCCGTCGATCCGATGCAACTGGCCGGTGAGCTGGACTGGGTGGCCAAGCTGCGCGTGCTCAACGGCTACCGAGAACGCGACGGGCTGGACTGGGATTCGTCCCGGCTGCAACTGATCGACCTGCAGTACTCGGACGTCCGTCCGGAGAAGGGCCTGTATCACCGGCTCGTCTCGCGCGGGGCGATGACCACACTCGTCACCGGGGAGGAGGTCGCGCGCGCGGTCAACCACCCGCCCGAGGACACCCGCGCCTACTTCCGCGGCGAATGCCTGCGCCGCTACGGGCAGTCGGTGGCGGCCGCGTCCTGGGACTCGGTGATCTTCGACGTCGGTCGCGAGTCGCTGGTGCGGGTGCCGATGCTCGAACCGCTGCGCGGCACGAAGGCACACGTGGGGGAGTTGCTGGAGCAGAACGCCACGGCACAAGCACTCATCGACGCGCTCGTCGGCCCCGGCTGAGCTCGGCGAATCACACCTACCCGAGGGGGCCGCTGGGGACCGCCGCTCCCGGGCTACTTCGTGCGGTGGTTGCTCCACGTCGAAGTGCGCAGCGACGAGGGGGCGCTCCCGGCGCGGTCCGCTGACTCGCCGTTTGCTGTTGGTTGCTTTGCGTCCAAGAGCGCAGCGACGGCAGGTTGGGTGCTCGGTCGGCTTGCGCTGCCGGTTGCCTTTCGTGGTTGGTTTGCACCGGTCTGGTTGCGCTCGTTCTGTCGGAATCAGTCGATAAAATAAGGCGAAAGTCCACCAATACTGGTTGACACGGCGGGCTGGTGCTGTAGAATCAGACGCATGGGCGATTCAGATCGGATCGTGGTCGACGGGATCACCGTCGACCTGGTCGACCCCGCCCTGTACACCCCGCTCCCCACTGCGTCGGACGTGCTGCACCGGCCCGATCAGGTCGCCGAAGCCGCCACCGTGCTCACCCCGTCCGGAGCGGTACTGACCGCGATGGAATCACTGTTACCCACGCGGCTGTCGGGCACCGGCTTGATCGACGCCCTGGAGGCGTGCGACCGGCTGCGGGCCCTGGTCGATGCCAAGCAGGTCGAACTGCTGGCCGAACTGCAGCAGCGGGACAGTGACGGTGCCCAGTTCCTGCAGGACGAGGTCGCCTTGGCGTTGCACCTGGCACCGGGCACCGCGCAGGACCGGCTGGATACTGCCGCTGAGCTGACCTTCCGGTTGTGGGACACCTTCGAGCTGCTGCGGGACGGGCACCTGTCCGCGGTGCACGCCCGCATCCTCGCGACCGCATGCGCAGAGCTCCCCGACCCGATCGTCGCGAAGGTACAAGCCCAGGTGCTCAAGCGGGCGCCGGGACAGACACCCGGTGAGTTCCGCGCCGCCGTCCGGCGAGCCATCGCGAAACAAGATGCGAAGTCCCAGAACGAGAGGCACCGCGAGGCTGCGGCGCAGCGGCACGTCCGCAAGGAACATGTGGACGATGGGATGGGCTGGTTGAACCTGTTCGCGCCGGCCGACGGCATCGAAACCATCTGGACCGCCGTCAACGCCTGGGGACAGCGAACCAGCCGCGACGACACCCGCACCGCGGACCAACGCCGTGCCGACGCACTGGTGGAGATCTGCACCGCCGCGCTGGCGATGCCCGGCCTGCCGGCCGAGCACGGACTGCGGCCGAGCGTGAACGTCACCCTCGCCGCCTCCACCCTCGCCGGACAGGACGACCAACCCGGGTATGTGAACGGGGAACCCGTCCCCGCAGATGTCGCCCGCCGGATGGCGAACCAGCCCGGCGCCCGTTACCACTACTGGCCTGTCGATCAGGCCGGTCGGCTCCTCGACCAGACCTGCCCCCAGGCGCCCGACGCATCCCAGACACCCACGGAGCCGACCGGTCCGGTGATCGACAGCAGCCTGATCACCCACCGCTACCACCCCACCACCGCGATCGCCCGGCATGTGATCACCCGCGACCAGCGGTGTGTGATGCCCGGCTGCAGGCGCAAAGCGCACCGCTGCCAGCTGGATCACCGCCTGCCCTGGCCGGCCGGTGCGACCAGCGCCGAGAACCTCGAACCGCTCTGCAAGCGGCATCACGACCTGAAACACCACGCCGGCTGGACCCTCACCCGCACCCCCGACGGCACCTACCACTGGACCAGCGCAACCCGGCACCGCTACCGCTACCGGCCACCCGAACTACCAGTACCGCAACCACCACCGGCGGCGAGAACCGGACCCGACCCCAACGACGAACCACCGCCGTTCTAGTCACATGCGGCAAAGGGCCGAGCTACTCAGAGCTACTCAGAGCGAGTCGGAAGCCTGCCGCACGCCCAGAAGCAGGCCGATCGTGAGTTCCAACCGGTTGGCGACGTCGGTCGCCGAGGCGCGGCGGGTGACCCAGGCGACCAGGTTCGACAGCCACACGTCGCTGATCACTCGGGCGATCGCCAGCTGCTCCTCGGTGGCCGGTCCGTCGCCGGTGAGCAACGCACGCGCGAACATCTGATCCATGAGCCTGCCGACCTGATCGACCTCGGCGGCCGCGGAAGCATCGGCGAACATGAAGGCACGGGTCATCGCCTCGGTGAGCTGCGGATCGCGCTGCAGCGCCTTCGTGATCCGCGACAGGATGAACATCAACCGCTCGTAAGGCGTGTCTCCGGGCAGGGCCAAACGCTCCGTGCGGTCCTGGGTCCGCGCGAGCTCACGCGCCAACGCCGAGACCAGCAGGTGAATCTTGGACGGGAAGTAGCGGTACAGCGTGCCGAGCGCCACGTCGGCCCGCTCGGCCACCGAGCGCATCTGCACGGCCTCGTAACCGCCCTTGGACGCGAGTGCCAAGGTGGCATCGAGGATGCGCTTGCGCCGCTCACGCTGCGCCGACGAGCCGAGATCCTCGGGAGTGAGCGCGCTCACCGCACCGTGATCGTCGCGCGTGCGTGGAGCGGATGTCATCGAAAGCCCCTCGTCGTCGAGTGTGAAGACCAGGTCAGCCTAGCACCGTGAACACGCGGAACGTGTTCCATTTGATACGGCGCAGGCGGCAGAATATCCGCTGGGCGATTGCCGTTCGCCGAACAGTCATCGACTAGAACTCGTTCTAGTCGATGCATACCCCTTAAGCTCGACGCGTGTTCCACCTAGTCTTCGTCGAGCCGCGCATCCCGCCCAACACCGGTAACGCCATTCGGCTCGCCGCGGTGACCGGCGCGCACCTGCACCTGGTCGAGCCGCTCGGCTTCACTATGACCGATGCGAAGCTGCGGCGTGCGGGGCTGGACTATCACGACCTGGCTACCGTCACCGTCCATCCGACACGCGAGGCGCTCTGGGCTGACGTGCTGCCGGCCAGGGTGTTCGCGTTCACCGCCGCGGCCGAGACCTCGTACGCGGACATCTCCTATCGGCAGGGCGATGTGCTGATGTTCGGTCCTGAACCGACCGGCCTCGCCGCCGACGTGCTGTCCGATCCGAACGTCACCGACCGGTTGCGTATCCCGATGCTGGCGGGGCGCCGCTCGTTGAACCTGTCCAACGCGGCCGCCGTCGCCGCCTACGAGGCCTGGCGCCAGCTCCGCTTCGCGGGAAGCTGATCACGTCCGCAAGCGCTATGCCTCGAAGCGCGCAGCGCTGCGTGCCCTGGCACGGGCGGCCTCGACCTCGCGATCCTTCGGTGGCGCCGTCGTCACCAGGGCGTCAAGCAGGTGCTGCGTCGCGTGCGCCACCTCGTGCACCGCCCGGTCGAACGCAGCCTGGTTCGCCGCCGACGGCCTGCTCGACCCACTGACCTTGCGCACGTACTGCAGCGCCGCCGCGTGCACCTCGTCCTCGGTGGCGGGCGGCTCGAAGTTGTTCAGGACCCGGATGTTGCGGCACATGCCCCCAGCCTGACACGGTTGCCCTGCATGCTTCCACCGAATGCGTGAAGGGCGGGCCGATGAGGCAACCGGCCGAGAGCTGGCTGACCGACATGGACGGTGTCCTCGTGCACGAGGATCACGCGATCCCGGGCGCAGCCGAGTTCCTGGCCCGGCTGATCGAGCGCGAGCGCCGCTTCCTGGTGCTCACCAACAACTCGATCTTCACCCCGCGTGACCTGTCCGCCCGGCTGGCGCGCTCCGGCCTGGACGTCCCCGAGCGTGCGATCTGGACGTCGGCCCTGGCCACGGCAGCGTTCCTGTCCGACCAGCAGCCGGGTGGCTCGGCGTACGTGATCGGCGAGGCCGGGATGACCACCGCGCTGCACGAGGTCGGCTACACGCTCACCGACACCGCGCCGGACTTCGTCGTGCTCGGCGAGACGCGCACGTACAGCTTCGAGGCGATCACCAGGGCGATCCGGCTCATCCTCGGCGGCGCCCGGTTCATCGCGACCAACCCTGACGTCACCGGTCCGTCCGCCGAAGGCCCGCTGCCGGCCACTGGTTCGGTCGCCGCGCTGATCACCGCCGCGACCCGGCGCCAGCCGTACTTCGTGGGCAAACCGAATCCGATGATGTTCCGCAGCGCGCTGAACCGGATCGAGGCGCACTCGGAGACCACGATCATGATCGGCGACCGGATGGACACCGATGTCGTCGCCGGCATCGAGGCAGGGCTGGACACGATCCTGGTGCTCACCGGCTCGACCCACCCGGACGACCTCGACCGCTTTCCCTATCGGCCCGGCCGGGTTCTCAACTCGGTCGCCGACGCGATCGAGTTGATCTGAGAGCGCGGCAAGCGCGCGACACGCCGACATTTGACCTTCACGGCTTGGCCGGGAACCGTGGAGGGGGCACAGCGGGTGGCCCGTCCACCCGGGCGTCAGCACGATCCGGCGTCCTCACGACATTCGAGAGCGACAAGGAGAAGCACTGTGCTCACCCTGACTGACACCGCAAGCACCGAGATCCGCAACATCATCGCCGACCCGGAGGTACCCGACGGCTGCGGGCTGCGCATCGCCAACGACCCGGCCGCGGGCGGCCTCACGCTCACCCTGGCCACCGCACCCGCGGAGGACGATCAGGTCCTCGACGAGAACGGCGCACGGGTCTTCCTCGAGCCCCAGGCCGCGATGATGCTCGATGACAAGGCACTCGACGCGGCGCACGACGACAACGGGCAGTTGCGCTTCACCGTCGCCGCCGACGCCTGAGCCCGATCAGCGCCGCGCCGCACTCGCGGCGCGGCGCCCGGCCCATCTGCCGAACAACGTCGAATCACCCAGTGACAGCCCGCTGCAGTAGCCCTGAGCGGCAACGCCCGAGGTGGTGCGGCCCGCCGCGAACAGCCCGGGGATCGGCGCTGCGGCCAGATCCAACACCTCGCCGTCCGGCAAGGTGTGCAGGCCGCCGAGTGTGAACGGCGCGTAGACGAAGGACCCGGCCCGCAGGTCGAACGCCGCGAGCGGACCGCGCAGCGGGGTGAGCACTGTGGCGTCCTTTCCGAACAGCGGATCGCGCCCGGAGCGCGCGTGCTCGTTGTAATAGTCCAGCGTCGCGACCAGCGCACCCTGCGGAAGCCCGATCTCGCCCTCGAGTTCGGACGCCGTGGCGCACACCCAGGTCGCCGGGATGTTCAGCCAGTTCGGCGCGTAGTGCTCCTCGTCGACGATCAGGTACGCCACCGCGCCCTGGTGCACGAGCGCGGCCTGTCCCACCCGCCCCATGTAGGTGTCCTCGTTCACGAACCGTTGCCCGGCGCGGTTGACGATGATGCCGTGCACGAGCGAGCGCGGCGCGTTGAACGGCAACGCGCACTCGATCGCGTCCATCCGCTTCACCTGCGCGCCGACCGCCTGCGCCATCCGGATCCCGCTTCCGTCGTCACCGTCGGTACCGAGCCGCAACGGCGTGACCTGCACGACGGGTGCGTACTGCTCCACCATCGCCGGGTTCTGGATGAAGCCACCGGCCGCCAGCACCACGCCGGCCCGCGCGCGGATCGCCACCTGCTCGCCGTACCGCTGGGCGATCACCCCGCACACCCGCCCGGTGCCGTCGACCACGAGACGTTCGGCCCGGGTGTCGAACGACGTGCGCGCGCCCGCCTCCACCGCTGCTCCGCTCAGTCGCGCCATCAACACCTTCCCGCCCGGACGCCCGCCCTGCACGACGTGACCGCGCGGCGCGGGGGTCGCGACGTCACGGTAGGGATGGGCATTCTCGCCGCCGGTGAACATCAGGCCCTCACCGTCGACGGGTGAGGTGCCGTTCGCGTGCGGCAGAACGGTTCCCAGGAACTCGACGCCCCGTGCCAGCAGCCACTCGCGATGCTCGGCGATGGCCGCGCAGTACCGTTCGATCTTCGCCCGGTCCGGAGCCGGACCACACGCGGCCAGCAGGAACGCCTGCATGTTCTCGACGGTGTCCGGGTAGCCCGCCGCCACCTGCTCAGGCGTACCGGCACCCAGGTAGATGAAGCCGTCCGACAGGGCGGCCGCGCCGCCGGCCGCGCCGGCCCGCTCGAGCACCAGCGTGCGGGCGCCGACGGTGGCAGCCTCGAACGCCGCCGACGAACCGGCCGCGCCGAAGCCGACCACGACGACATCCGCGTCGTCGGCCCAGCTCCCGACCGTCGAGGCATCCACCGGCGCGAAGGGGCGGCTCACTGCGCCCCACTGGCGACCTGCTCGGCTGCCTGCCGCGCGATCTCCAGCGCGGCGAGGTAGCCGAAGGTGACGGCGGGACCGATCGTCGCGCCCGGACCGGCGTAGGTGTGCCCCATCACCGGACTGCTCGCGTTGCCCGCCGCGAACAGCCCGGCGATGACCGAACCGTCCGGGCGCAGTACCCGCCCGTGCACATCGGTACGCAGGCCGCCCTTGGTGCCGAGGTCGCCCGGCACGATCCTGACCGCGTAGAACGGAGCCGTGTCGATCACGCCGAGGCACGGGTTGGGCCTGTTGCGCGGATCGCCGTAGTACCGGTCGTACCCGCTCTCGCCGCGACCGAAGTCGGCGTCGCGCCCCGCGCGGGCGAAGCCGTTGAAGGTCTCGACCGTGCGGACGAGCGCGGCCGGGTTGACCTCGAGCTGTTCGGCGAGCCGCTCCAGCGACGGCGCCCGGACAACCACGCCCGACCGGTACCACCGCCGGGGGAACGGCGCACGGGGGCGCAACCCGGCGAAGAAGTACCGGTTGCGGTACCGCTGGTCCAGCACCAGCCAGCACGGGATGTGCTCGCCCGGTCCGTCGCCCTGCCCGTACCGCCCGCCGTACATCGCGTGCACCGCATCGACGTACGGCGCCGCCTCGTTGACGAACCGCTCGCCCGAACGGTCGATGAGGATGCACCCCGGCAGGGTGCGCTCGGCCAGGCAGAACCACGGGCCACCGGGCAGCGGGATCGACGGCCCCCACCACGCATCGTCCATCAGTTCGAGCGCGCCGCCGATCCGCCGGCCGGCCAGGACGCCGTCACCGGTGTTCGCGGCCGCACCCACCGTCCAGTCGCTGCCGATCGGGGCCCGCTGAAACCGCTGGCGCAATGCCGCGTTGTGCTCGAACCCGCCGGTGGCCAGGACGACGGCGTGACGCGCATGCAGCACCCGCCGGTCCGCGCCGGTTGCGACGAGCACACCCGTCACGCGGTCGTCGTCCTCGACGTGCAGGTCCACGAGCGGCGTCTCCAGCAACACCGGCACCCCTGCCTCGCGCAACCCCGCGCGTAAACCGGCAGCGAGCGCCTGGCCCATGACCAGTAGCCGTTTGCCGGTGAGCGTCGCCAGCATCCAGCGCAGCCCGATCCGCAGCACCCGCACCATCCCGCGCGGGTGGCGCAGGACCAGGGTGGCCCAGCGGTAGTCGCCCTGGGTCACCGCGACGTTCAACGGCGCCGCGCCGTACGGCGGTTCGAGCTCGGCGAGGTCCGGGCCGAGGCGCCGCCCGTCGAACGGCACCGGCTCGACCGAACGGCCGCCGACGCGGCCACCGGGGGACTCGGGGTAGTAGTCCGAGTAGCCCGGCACCCAGCGCATCCGCAGTGGCGTGTTCGCCAGTAGGAACGACAGCGCCTCCGGCCCGCGCTGCAGGAACGTGTCGATGCGATCGGCGGCCACGACGTCGCCGACGATGGCGTGCAGGTACCGGGCGGCCGCCTGCGGGGTGTCGGCGACACCGCTCGCGCGCAGCACCTCGTTGTTCGGGATCCACACGCCCCCGCCCGAGCGCGCCGTCGAGCCACCGAAGTGCGTCGCCTTCTCCACGACCACCGCACGCAGGCCATGTTTCGCCGCGGCGAGCGCCGCGGTCATGCCGGCTGCGCCGCTACCCACGACGATCACGTCGTACCTGTCCCGGTGCATGTAGAACAGGTTATAGTTTTGCGTGGGATGTGCGCTACTGCAAGGCGATCTGATCCGCACCGGCACCGGCTGACCGGAAGGCTTCGAGCGTCGCGACCAGGTCGGCCAGCTCCCACGCCGAGCGCCGGGTCGCGGTCAGCGGCATCGCCTCGTGAGTGCCGAGCACCACGATCAGCCCATGTGGTGCGCCCGGGCGGCGCGACGGTTCGTAGCGCGGCTGCAAGGACACCACCGCGTCCCACGGGATGAGCACGCGGGCCAGTCCGTCACGGTGCTGCATGTGGCACGCGTCGAGCTGCAGGCTGGGCCGGACGAACCAGCCGGCTAGCGCGCTCAGCGCCGCAGCGCAGCCGAGCGTCCAGGCCAGCACCGTGGCCGACGGCGCGGTCAGCGCGAGCACTACGGCCAACACGGCCCAGAACGGGCCCATCAGCGCGAGGAAGGCCCGGCCGGCGGACAGCAGCGGCGCGCGCAGCACCACCCGTCGCCGGGACGTCGGGCGGCGGGCGGTCGATGGCATCGGCGGCGGCGGCGGCGGTGGCGCCTGTGGCGGTGGCGCCTGTGGCGGTGGCAGGGTCCATGCCGGGGGGCCGGGTGCCGGGACCGGCGTCGCGAGTAGCGGTGCCGGGTCGGCTCCGGTCGCCGGATCAGCGGCGGGCGGAGCGGTGGGCGGCGCGGGCGGTGGTCCGGCGACCGGCTGGTCGGGCGCGGCCGGCGGCGGAACGGGCCGGCCGCCGGGTGGGCGCACGCTGACGCTGTGCCGGCGTACCGGCGCTGCCGTCACCGGCCGTTCCGGCTCGCGCACCATGATCCGGGTCCGCGGCCACCCGTTCTGCGCCTCGATCCGGCCCAGTTCCTCGGCGAACCACATGACGCTCGGCGGCCGGTCGGCCGGGTCCTTGGCCAGGCCCCACAGCACCAGGTCGGACAGTTCGATCGGCACGTCGTCGCGCACGATCGGCCGGGCGGGGTCGCGCAGGATCCGCAGGATCGTCGCGGCCGGTGACTCGCCCTGATAGGCGGCCAGCGGCGGCTGCCCGGCGAGCAGTTCGTACAGACTGGACGCCAGTCCGTACACGTCCGTCGCCGCGCTCGCCTCGCTACCCATCATCAGCTCAGGGGCGACGTGCACGCTCGGGAAGTCGAACAGTTCGGCCGGCGCGGGTGCGGTGGAGCGCAGCCGGGCGACCCCGAAGTCCGACAGCGCGGGCTCGCCGAACTCGGTGAGCAGGATGTTGGCCGGGCGTACGTCCCGGTGCAGCACGCCTCCGCGGTGCGCCGTCTCCAGGGCGCCGGCGATCTTGATCGCGATCGAGACGGACTGATCGGTGGCCGGCCGCTTGCCATCACGCATCCAGTCGGCCAAGGACCCGCCACACCGTTCGAGCACCAGCACTGGGCGGCCGTCGGCGAGCCGGTACGAGCGGTACAAGGTCACGATGTTTGGGTGCGCGCTGATCGCGGCCAGGATCGCCGATTCACGCGCGAAGGACTCCATGCCACGCGGCGTGACCCCGTCGACGGTGAGCACCTTCAGCGCGACCGGTCGCCCGGACACGTCCTCGCGAGCGTGGAACACCCCGCTGTGCAGTCCGGCGTGCACCGGGACGATGTCGCTGTAGCCGGCGAAGTCTTCGTCGGCATGGTTCGGCGACGCGCCCGCACGCGTATGCATCGCCACCTGACAAGACCTCCGACCGTCCAGGTTGCACCTTATCTGAGCGAGAGTCGCGAACACGCCGAGATCAGATCGCCGTTCAGTTCCGGGAACCTTGGACCCGTGCAATCGGCAGATTCCGGACGGGCTGCAGGCGCGTTGTCCCACCGCGATGCGATCGTTATGCCGTGACCGAGCCCGCACTGACCAGGCAGCAGATCTCCGACGCGGTGGGCGCGCACGGCTGGCGCTTCGTCCTGGGCGAACTGCGCACCGCCGTGCCGGTGCAGTCCGTCGCCCACGCGGCCGCCGTCGCCGCAATCGTGGCGGCCGAAGCCGGCTCCGGCGCCGGCAGCCTACGGATGGACCTGCGGCCCGAGTGCGCCCTGCTCACCCTGCAGGACCCGGCCACGTCATGGGTCACCGAAACCGACGTAGCAACGGCCCGTCGGGTGAGCGAGGCGCTGCTCGCCGCCGGCCTGTGCCCAGCGGGCGGGGTCGGCACGGAGCAGACCCGCTCGACCCAGGTGATCGAGATCGCCGTCGACGCGATGGACATCGCCGCGGTCCGACCGTTCTGGCGCGCCGTGTTCGGCTACGCCTGCGAGCCCGGGCACGACGGTCCCGAGGACCCGATAGTCGACCCGCAGCGGCAGGGCCCGTCCGTCTGGTTCCAACAGATGGACGCGCCGAGGGCGCAGCGCAACCGCATCCACTTCGACGTCGCGGTGCCACACGACGAGGCGCCGAACCGGATCCGCGCCGCACTCGCCGCGGGCGGCACGATGGTGTCCGACCGCCGCGCCCCGGCGTTCTGGGTGCTGGCCGACGCCGAGGGCAACGAGGTGTGCGTGTGCACCTGGCAGGGGCGTGATCCGGTCCAGCAGTAGCGCACCGTCACCCCGCTGCTGCTACCGCGCTGCGGCCTCGACGCCCTCGCGGGATCCGTCGTCACGCCGGCGCTCGAGGTTGTCGGCAACCTCCTGCTCCCACGCCTCGACGGCGCGCGTCGTGTCGATCTCGAACTCGAAGCGGGCGGTCATCTCGTCGGTGACGTCGGCGGCGTCGACGTAGAACTGCTGGTACCAGCGGCGTAGCTGGTACACCGGCCCGTCCTCTTCGCACAGCAGCGGATTGTCGATCCGGCTCTTGTTCTGCCAGATCGCCACGTCCTGCTCGAAGCCGACCTTGAAGCTCTTGGCGAACTTGCCCGCGATCGTGTTCGCCAACTCCGAGTCGACACCCGGCATCTTCTTCACCATCACCGCGTACTGCAGCACGAAGGAGTTCGCGTCGATCGGGTAGTGGCAGTTGACGAGGACCGACTCGACGGTGGTGCCCTGAAAGTCGTTCCACAGCCTGTTGATCATGTACGACGGGCCGAAGTAGGTCGCCTCCGACCTGAGTTCGTTGTCGCCGCTGTAGTTCGAGTTGGCACTGTAGTTCGAGCCGGCACCGAGGTCGGGCCGGCCGCGCGATTGCATGTACTGCGTCGCCTCGTGCTTTTCGAAGACATTCTTGAAGTACGTCGGAAAGGCGAAGTGGATGTAGAAGAAGTGCGCCATGTCCGCGACGTTGTCGATGATCTCCCGGCAGTTGGAGCCTTCGATCGTCATCGTGGTCCAGACCCAGTCGCTCCACTCGCCCGAGCCGACTCCCTCGATCGCGGGGATCTCGACCTCTGGCGGAGGCGGGTTGCCCTCGGGGTCGTTCCAGACGAACAGCTGCCCGTTCTTCTCCAGCGTGGTCCACGCCCTGGTGCGCGCACGCAGCGGCACCCGCCGCGCGTACGGGATCGCGGCGCAGCGCCCGTTGCCGGCCCAGCGCCAGTCGTGGAACGGGCAGGCGATCCTGCCGTCCTTGACTGTGCCCTGGCTCAGGTCACCGCCCATGTGCCGGCAGTACGCGTCCAGCACGCAGAGCGCGTCCTGCTCGTCCACGAAGATCACCAGCTTGGTGCCGAACGCCTGCACCGCGTGCGGGCGCCCGTCCCGGAAGGACGCCGCGAGCCCCAGGCAGTGCCAGCCGCGCGCGAATCGCTCGGGGACCGCACCGGCGTCGATCGCGCGAACCGGATCGGTATCGAGCTCGGCCGCTGGCACCATGCCACCTCCCGGCAGACCGTCCCCAATGACCAGGGAATCGGGTGAACTCACAATAAGAACACGTTACAGAAATCGTGCCGCACTGCCGCGGTCAACGCAAGCTGTCGCTTAGCTGCCTGGCACATGCGGCATGCCGCCGGATCGACAGAGACAAGAACTGGTTCTAGTCTTGCCGGATGAATGGTCAGCTGCGCACGGCGGAGGTCACGATGACGGGTCGCGCTACTGACGAGGTCCTGGCCGCGGTCCAAGATCTGCTCCCGGTGCTGCGTGAGCGTGCGCAGGAGACCGAGGACCTGCGCCGGCTGCCGGACGACAGCGTGAAGGCGCTGCAGGACACCGGCTTCTTCCGGCTGCTCCAACCGGCCCGCTTCGGTGGCCTGGAAGCCTCGCCGATCGAGTTCTACCGCGGCGTGCGGGCGATCGCCGGCGCATGCGGCTCGACCGGTTGGGTCAGCTCGGTGCTCGGCGTGCACCCGTGGCAGCTGGCGCTGTTCGACGACCGCGCGCAGCAGGAGGTCTGGGGAGCGGACCGCAACGCGCTGATCTCCTCCTCCTACGCACCGATGGGCCGGGCGACTCCGGCAGGCGGCGGCGGGGGATTCGAGTTCAGCGGGCGCTGGAGCTTCTCCTCCGGCTGCCACCACGCGCAGTGGATCTTCCTGGGCGGGCTGGTCACCGACGACGACGGCTCGATCGCCGACTTCCGCACGTTCCTGCTGCCCCGCTCGGACTACCTGATCGAGGACGTCTGGGACACGATCGGGCTGCGCGGCACCGGCAGCAACGACATCATCGTCGACCGGGCCTTCGTCCCCGAGTACCGCACGCTGAGCTTCCTGGACACCGGGCGGTGCTACGGCCCGGGCCAGCAGCAGAACACCGCGCCGCTGTACCGGCTGCCGTTCGCGATGGTCTTCTCCAACTCCGTCTCGGTGCCGGTCGTCGGCATGGCCACCGGGGCTTACGAGGCCTATGTCGGCTGGACACGCGAACGGGTCCGCGCCTCCACCGGCGGGCGCGGCAGAGGACCCGTTCAACCAGTTGCGCATCGCGGAGGCCGCGGCGAGCCTGGACGGCGCGGTGCTGGCGATCGAGCGCAACATCACCGAGGGGCTCGAGCTCGCCGGTGCGGGGGAGCGGCTGCCGATGCCGCTTCGGGTGCGGGCGCGGCGCGATCAGGTAGCCGCCACGGCGGCTGCGATCGCGGCCGTCGACCGGCTGTTCGAGAGCGCGGGCGGGCGGGCGCTGCGGGCCGGCACGCCGATCCAGCGGTTCTGGCGCGACGCGCACGCCGGCCGGGTGCACGCGATCAACGACCCGGAGAAGGCCGGCGTGCTGTTCGGCCGGTACGAGCTGGGGCTGAAGGTCCAGGACGCGTGGCTGTGACCAGCAGTGCCATCCGTTCGCTCGGCTACCTGCTCATCGAGGCCACCGATGTGCCGGCCTGGCGGCAGTACGCGCTGAAGGTCCTCGGCCTGATCGAGGGGGAGGGCACGACGCCCGGTGCGCTCTACCTGCGCATGGACGACTTCCCGTCCCGCCTCGTGATCGTCCCTGGCGAGCGTGACCGGTTGGCCGCGAGCGGGTGGGAGGCCGCCGACGCCGCCGCACTGCAGGAGGTGCGCGAGCGGCTGGACGCCGCCGGCGTGCCGTTCCAGGCGGGCACCGCCGAGGAGCTCGCCGACCGGCGGGTCGACGAGCTGATCAGCTTCGAGGACCCGTCCGGAAACCTGCAGGAGGTCTTCCACGGCCTGGCGCTGCGTCACCGGCGAGTGATCAGCCCGTACGGGCACACCTTCGTGACCGGCGAGCAGGGGCTGGGGCACGTCGTCCTGTCGTGCACCGACGACGCCGAGTCGCTGCGCTTCTACCGGGACGTGCTGGGATTCCGGCTGCGCGACTCGATGCGGCTGCCACCCCAGGCGGTCGGGCGACCCGCCGACGGCCGGCCCGCGTGGCTGCGGTTCCTCGGCTGCAACCCCCGGCACCACAGCCTGGCGTTCCTGCCGATGCCCACGCCGTCCGGCATCGTGCACCTGATGCTCGAGGTTGCCGAGCCGGACGACGTCGGGCTGTGCCTGGACCGGGCGCTGCGCCGCAAGGTGCCGATGTCCGCGACGCTGGGGCGGCACGTCAACGACCTGATGCTCTCGTTCTACCTGAAGACACCTGGTGGTTTCGACGTCGAGTTCGGCTGCGAGGGGCGGCAGGTCGACGACGGCTCGTGGGTGGCGCGGGAGAGCACCGCGGTCAGCCTGTGGGGCCACGACTTCACCCTGGGTGCGCGGTACCGGTGAGCCCGCCGACGATCGACGCCGGCACGTTCCGCAGGGCGCTGGGCCACTTCTGCACCGGCGTCACGGTCGTCGCGGCGATCTCCGGCGACGAGCCGGTCGGCTTCGCGTGCCAGTCGTTCGCGGCGCTGTCACTCGACCCGCCACTGGTGCTGTTCTGCCCGGGCAAGTCCTCACGCACCTGGCCGCTGATCGAGGCGGCCGGGCGGTTCAGCGTGAACGTCCTGGCCCACTCGCAGCGCGATGTCAGCGCCGCGTTCGGCCGGGCCGGGGCAGACAAGTTCGCCGGCGTGGCCTGGTCCGCCGCCCCGTCCGGCGCACCCGTGCTGAGCGGGGTGCTCAGCTGGCTCGACTGCTCCGTGCACGAGGTACTCGACGGTGGCGATCACTGGATCGTCCTCGGCCGGGTGCTCGCGCTGGGCGATCACCGCGACGAGCGCCCGCTGCTGTTCTACCGCGGCGCCTACACCGCCACCGAGCCGGCCGAGCCGACGCCGGGGATCCTGGACAACCTGATCACCTGGTCGCGCGACGACGACTGGTTCTGAGTCCCGGTCAGGGCGCCTTGAGCAGGACGCACTCGTAGGTGCCCCGCACGTAGGCCCAGCCGACGCTGAACGTGCTCATCTTCGGATCCAGCAGCCACTTCTGGGCGAAGTCGGCGATCTTGGCGACCGCCTTCGTCCCGTCCTGGCTCGGCAGCGAGGTGTAGGCGTAGTGCGGGACGCAGGTGGCTCCGCTGCCGTTCTTCGCCGCACAGGTCTGCGCCGCCTGGGTGACGGATCCCTGCACCGCCGGCTGCCCGTGCTTGGTCCGGAACGCGTTCACCGCCGCGATCGCGCCGCCGTCGCCGTCCACCGCGCACGAGGCCGCCCGGTTCGGGCAGGGGTTGCCGCTGCGGGTGCGTCCGGCCGGTGTCGTGCTCGGCGCAGCCTGCGTCGTCGGGGCGGCCTGCGAGCTGGTCGCCGCCGCATTCGTGTGGGTGGCTGAGGGGGTCGTCGTCACCGCGGGCCCCGTGACGAGTGGTGCGGTGAGGCCGGCATTCGCCTTCTTGTTGTCCTTGCCGCCGCCGAGGAACACCATCAGGCTCGCGATGAGCAGTGCCAGGCAGCCGAGCACGACCAGCGCCCACACCGCGTGCCTGCGGGAGCCCGGCTCCGGCTCGTCGTCGAACTGCGCGTCCGGCTCGAGGAGATCGCTCACTCTTGATGTACTCCTACGGACTTGGTCGGCGCTCGGCGCCGGTCTGGACCTGTTTGTCCAGAGTACGGCGCCGAGCCGGTGGGGCCGCCGCTGTCACAGCTGATCCGCGAACAACTGCCTAGGATGAGCAGGATGAGTTCTCCGCAGGGCGCTGACCGGCATGCCTGACGCGGTCGTGGTCGGCGCCGGGCACAACGGTCTGGTCGCAGCCAACCTGCTCGCGGATGCGGGCTGGGACGTGGTCGTCGTGGAGGCGAACTCAGCGCCCGGGGGAGCGGTGCGATCGGACGAATCGGTCCGTCCCGGCTTCGTGACGGACCTGTTCAGCGCGTTCTACCCGCTCGGCGCCGCGTCGCCCGTGCTGGACGGGCTGGACCTGCCCGCGTACGGCGTGCGCTGGGTGCACGCCCCCGCAGTGGTCAGCCATGTCCTGCCCGACGATCGCGCCGCCACGCTGTACCGCGAGCTGGACCGCACCGCCGCCTCGCTCGAGGCGTTCGCGCCCGGCGACGGCGCCGTCTGGCGCGCCATGTACGCCGAGTTCGAGCGGATCCGAGAACCCCTGCTGGACGCCCTGTTCACCCCCTTCCCGCCGGTGCGTCCGGCCCTGCGGCTGCTCCGCCGGCTCGGCGCAGCCGATGCGTTGCGCCTCGCGCGTTTCGGCCTCACGCCGGTACGCCGGGCGGGCGAGGAGCGGTTCGCCGGCGCCGGCGCCCCGCTGCTGCTGGCTGGGAACGCGCTGCACACCGACCTGCCGCCGGAGGGTGCCGGCAGCGCGCTGTACGGCTGGCTGCTGGCGATGCTCGGGCAACAGGTGGGCTTCCCGGTGCCGGTCGGCGGTTCCGGCCGGATCACCGAAGCGCTGCTCGCCCGGCTGCTCGCCCGCGGCGGGCAGCTGCGCACCGGCGCCAGGGCGGTGCGCATCGGCATCGGCGCCGACGGGGCGGACGCGGTGGTGCTGGAGTCCGGCGAACGGATCGCGGCGCGGCGGGCAGTGCTGGCCGACGTCGCCGCGCCGGCGTTGTACCGCGACCTGGTCGGACTGGACCGGCTACCGGCCCGGCTCGCCGACGATGTGCACGCCTTCGAATGGGACATGGCCACCCTGAAGGTGAACTGGGCGCTGGACGCGCCGATCCGCTGGACTGCGGAGGCGGCGCGCGACGCGGGCACGGTCCACCTGGGCGTGGACCTGGACGGCCTCACGCACTACGCCGCCGACCTGGCGACCAAGCACATTCCGCACCAGCCGTTCGTGGTGCTCGGCCAGATGACCACAGCGGACCCGACGCGCTCGCCCGCCGGTACCGAGTCGGCGTGGGCCTACACGCACCTGCCGGCCCGGCGCACGGAGTACCGGCCCGAGGAGATCGCCGAACACGTCGAGCGGGTCGAGGCCGTGATCGAGCGGCACGCTCCGGGGTTCGGCGGGTCCGTGCTGGCCCGATCGGTGCAGGCGCCGGCGGACCTGCAGGCGGCCGACGCCAACCTGCGGGCCGGGGCGATCAACGCCGGTACCGCATCGCTACATCAGCAGTTGATCTTCCGGCCGGTCCCCGGGCTGGCACGCAGCGAGACGCCGATCGAGCGGCTCTACCTTGCCGGCGCATCGGCCCATCCGGGCGGGGGAGTGCACGGCGGCCCGGGGGCGAATGCGGCGCGGGCGGCGCTCGGTCGCGACGGGCTGCGTGGCCGGGCTCGGGCAGCGCTGGTGAACGCGGCGCACCGGCGCATCTACCGCTGAGCGTCGGGCCGCTTGCCCGCCGCCGGATCAGGGCGCTTCTCCGCGATCGAGGCGAGCCGGGCCAGCGATTCGAGGTTGCGGCGGCGCAGGATGAGATCCTGCAGCGGGTTGCGCAGCCAACGGCCGATGCCACGTACCGGCCATTCGGTCATCGTCACCACGGAGCCTTCGGCGGTCGGCTCCACCACCACCTCGATGCGCGCCTCGCCGACCGGCCACGCATGCGCCTGCATCACCAACCGGCGCGGCGCATCCAGTTCCAGGACCTCGGTGTGATCGCTGATCGTCAGTGGCCACGGCCCGACGGTGTGCAGCAGCCGGCTGCCCGGGTTCGGCCAGTCGTCGCTGACGTCGCGAATGTGCGACGCGCCGACCACCCAGCCGGTGAACATCCAGGCGTCCGAAAGCTCGGCGAAGACCCGCTCCGGTGTCACGGCCATGGCGCGCGAGACGCCCACCCGTTCCCGCTCACCACGCCCCATGGCCTGACACTAACCGCCTGCGGCACGGACCAAACCGCTTGGCTGAACCGATCCGTCAGGCGACGGGCGCGGCCGGACCGACCGCGCCGACCGCGTCGACCGCGTCGACCGCGCCGTCGGTGGTCACCGGCTCGGCTGTCAGTTCGTCGGCGTGTCCGCGCAACACGAGCGCCAGCACCACCGCCATCAGCAGCAGGCCCGCGCCGGAGGTCACGAACACCCAACGCAGTCCGGACGCGTGTGCGACCACACCGCCGGTCAGCGAGCCGAGCGGGATGGCGCCCCACACCAGCGTGCGGTAGGCGCCCTGCACGCGGCCGAACAGTTCGTGCGGGATGAGCGCCTGGCGCAGCGACATCGTCAGGACGTTCCAGACCATGACGCCCGAGCTGGACACCGCGAACAGGACCCCCGCCACGTACCCGTTGCTGACGAGCCCCATCAGCAGCAGCCCGGCAGCGGACACGACGGCTCCGAGGACCAACATCGGGCCCTTGCCCAGCCGCGCGGCCAGCACCGGCGTGGTTGTCCCGCCGATGACGGCGCCGATCCCGGCGCCGATCAGGACGTACCCGAAGTCGCCCTGCGGCAGATGCAAGATCTCCAGCACGTACAGCACCAGCAACGCAGAAGCCATGCTCTGCAGGAACCCGGTCGCGGCCGAGACGAGTGTCAGGTTGCGCAGGAAGCGGTGCCGCACGAGCCAGCGCACCCCGTCGGCGACGTCGCGGCGGATCGAGACCGGCGCACTCGCCCGGACCGGGCGGAAGCTGCTGCGCAGGCTCAACACCAGCAGCGCCGCGATGACGAAGCCGACCCCGTTGATCAGGAACGGCGCGGCGATCGCGAGCACCAGCAGCACCGAACCCAGCGGTGCGCCGAGGAACACCTGACCGAGCGTCTCCTCGACCGTCAGCAGGCCGTTCGCCGAATCGAGCCGATCCTTGCGCACCAGCTGCGGCAGGATCGCTCGGATCGCACTGTCGTAGACGGTCTCGGCGAGACCGAGAGCGAACGCGACCACGTACAGCACCACGATGTTGGCGGCACCGGCGGCCGCGAGCACGCCGAGGGTGAGCGCCGCGGCCGCGCGCACCGCATTCGCGGCCGCCATCGCGTAACGGCGGTCGACGCGGTCGACGAGCGCCCCGCTCGGGAGCGCGAAGAACAGCCACGGCAGGAAGGACAGGCTGGCCAGGCTGGAGATCAGCACCGGGTTGCGCGTGTAGTGCGTCGCCAGCAGCGGAAGCGCCGCCCGGCCCACGCCGTCGGCGAGGTTCGACGTGGCACTGCTGCTGTACAGGCGCCAGAACCCGGCGTCCATCGCCTTCACGGACGCTCCCCGGTGTCGGACGGGAAGACGGCGTACTGGACGTCGACCTGGCGGGCGCCGCGCCCCGGCTTGAGCTTGTTGTACTTCTCGATCACGGCATGCAGCTCGTCGGACAGGGCGCGCGTCTGCTTGGGGTTGAGCTCGAGGCGTCCGTCGGCATCGCTCGAGGCCCGTTGCCACTCCACCGGCCACTGGGTCGCCGTCGCGTACCAGTTCGCCAACTTGCGGCTGCGGTCCTGCTGGTATTCGCGCAGCAGGAAGCCGACCGCCTCGCTCGTCTCGGGGTTCTCCAGGAACTCGAAGCCCTTCATGTGGATCTCGTCGACCGCCATCCGCCACCAGCGCTGGCGCCCGCCGCCTTCGGGTGGGTCGCACTGCTCGACGAGTCCGTGCCGGGCGAGCTGACGCAGGTGGTAGCTGGTCGCCCCGGTGCTCTCGCCGAGCTCCTCGGCCAGGCTGGTCACGCTCACCTGGCCGCGCAGCGCGAGGATCCGGTGGATCTGCACCCGCATCGGATGGGCCAGTGCCTTGAGGGCGGCCGCGTCCATCTCCAGCCGCTTCGCCGTTGCCATGGAGCCAAGATAGCTTTGCAAAGCAATCTTTGCAAACTGTGCTTTGCAGCATGGACGGCGCGATCTCCGACGAGGGAGCCGCCAGGGGAGCAGTGTGGCACCATCGTGCGGGTGACGAGCAGCACCGCCGCGAAGCAGCAACTGGCAGACCTCGCACGGTTGCGCCGGGTTCGCGACCGGATCGACCGCGAGTACGCGCAGCCGCTGAACGTCGAGGCGCTCGCGCGCGACGCACACATGTCCGCCGGCCATCTCAGCCGCGAGTTCCGGCGCGCGTACGGCGAATCGCCGTACTCCTATCTGATGACGCGGCGCATCGAGCGCGCGATGGCGCTGCTGCGCCGAGGCGATCTGAGCGTCACCGACATCTGCTTCGCGGTGGGCTGCGCGTCCCTCGGCACCTTCAGCACACGGTTCACCGAGCTCGTCGGCATGTCACCGAGCGCGTACCGACGCCGTGCGGCGCAGGCCACGCCCGGGCTCCCGGCGTGCGTGGCGAAGAAGGTGACCAGACCGGTCAGGAATCGAGAAGCACCGGCGCTCGAGCCGCAGCTAGCGTGATCGGCATGGACATCAGCATTCACACCACCGTTCTCCCGCACGAGGATCCGGACGCATCGCTGGCCTTCTACCGCGACGTTCTCGGCTTCGAGGTGCGCACAGACGTCGGCAGCGGCACGATGCGCTGGATCACCGTGGGTCCGCCCGGCCAGCCCGAGACCTCCATCCTGCTGGCGCCTCCCGGCGCCGATCCCGGCATCACCGACGACGAGCGCCGCACCATAGCCGAGATGATGGCCAAGGGCACCTACGGCTGGATCCTGCTGGCCACCAGGGATCTCGACGCCACCTTCGAGCAGGTCCAGGCCAGCGCTGCCGAGGTCGTGCAGGAGCCGACCGAACAGCCGTACGGCATGCGCGACTGCGCCTTGCGCGATCCGGCCGGCAACATGGTCCGGATCCAGGAACTGCGCTGAGATGGCGTTCATCGAGGCGCTGATCCTGGAGGTTCCCGATCCGGCCGCGACCGAGTCGTTCTGCTCCGCGCTCGGGGTGGGCGCCCAGGTGCGCGCGCGTGCGTCCGAGGCGGCGACGAGCGGCTTCCGCGGGTTCACCCTCTCGCTCGTGGTGTCCCAGCCGAGCACCGTCGACAGCCTGCTCGACTCCGCGCTGCAGCACGGCGCCGCTGCGTTGAAGCCGGCCGACAAGAGCCTGTGGGGCTACGGCGGCGTCGTGCAGGCACCCGACGGCACGATCTGGAAGGTGGCGACGTCCGCGAAGAAGGACACCGGGCCGCCGACCCGGGCGATCGACGAGCTCGTGCTCCTGATCGGCGTCGCCGACGTGAAGGCGACCAAACGGTTCTACGTCGATCGCGGCCTCGTGGTGGGGAAGAGCTTCGGCAGCAAGTACGTCCAGTTCGACACGGCCGACGCACCGGTCAAGTTCGCGCTCTACGGACGTCGCGCCCTCGCCAAGGATGCGGGCGTTCCGCCGGACGGCAGCGGATCGCATCGGATCGCTATCGCCGGATCCGCGGGCCCCTTCGTCGACCCGGACGGTTTCGTATGGGAGGCAGCAGACCAGTGACCCCGGCCGCCCAGGCGAAGGCCGCGCCGACCGCGCAGCCCGTCGCCGACAGCCATGATCTGATCCGCGTGCTCGGCGCGCGGGAGAACAACCTCAAAGACGTCAACCTCGAGCTGCCGAAGCGGCGGTTGACCGTGTTCACCGGGGTCTCCGGCTCGGGCAAGAGCTCGTTGGTGTTCGACACGATCGCCGCCGAGTCGCAGCGGCTGATCAACGAGACCTACAGCGCGTTCGTCCAGGGCTTCATGCCGACGCTGGCCCGGCCCGAGGTGGACGTGCTGGACGGGCTGACGACCGCGATCATCGTCGACCAGGAGCGGATGGGCGCCAACCCGCGCTCCACGGTCGGCACCGCCACCGACGCGAACGCGATGCTGCGCATCCTGTTCAGCCGCCTCGGACGGCCGCGCATCGGCTCGGCCCAGGCGTTCGCCTTCAACGTCGCCTCGATCAGCGGTGCCGGCGCGGTCACCGTCGAACGCGGCGGACAGACAGTGAAGGAGCGCCGGAGCTTCAGCATCACCGGCGGCATGTGCCCGCGCTGCGAGGGGCTGGGCACGATCTCCGACTTCGACCTGAGCGCGTTGTACGACGACAGCAAGTCGCTCAGCGAGGGCGCGCTGACGGTACCGGGCTACAGCATGGAGGGCTGGTACGGGCGCATCTTCACCGGCTGCGGGTTCTTCGACCCGGACAAGCCGATCCGCACGTTCAGCAAGCGGGAACTGAACGACCTGCTCTACAAGGCACCGACCAAGATCAAGGTCGAGGGCATCAACCTGACCTACGAGGGGCTGATCCCCAGGATCCAGAAGTCCATGCTCAGCAAGGACAAGGAGGCGATGCAGCCGCACATCCGCGCGTTCGTGGACCGCGCGATCACCTTCGGCGTCTGCCCTGATTGCGGGGGCACGCGGCTCAGCGCGGCTGCCCGATCGTCCAAGATCAACGGGGTCAGCATCGCCGACGTGTGTGCGATGCAGATCAGTGACCTGGCCGAGTGGGTGCGCGAACTGGACGAGCCGTCGGTGGCGCCGTTGCTCGCAGCACTGGGGGAGACGCTGGACTCGTTCGTCGAGATCGGGCTGGGCTACCTGAGTCTGGACCGGCAGTCGGGGACGCTGTCCGGCGGCGAGTCGCAGCGCACCAAGATGATCCGCCAGCTCGGCTCCTCGCTCACCGACGTCACCTACGTGTTCGACGAGCCGACGATCGGCCTGCACCCGCACGACATCGCGCGGATGAACGGGCTGCTGCTGCGGCTGCGCGACAAGGGCAACACGGTCCTCGTCGTGGAGCACAAACCGGAGCTGATCGCGATAGCGGACCGGGTCGTCGACCTCGGTCCCGGCGCGGGCGCGGCCGGCGGCGAGGTCATGTTCGAAGGCACCGTGGAGGGGCTGCGCGCCAGCGGAACGGTCACCGGCCGGCACCTGGACGATCGCGCCCGGCTGAAGCCGTCGGTACGCACCCCGACCGGAACGCTGCAGGTCCGCGGCGCCGGCACCCACAACCTGCGGGACGTCGACGTCGACATCCCGCTCGGCGTGCTGTGCGTGCTGACCGGCGTGGCCGGCTCCGGCAAGAGCTCCTTGATCAGCGGCTCGGTGGCCGGGCGCGACGGCGTCGTGTGCGTGGACCAGGGCGCCATCAAGGGCTCGCGGCGCAGCAACCCGGCGACCTACACCGGCCTGCTCGACCCGATCCGCAAGGCGTTCGCCAAGGTCAACGGCGTCAAGCCGGCGCTGTTCAGCGCCAACTCCGAGGGGGCCTGCCCGACCTGCAACGGCACCGGTGTGATCTACACGGACCTGGCGATGATGGCCGGTGTCGCCACGGTGTGCGAGGAGTGCGAGGGCAGGCGCTTCCAGGCTTCGGTGCTGGAGTACAGGTACGCGGGCCGCAACATCGCCGAGGTGCTGGCGATGCCGGTGACCGAGGCCGCCGAGTTCTTCGGCGCGGGGGAGTCGCGCACGCCGGCGGCGCACCAGATCCTGCAGCGCCTCGCCGACGTGGGGCTGGGCTACCTAAGTCTCGGCCAGCCGCTGACCACGCTGTCAGGCGGCGAGCGGCAACGGCTGAAGCTGGCGACGCAGATGGCCGACAAGGGCAGCGTGTACGTCCTCGACGAACCGACCAGCGGCCTGCACCTGGCAGACGTCGAGCAGCTGCTCGGCCTGCTCGACCGGCTCGTCGACTCGGGCAAGTCGGCGCTCGTGATCGAGCACCATCAGGCGGTGATGGCGCACGCCGACTGGATCATCGACCTCGGTCCCGGCGCCGGTCACGACGGTGGCCGGATCGTCTTCCAGGGCACGCCTGCCGATCTCGTGGCCACACGATCGACCCTCACCGGCGAGCATCTCGCGGCGTACGTCGCAACGGACTGAGCCGGCACCGGACTCAGGGCACCACGCGCCGATCGCGCGGCGACCCGTGCTAGGCGGCGCCGGGATCGGGCGGCCAGCGCAGCGTGACGATCGCCCCGCCACCGGCTGCGTTGACCACGCTCGCGGTACCGCCGAGTCCCACCAGCACCGAGCGCACGATCGCCAGTCCGAGGCCGTTGCCGCTCGGCTGCGCACCCGCGTCGTCCTGGCCAGGGGCTCGCGAGAAGCGCTCGAACGCCATGGGCAGGAAGTCCTCGGGAAAACCCGGGCCGGTGTCGCGAACCGTGAGCACCACGTCGGTATCGTCCGCACGCACATCGACCGCGATCACGCCACCGGGTGGCGTGAACCGCAACGCGTTCACCAGAACATTGTCGAGCGCTCGCCTGATCCGGTCACGGTCGGCGTGCACCTGCAGGCTCGCCGGTGCCGTCACCTGCACGGACACCGCGCCGGCCCGCGCCCTGCCGGCCGGCCCGCGCACGGCCTGCTCCACCAGCGCTACGAGGTCGAACTGGGCGAGCGGCCGCGCGGGCTCCTCGTCACCGCGAGCGAGGAAGAGCAGATCCTCCGCCAACCGGACCAAGCGCTCGGTCTCCTCGGCCGCGACGGCGACCGTGTCGCGCAGTTCCTCGCGCGTGCGGCCGGAATGCTGGGCGAGCTCGAGCTCACCCTGCAGCACGGCGAGCGGAGTGCGCAGCTCGTGGCCCGCGTCGCTGATGAAGGCGCGTTCACGTTCGGCGGCGGCCCGCAGCCGACCCAGCAGGCCGTTGAAGGTCCGGCCCAGGCGTGCGAGCTCGTCACGGGTCCTGGGTACCGCGATGCCTTCGGCGATCTGCCCGGCGCCCAGCGCGGCGACCTCGCGCCGCATCCGTTCCACCGGCCGCAGGGCGGCCCGGGTCAGCAGCCAGCCGCCCCCGAACGCGACAACGGTCACCGCCGCACTCAGCTCGACCAGTTGCACGGTGGCACTGTGCACGGCCGTGTCGACGTCCTCCCGGCTCGTCGCGACGACCAGCACGTCCGAGCCATCGGCCAGCGGCTCGCCCCGAAGCCGCATCGACTGGCGCACGGTGTCATCGCCGATGTCGACGCCGACGGTGCTGTCCGAGCTGGTGGCCCGGGCGCGTGCTGCGCGCAGCTGGTGGGGATCGAGCAGTGGCCGGTTGAGCAGACGGGACGAGGTGTCCACGATCTGCCCGGCCTTGTCGAGCACCTGCGCATAGATGCCGTTGGCGCTGCTCAGGCGCCGCGGAAGCGAGCCATGGTGTGCGGCGACCTCCGCGGCGAGCGAGGCGGCGCGCGTCTCGAGGCGCTGATCCACGTTGCCCACCAGGCCCTGCTGAAGGCGACTGACGAACAGCGCCGCTCCCGCCCACACGAGCACCAGGGTGGCCAACGCGAACAGCGCCGCCAGGCGCGCACGGATGCTCATCGGGCCGGACTCATTGCTCCGCGGCGGGTCGCGCCTCGGGCAGCAACCGGTAGCCCGCCCCGCGCACCGTCTCCAACTGTTCGACACCGAACGGCCGGTCGACCTTGCGCCGCAGCGCGCTCACGTGCTGGTCCACCACGTTGCTCCCGGCCTGATAGGCGAAGTCCCAGACGTGCTCGAGGATGTAGGTGCGGCTCAGCACGTCGCCGGGATGGTTCAGGAACAGCCTCAGCAGCTCGAACTCCTTGGCGGACAGGTCGAGCTGCGTCCTGCCGCGCCGGGCGACGCGGGTGGCCGGATCGAGCTGCAACGTCCCGGCCACCAGGACGGACGGCCGGGGCGCGGTTCCGCGGCGCAACAGCGCACGCAACCGCGCCTGCAGCTCGCTGAAGCGGAACGGCTTGGCCAGGTAGTCGTCGGCACCGGCATCCAGCCCGGTCACCCGATCGGCCACGTCCGCGCGCGCGGTGAGCATCAGGATGGGCGTCCAGCACTGTGCGCTTCGCAGCCGCTGGCACACGGTGAACCCGTCCATGCCGGGCAGCGCGACGTCGAGCAGGATCACGTCGTAGTCGACCTCGCCGGCCTGCCAGAGGGCATCCGGTCCGGTGCGGACGACGTCGACGCCGTAGCCGCTCTCGGTCAGGCCGCGGCGAAGCAGGTCGGCCATCCGCGAATCGTCCTCGACGACGAGAGCGCGCACGAGCGCACCGTAGTGCGCGCACGTGAGGAACTGGCTGGGTAATCGCGCGCCGCATATCCAATTCTCATGATCACGACACGATCCGTACATGAACCCGGCCGCATCCTGGCGGCGGGCGCGACCCGCCGCGCCGCCGGAACGCTCGTCCACGAAGGAGTCGGTCGCGATGACCACGCTGCTGCCACCACCTGATCCCGGTGCAGCGTCGCCGCAGGTCGCCGTCGCTGCCGGGCCGCTGGCATTCGCGCCACCCTCGACGCGTAATCGCGAGCAGGTGCGCGCGCACGCCCGCCTCGCCGCCCGCTTCGGCACCACCGGCGTCGCGCCGTTCCTCGCCGCCGGCGACGTCGAGGTCATCGATGTGCTGGACGGCTGGGCGGCCGGCGGATACCTGCGGTCCGGACGTTGGGCGGTCACCGCGGGCGACGTGGTCGCGCCCGACGCGCTCGCGGACACCGCGCTCGACCAGTACCTGCACCAGCTGCGCCGCCGCAGGCTCCGCCCCGCCTTCGTCGCGGTGTCGGATCCCGAACCGTTCCGCCGTCGCGGCTTCGCCGTCTGCGAGATCGCCGACGAGGCCGTGCTCGACCTGGCCGACTTCACCCTGGCCGGGAGCCCGCGCGCAGGCATCCGGCACGCGGTCGCCTCGGCCCGCCGCGCCGGGCTGCAGGTCCGGCCGTTCGAGCCCCCCGATGCTCCCGCGCTCGCCGAGATCTCCCAGCAGTGGCTGCGGACCAAGCGTGGCGGCGAGCTGGGCTTCACCCTCTCGCGCCACGGCGACGTGCTGGAGCAGCTGGCCGACGGGGCAACCGACCTGTGGTGCGTCGCCGCCCCCGACGCAACGATCTGGGCCTGGTGCACCTGGCGGCACTACCGCGACGGGCGCGCCCGCGTCATCGACGTCATGCGGCGCCGGCCGGACGCGCCGAACCCGGCGATGGACTACCTGCTCGCCACGACGCTCGCGCACTACCGGGACAACGGCGTGCAGCTCGCCAGCCTGGCCAGTGTTCCCCGTCCGCACGGCGAGCTGGGGGAGCGGATCTACCCGACGCGCTCGCTGCGGTCGTACAAGCAGAAGTTCGCACCTCGATGGGAGCCCAGGTGGTTGGCGATTCCGCATCGTGCCCAGGAACCGTTCGCGCAACTGGCGATCGCGCGTGCGTACTGCCCGCTGGGGCTGCGCCGCGCGCTGCGCCGCAACCACTGAAGCGCGGCCGGTGGTGGCGCGCGGGGCTGCGCAACGGGGGATGGGCACCGGTCCGCGGCGAGCTGGGACCGCTGATCCGCACAGCGGCGGACCGGGCGTGGCCCGCGATCCGTCGGCGCCCACCCGTGGTCACGCTGGCGCTGGTCGCCGCGGTAATCGCCACGTTCGTGCGGCTGCAGCGCGGGCTCGAACTGCCGACGGCCCGGTTCGTGGACGGCGCGTTCTCGGTGCACGCGGTTACCGGGGGCCATTACGGGGTACTGGTGAGCTCCACCCTGCTCACGCGCGACCTGTTCATGGTGGTCAGCATCTGCGTGAGCCTGCTCGTGACGATGGGCAGCTATGAGGTCGCGGCCGGACACACGCGGGCCGCGGTGCTGGCCGTCTTCGCCGCCGTTGCCGGGCCGCTGAGCGTGGCCGCCGAACTGGGGCTGCTCGCGGCCGGGGGGAGCCAGTGGGCGCTGACCCGCATGGACACCCTGGACATCGGCGCGTCCGCGATCGTGGCGGCCAGTTCGGGCGCGCTCGCCGGGATCGTCCGGGACCGGCGGCTGACCGTCGGCCTCGTGCTGTTCCTGTTCGGCGGCCTGCTGGTCCATCACCAGCTGGCCGACTGGGAGCACGTCTCGGTCTTCCCGTGGGGACTGCTCGCCGGCCGCGTCTTCGGACGTGGCCCGGCGCCGCGGCGGCAGTCCCGGCGCCGGCTCCTCGCCTACGCAATCGCCGCGGCACTCCTCGGCGGGATCGGTGTCGCCGCCTCACGCGGCGTGCTCCCGCCCGATCGGGTCTACCACAGTGCCGGCGGCGCGGTCGTCAGTGCGCCGCAACTGCTCGAGACCACCTATCCCTCGCCCGCGCTGCACGAGAGCCGCAAGGTGATCGTGATGTTGCCGGCCGGCTACGCGCACAGCACTCAGCGGTACCCCGTCGTGGTCCTGCTGCACGGCGACCCCGGCAGTCCACAAGGTCTGTTGAAGCTCGGCGACCTGCAGGCCGCACAGTCCGCGTCCGGGGTCGGACCGTTCATCGGTGTGCTCCCCGACGGAAACGGTCCGGCCGTCCAGCGCAGTTGGTACGTCAACACCGCCGAGCAGCAGATCGGCACCTCGGTCGCGGTCGACCTGCGCAGGTGGGTCGCCGGCACCTTCCGCACCAACAGCAGCTACAGCTATGCCGGGCTCTCGTCCGGAGGCTTCGGTGCGGCCTACCTGCCGCTGCTCGACCACCAGCCGGTACACGCGGTGTGCGGGCTGTCCGGCTACTACACCGGCGCCGCGCCGCCGCTGGGGCATGATCTCGGCGCGCAACGCGCGGCGAGCGCCCTCCTGCACGCCAAACGCGAACCCGCGCTCGTCTTCCTGGCCTACGGCAATGACGACCGCCGCACCAAAGCGCAGACGGCCCGGTTCGCGGACGCGCTCCGATCGGCGGGCAAGCACGTGGTGCTGCGGACCTACCCCGGCAAGCACACCTGGAGCGTGTGGCGACCGGCCTTCCGCGCATGCCTTCGCACGATCGTCCCCTGATGGGTTCGGTGCTCGCGTCGGCGCCCTGGCGCGTCGACCGCCACACGTTATGACAGTTCCACACGCATTCGCGCAGCCCACCCGGTCCGGGCCCTAGGGGGCGGAACCGGCCGCTTGCCGCGACGACAGCTGCAGTCCCGCCTACGCTGCATAACGTGTCGTCCGTCGACTACGAGCCCGCCGACCCACGCGGTCGTTCGAGTCGTAGACGACGACGCATCGATCGAGCGCTCCGGCTGCAACTCGCGCGCGCCGAGCTCCGCCGGGCTGGACTGGATGCCGGCGACCCGAGTATACGAAAGCTGTCGCGCCGGATTGAGCGGCTGATGCGCCGCCGATCCGCATGGCGCCACTAGCACATCGCCGATAATGTACATTATGTCAACTGGCCGTCTTCGCTGACGGCCTTCCCCTGACGGCTACGTGGCAGCACCTAGGCGGATGATCGTCTTGCCGCTACGTCGCTCGCTCGGGTTGAGGGCGGCAACGGCATCATCGAGCTCTGCGACGTCGCCGATGTTCGCGCGCAGCCGACCGTCTCGCACCCGCCGGACGATTTCAGTCAGTTGGCTGCGATCGGCCTCGACCACGAAGTCGATCGCCCGGCCATCCACCGGCCGCGCTTCGGGCGGCCCGACGATGCTCACCAGCGTCCCCCCGGCCCGGACCAGCGCCGCGGACCGCCTCTGGATGGCGCCGCCGATGACGTCGAACACCAGATCGACACCGCCGACGTCTTCCAGCGCATCGTTGCCAAGATCGAGGAACTGATGCGCACCGTAGTCCAGTGCCTTCTGGCGGTCGGCCGCGCGCCCGGTGCCGATGACGTACGCGCCGGCCTCTCGCGCGAGCTGGGTCACCATCGTCCCGACTGCGCCGCCCGCGCCGTGCGCGAGAACGCTCTGACCAGCCTGAATCCGGCCGTGCTGGAACAGCCCCTGCCACGCCGTCAAGGCCGAGATCGGCAGGCTCGCACCCACCGTGAAGTCGACATCGCCGGGCAGCGGCGCGAGGTTGCGTGCTTCGATCGCGACGTACTCCGCCAGGGTGCCGTCGCGGTGCCAGTCCGCCAGGCCGAAGACCCGCTGCCCCACCGACAGCCCGGTCGTGCCGTAGCCGAGCGAATGCACCACGCCGGCCAGCTCGTGGCCCGGGATGGACGGTGTCTTGTCCCGGCCCGCACGATCGGTCCACGTGGACGGCCACTCCAACTCCGTCGGGACGAATCCCGAGGCCCTGACCTCGACAACGACGTCGTTGATCGCCGCCGACGGCTCCGGCCGCTGCGTCAGCGTCATCCCGCCCAGTCCTGCAGCCTGATCGGTTACCACGATTGCTTTCATCGACGGCTCTCCCCTGCCTCACGGCTCGACTGTTTGGGCTTTCTAGCCCACTTCTTTAGTAGACGCCGCAGCGACTGGGCTGTCAAGCCCAATTTACGGTATCGTGGGCGTCGTGCCGACCACTACCGGAACCCGGGAACCCCGCAAGCTCACCGACAAGGGGCAGGCGACACGCGCGCGCATCCTGGAGCATGCTGCGGAGTTGATCTACGCAAACGGCGTGCACGCCACGAACAACGACCGGCTCCGCCGTGCCGCCGGCGTCAGTGGCTCGCAGATCAACCATTACTTCCCGACCAAGGAGAGCCTCGTCCTCGCGGTCATCGCGTGGCAGGCCGAACGCGTCCTCGCGTTCCACCGAGGTGAGCGCTTCGCCGGCTTCGACGACCTCGAGGCGTTTCGGGCCTGGACGGACCACTACGTCGCCTACGAGCGCGCCTACCAGGAAGGCTGCAGCCTCGGCTCCCTGGCGAGCGAGATCATCAAGACGGACCTGGACGTTCATGACGAACTGGCCGGTGCGTTCGATCAGTGGCGGGCCATCTTCCGTGACGGGCTCCAGCGCATGCAGGATCAGCGCCGCCTCAGCGCCGCAGCGGACCCCACTCGGCTGGCCAACCTGTTGCTGGCCGCGTTCCAGGGCGGCATGCTGCTCGCCCAGGTCGCTCAGGAGATCACTCCGCTCAGGGACGCATTGCAGACAGCCGTCGACCACGTGCAGACCTTCGCGACGTCTCCGGACGCCGACGTGTCCCCGCGCGCGCCGTGATCCGAGCGAGTCGGTGTGAGTCGGTGTGAGTCGGTGTGAGCCGATGCCTGCTCACACGGTGAGGATGCGCGGCCCTTCGTCGGTGATGGCAACGGTGTGCTCGAAGTGCGCGCCGCGGGATCCGTCGGCGCTGCGCAGCGTCCAGCCGTCGTCGTCGACGCGATAGGCGTCCTGTCCGCCGGCGAGGAACCACGGTTCGATGGCGATCGTGAGGCCCGGCCGCAGCCGCATGCCACGGCCGGCACGACCGTCGTTCGGGATGTGCGGGCTCTCGTGCATGGTGCGACCGATGCCGTGGCCGCCGAAGTCGGTGTGCAGGCCGTATCCGGCCGCACGGGCGACGGCGCCGATCGCAGCGCAGATGTCGCCGATCCGGGCGCCGGGCTGCGCGACGGCGATCCCGGCGCGAAGTGCCGCCTCGGTGCGTTCCAGGAGCCGGGCGCCGGCGGCGTCGGTGGCGTGCCCGACGCAGAACGACACCGCTGCGTCGCCCGTCCAGCCGTCGACGGTGGCGCCGCAGTCGACGCTGAGCAGGTCACCGTCGCGAAGCCGGTAGCCGGTGGGGATGCCGTGCAGCACGGCGTCGTTGACGGACAGGCACAGCACCCCCGGGAACGGGCTGTGGGCGAACGACGGTTGGTAGCCGAGGAAGGGCGAGGTTGCCCCCGCCTCGCGCAGCACCGCGCGCGCGAGCTGATCGAGTTCGACCAGGCGAACCCCCTGCTGCGCGGCGGCACGTGTCCCGGCGAGCGCACGGGCCACGACTGCTCCGGCCGCGGCCATCGCGTCGATCTCGCCGGGCGTCTTCAGTTCCAGCATCGCGTCCTCCACACCGTGATAGTTATACCGGTATTAGTATCACGGATATGGTTCGCCCGATCCTCTCCCCCGCTGAACGCGACCGCGGCCGCCGGCTCGGTGCTGCCCTGCGTCAGGCGCGCGGCGACCGCAGCATGGTCGACGTCGCCGCCGCATCCGGCATTCCGGTCGAAACCCTGCGCAAGATCGAGACCGGCCGCATCGCCACTCCGGCCTTCTTCACCGTTGCGGCCCTCGGCAGCACGCTCGGGCTCGACCTCGCCGCGCTGGCTGCCCACGTCGTGCCCGCCGAGGACGCCGCGACGGCCTGAGCCTGGGTGGACGGCGCCGCTTCCCCCTGCGGTTACCAGAATTCGGCCCCGGATCCGGTAACCGGGTGGGTGGAGCAGAGCCGACCGCCAGTTGTGGCCGGCTCAGCAAGCCGCCCGCGCGGCCGATAGTGTTCAGCGACGGTGCAAACCGGGGGGCGGGTGCCGTACGATCTGGACGTTTGCCGCAGACAGTGTGCGGCCGACATGCCGCGGGGGCGGTCCGAACGACTCCCGTGGAGGAACTGCAATGCAGGTCAGACGTCTGCCGCGTGTTTTCGGCGTCTTCGGGCTCGCCGCGCTGCTCACGATCACCGTGATGCAAGCGCCGGTACCGCGCCGCGGCACACCTACCCCCGCCGTCGCCCTCGCCGCTGCAGCCGTCAGCACGACACACCCGTACTCCGACCCGGTCTGGTTCCCGCTGCACGTCCCGGTCCGGGTCGGCTGCATCGGTGACCACGTGAACAACAACGGGCCCAGCACCGGCACGAACAACTGCGCCGGAGATCACCGCGGCTACTTCGCGATGAACTTCAACATCACCGATCCGGCGAACCCGCACCCGTACGTCTACGCCGCCGGCGCGGGCATCGTGATCCAGGCCACCCGGGCGAGCAGCGCCTGCGTGCCGACGGGCGGGCGGACCGGCGGCGGCAGCGAGGTGGTCATCGATCACGGCGGCGGCATCGTGTCGGTGTACCAGCACCTCTATTCGGTGAGCGTCCGGGTCGGGAGCGCTGTCGCGCCGCGCACCGCGATCGGCCGGGCCGGCTCCACCGGCGCGCCGTGCCAACGAACCGTGAAGTCCTACCTCGACTTCCAGGTCCATCGCAACGGCGGACAGTACCTGACGGCGACGTCCACGGCGATCAACACGCTGCGCGGCTGTGCGGGTGGTTCCGCCGTCAACTGGCCGGCGGCGCTCGGGCGGAGCGTGTACGCGCAAGCGATGGGCTCACCGCTTCCCGCCCGCTGGGTCGACGTCCCGTACCTCACCCTGCTCAACACCCCGTCCGGGCGGTCGTGCCTGCCCGCTGGGACGCCGGCCACGCCGGGGCGGATGGCGGCTCCGCGCACCTCGCGTGCCACCACCAGCGCCGGGCTGGCGTGGACCCCTGTGCGGGGCGCCAACCGTTACGAGGCTCAGATCGAGATCTGGCGGCCCAGCACGCACTCGTGGGACGCGCCGTGCTCGCCCTACATCACCAGTTCCTGCAGCGTGGGTTACTACCCGATCGCCGGCTCCGCGTCGCGCTACACGCTGCGCGGGTTGTTGGCCGGCCGCAGCTACCGGGTACGGCTGAGCGCGCACACCGCGGCCGGGTGGAGCATCGCCAGCTCCTGGCGCTCGCTCATTCCACGGCCGAGCGCGCCGGTGTACCACCGGCTGCGTGGCTACGCGCACCATGTCGTGCTCATCTGGACGGCACCCAGCCTGCACGGCACCAAGCTGTCCGGCTACCAGGTGGCGATCAGCCGCAAGACCCGCTCCGGCTGGACGCGCTGGTCGTACACGACGACCGGCCGGACCCCGAGCCACACCTGGACGCACACCCGCGCAGGCGCGCGGTACCGCGTGACCGTGCGTGCACGGACCAACACCGGCGTCTACGGCCCCTGGATGGCGAGGCACTACCGCACCACGGCGCGGCACTGACGGCAGACCGCTCCGCACACCGCGTCGGCACCGCATGACAGGCTGTGCGGGTGCGAATCGCGACGTGGAACATCAACTCGATCGGCGCCCGGCTGCCACGGCTGCTCGACTGGCTGGGGACGGCCGAACCGGACGTCCTCTGCCTGCAGGAGATCAAGTGCAGCGAGGCCGACTTCCCGGCCGATGAACTCGGCAGGCTCGGCTACGAGTCGGCCGTGCACGGCACCGGGCGGTGGAACGGCGTGGCCGTGCTGTCGCGCGTCGGCATCGAGGGGGTCCGCCGCGGCCTGTCCGGCGAGCCCGGGTTCCAGCCGGAGGACGCGATGATCGAGGCCGTCGAGCCGCGCGCGATCGGCGTCACCTGCAACGGGGTGCGGCTCTGGTCGGTGTACGTGCCCAACGGCCGCACGGTCGAGCATGCGCACTACGAGTACAAGCTGCGCTGGCTCGGCGCGCTGCGCACGACCGTGGTCGAGGAACTCGACTCCGCGCGGCCGTTCGCGGTGCTGGGCGATTTCAACATCGCACCCACCGACGCGGATGTCTGGGACATCAGCCAGTTCACCGAGAGCACCCACGTCACCGCCCCCGAGCGCGACGCGCTGGCCGCACTGCGCGAGGCCGGGCTGCGCGACGTGTACCCACGCGCGCTCAAGTACGAGGTCCCCTTCACCTACTGGGACTACCGCCAGCTGTGCTTCCCCAAGAACCGCGGCATGCGCATCGACCTCGTCTACGCCGACGCCGCGTTCGCCGACGCGGTGACCGACGCGTTCGTCGATCGCGAGGCACGCAAGGGTACGGGCGCGTCCGATCATGCGCCGGTGGTGGTGGAACTCGGCTGATCGTGCCGCTTCAGGCCACCCCGGTCGCCCGCTCCAGCGCCGCCAACTCGTCGTCGAGGAAAGTCAGCAGCCGCTGCAGGTGCGGCACGGTCCGGCGGCAGCCGGTGAGCCCGAATGCGAGTTCGTCGGCGTAGCTGGTGCAGGTGATGTTCAGCGCCTGGCCGTCGATCGGAACCGACAACGGGTACACGCCGTCCAGCCGCGCCCCGTTCCAGTACAGCTGGCTATGTGGGCCCGGGACGTTCGAGATGATGAGGTTGAACACCGGCCGCATCCGGCCGTGTGCACGCAGTAGCCACTCGAGCACCACCGGGCTCATCGCGACAGCGCTGACCGCCAGGATCTGCAGCTGACTCATCCCCTGCAACGACTCCTTGCCGCGTTGCATGGAGGCGTGCACGGTCCGCAACCGCTCCCCCGCGTCGTCCAGGTGCGTTCCCAGGTTGCAGAGCACCGCGCCGATCGCGTTGCCCCCGCCGTCGCCCTCCGCGGACGACTCGCTCGTGTGCAGCGAGACAGGCACCATCGCGATCAGCGGGACGTCCGGCAGGGCCCCGAGCTCGAGCAGGTAGCTGCGAAGCGCGCCCGAGCACATGGCCAGCACCGTGTCGTTCAGCGTCGCCTCGCCCGCCTTGCTGATTCGACGAATGCGATCGATCGACCACGACTGCCCGGCGAACCGGCGGGCTCCGGTGATCGGGACGTTGAACATCGACTTCGGTGCCGCGGCGACGACCTCGTCATGGCCGGACAGGCTCCGGTTGAGCAGCCGCAGGATCGCCGGTGTGGCGCCTGCCAACTCGAGCGCACCACGAGCGAGGGCGCCCGGCAGTTGCGCGACATCGACCCCGTCTGCGCGACGCGGCGCCGGAGAGCGCAACGCCCACGGCGCGGGCATGTGCCGCTCGTCAGGATCCTCACTGAGCATCCGCTGCATGAGGCGTAGCGCACTGACGCCGTCGACCATCGAGTGATGCACCTTGAAGTAGGTGGCGTACCTGCCGTCCTCCAGCCCCTCGATCAAGTGCATCTCCCACAGCGGACGGTGCCGGTCCAGCAGGGACGAGTGCAGCCGCGAGCACAGCGCGAGCAGCTCGAGAACCCGGCCGGGGCGCGGCAGCGCGTTGAAGCGAACGTGATGCTCGAGGTCGAAGCTGCGGTCCGGCTCCCAGCCCCACTGGCCGAACGTGGTCAAGGCACGACGCGCGCGCTTGCTGAACAGCGGCGCGACATCGCCGTCGGCCACCGCCGCCTCGAACATGGCGCGCACGTCCAGCGCGTCGGCGCCGTCCGGCGGCTGGAACAGCTGCAGGCCCCCGACGTGCATCGGGTGCTCGCGGGTCTCGCCGAGCAGGAACATCGAACTGGTCGGCGACATCGGCAGCAGCATCGCTCACCCTTCTGTGCATCCGGACCGCTGGTAGGACGGGACAGCAGTGGGTACCGTCGGAACACTATCCCGGCAACGCGGGGCATTTCAGCGCAGAGCGCGGGGCATTCTCAGCGCGGAGGCGGCCGATCGACGCCGGTGCCGACAAGCTCACGGACCTGCTCCCGGGCGGCGAGTGACCCGCCTGTGACTGAAGGATCCGCGGCTCACTGAGCTGCCGGCGCCACGTGCACCTGGCCGTGCGCATCGTCGCAGTGCCCCGCATCGTGCCAACCGGGCCGGTCGGTCGCGTCGGCATGATCGGCCTGCAGCGTGACGTGCCCGATTCCGTAGTGCTCGGCCAGGATCGCGCGCAGCCGGGTGCTCACCTCGTGGCAGTCGTACGGCGCGTTCACCAGGACGTGCGCGGACATCGCCCGCTCCGCGGCGCCCAGTTGCCAGACATGCAGGTCGTGGACCTCGGCCACACCATCGACAGCCGCGAGCCGTTCCCCGACCTCGAACGGGTCGATGTCGGACGGGGCCGCCTCGAGGAAGACCCGGCCGGCAGCGCGGATCAGCGCCCACCCGGTCCACGCCATCAGCGCGGCCACGAGCAGCGACGCGATCGCGTCGGCGCGGGTCCACCCTGTCCACACGATGATCAGGCCGGCGGCAAACGTTGCGACGAAGGCCCAGACGTCCGTGATCAGGTGGGCGAGCACGCCGCGCACGTTCAGGCTGGACCGGTCCGCCCGGCCGGCCAGCCAGGTGGCGAGCAGGTTCACGCCCACCCCGACCGCGGCGACGACACTCACCACCCCGCCGTGCACTGCGCCGGGTGAGATCAGCCGCGAGATGCCGACCACGCCGAACCAGATCGCGAGCAGCACCAGGGTGATGCCGTTCGCCTGCCCCGACAACGCATCGACGCGCGCGAACCCGTAGGTGTACGCACCGCGTGCCGGCCGCCGCCCGATCCGGACTGCCACGATCGCGACGCCGATCGCCGCGGCATCGGTGATCATGTGCCCGGCGTCGGTGATCAGAGCGAGCGAGTGCGCCAGCAGGCCGGCGACGATCTCGGCGACCATGAACGCCAGGACCACGGCGAGCGCTGCGAGCAGCCAGCGACGGTCCGCGCCCGCGCCCGGAGAGTGGCTGTGGTGGTCATGACTCACCAGTCCACTGTCACACAGTCACGCCGCGAAGGGACAGCCGATCCGCGACGTGCGGGCCACTCGGTCACCGCGGACCAGGCGATCGCGCCGACGACGTCCGGATCGCAGTGTGCCGGCGTTCCGCGAAACCCATGGCCGCGTGCACATGCGCCAGCGTGCGATCGGCGACGGCGTTGGCGACCGCGGTGCCGCGGGCGAGCACGTCGTGCACGTCCGCGGCGTCGAAGCGGGCCCGCCGGTCCTGCAGCGGGCGCAGGAACTGGACGATCGCCTCGGTGACGAGCGCTTTGAGCCGGCCCGCACCGTCGCCCACCTCGTCCGCGAGCGCTGCGGGCTCGGTGCCGGAGCACAGGCCCGCGATCCGCAGCAGGTTGGCCACCTGCGGACGGCGCTCGGGCTCGTAGCTGATCGTCCGCTCCGAGTCGGTGCGGGCCGCGCGCACCTTCGCCGCGACCACATCGGGTGGGTCACTCAGCGCGATCGCGTTGCCGAGGCTCTTGGACATCTTGCGGCCGTCGAGGCCGAGCAGCACGGGCGCGTCGCCGAGCAGCGCCTCGGGCAGCCCGAACACCGGCCCGTACCGCTCGTTGAACCGGCGAGCGATCGATCGGGTCTGCTCCAGGTGCGGCAGCTGATCGCGCCCGACCGGCACGAGATCGGCCTTGCAGAACAGGATGTCCGCGGCCTGGTGCACCGGGTAGGTGAGCAGCAACCCGCTCACCGCACGTCTCCCGGACTGCCGCGCCTCCTGCTTGACCGTCGGGTTGCGAGACAGCTCGCCGACGCTCACCAGGGACAGGAACGGAAGCAGCAACTGGTTCAACGCCGGCACGGCACTGTGGGCGAACACGACCGTTGCGTCCGGGTCGAGCCCGCAGGCGAGGTAGTCCAGCACCAGGCTGGTGACCGCGTCACGCACCGCCCCGGGCGTGGCCCGATCGGTGATGACCTGGTAGTCGGCGACGACCACGAACAGCTCGTGCCCCTGCTGTTGCAACCGCACGCGATTGGCGAGCGTGCCGAAGTAGTGGCCGAGGTGCAGCGCGCCGGTGGGGCGATCGCCGCTGAGGATGCGGGACATGATGTGGCTCCTGAGATCGTCAGGGCGTCCGCATCGTCCGCGCACCTCGCCGGCTGCGAGTGGGCCCGTCCGACACGGACGGCCCACGGGTGCAGCGGAAGGTGGCCGTCCTAGTCGGGCGGCCACCAGGTCGTGCTGCGGCTGGTCATGGCTCCACGGTAACGGCCGGCGGCAGCGATTTCGCGGGCCGAGCCGGACGGCTCACCAGCCCGCGTAGAGGGGACGCCCTTCGGCGAAGCCCGAGGCCGACTGGACACCGACCACGGCCCGCTCGTGGAACTGCTCGAGGGTGGCCGCTCCCGCATACGTGCAGGCCGACCGAACACCGGCCGTGATCTCGTCGAGCAGGTCCTCCACACCCGGCCTGCTCGGGTCGAGGAACTGCTGCCCGGAGGAGATCCCCTCCTCGTACAGCGCCTTGCGGGCCCGCTCGAACGCGCTCTCGCCGCTGGTGCGGTTGGCGACTGCCCGCGCCGATGCCATGCCGAAGCTGTCCTTGTACGCACGGCCGTCCGGCGCGATGTGCAGATCCCCCGGCGACTCGTACGTGCCGGCGAACCAGGAGCCGATCATGACCGACGACGCGCCCGCGGCCAGTGCCAGCGCGACGTCTCGCGGATGCCGCACTCCCCCGTCAGCCCAGACGTGCTTGCCGAGCTTGCGGGCCGCAGTGGCGCACTCGAGCACGGCGGAGAACTGCGGCCGCCCGACACCGGTCATCATCCGGGTCGTGCACATCGCGCCGGGCCCGACCCCGACCTTCACGATGTCCGCGCCGGCGTCGACCAGGTCGCGTACCCCCTCGGCGGACACCACGTTCCCCGCGACGACCGGAACCTGCGGGTCGAGCGCGCGCACGGCCGACAGCGCGTCCAGCATGCGCTGCTGGTGCCCGTGGGCGGTGTCGACGACCAGCACGTCGATACCCGCGGCGAGCAGTTCGGCGGCCTTGCCCTCGACGTCCCCGTTCACGCCGACCGCGGCTGCCACGCGCAGCCGGCCGCCGGCGTCGACAGCGGGCTGGTAGATCGTCGAGCGCAGCGCACCCGTCCGGGTGAGCACCCCGACCAGCCGGCCGTCGGCACCGACCACCGGTGCGAGCTTGCGCCGGCTGCGGTCGAGTTCGGCGAACGCGTGCACCGGGTCGACCGGGTCCGTCAGGGTCTGCGGGTTGGCGCTCATCACCTGGTGCAGCTGGGCGAAGCGGTCCGCCCGGGTGCAGTCGGCCTCGGTGACCACGCCGACCGGACGGCCGTCCTCGACCACCACCACCACGCCGTGGGCGCGCTTGTGGATCAGGGCGAGCGCGTCGCCGACCGGGCTGTGCGGAGCGAGGGTCAGCGCGGTCTCGACGACCAGGTGCCGTGTCTTCACCCAGCTCACCACCTCGGTCACCACGGCTGCCGGGATGTCCTGGGGAAGCACCGTCAGCGCGCCACGGCGGGCGGTGGTCTCGGCCATCCGCCGGCCGGCGACCGCGGTCATGTTGGCCACCACCAGCGGAAGCGTCGCGCCGCTGCCGTCTGCCGTGGCCAGGTCGACGTCGAAGCGTGAGGTCACGTCCGAACGGCCCGGAACCATGAACACGTCGTTGTAGGTCAGCTCGTACGGCGGCACCGCGTCGACGAATCGCATGCCTTCAGCATCCCAGGTGCGCCACTTTGGCAGACTCGCCCGGTGAGCCTCGCGGTGTTCGACATCGACGGCGTCGTCGCCGACGTCCGGCACCGGCTGCACCACCTGCACCGGCACAAGGCGTGGGGCGCGTTCTTCGAGGCGGCCCACGCCGATTCGCTGCTGGCAGTCGGCGCCCGGCTGGTGCGCGAACTGGCGGACCGGCACGAGATCGTGTGGCTGACCGGCCGCCCGGAGTGGCTGCGCGGGGTCACTCGCGAATGGCTCACCGAACACGCCCTGCCCGGAACCGAGCTGCACATGCGCCCGGACGGCGACTACCGCCCGGCCCGGGTCTACAAGCTGGACGTCCTGGGTGGGCTCGCGTCGCGGGAGATCGCGGCGTTCGTCGACGACGACCGTGAGGTGATCGACGCCGCGCTCGACGCCGGAGTGCCCGCCGTGCTCGCCGACTGGGTGCCGCGGGACGACGCGTTACGCGACGCACAGGAGCGGGAAGGACGCACTTGAGACAATTTGTTCATAACAAGAACATAACGATCTAACGAAAACCACACAGACCTGTCCGGGTTTGTCCCGAACTACTGTCCACAGGCCCGCGTGGCTACTGGACAAGATCGCGCCAGGGCGCACACTTGTGACGTAGCTCTCTACCGGAAGCGATTACAGGACACCGAAATGACCACGCACAGTGAGTCGGCAATCCCGGCTCCGCCCCACTGCCGGCACACCCCGCCGTGCCCCACCGCCGACGCCACGGACCGTGATGCCGCGCACGTCGTGGCAGCCCACCCCGAACAGGGCTGGAGCCTGCTGTGCAACGGCGTCGTCCTGTTCGAGGACTTCGGCGAACTGCTGCCGGACGGGCAGAGCTGCGCCGCGCGCCGCAGCGACCTGCTGCTGGCCTCCCCGCACCGCCGCGCCAGCTGATCGCCGGCGGACGCCGGCAACCGGGGTGGCGCCCGCCTACTGACTCAGGCCGACGACGAGCCACATGAACGCCGCGCCGCCCACCGTGCAGGCCAGCGTCAAGCGGGACGGGTGGCGCGCGTGGGCCTCAGGCAGGATGTCCGCCGTAGCCAGGTACAGCAAGAAGCCGGCGAAGTAGCCGAGGTAGAGCCCGATCGCGCTCTGCGGGATCGGCAGCACCATCCCCGCAGCGGCGCCGACGACCGGCGCGAGCGCGTCCAGCCCGAGCAGGATCAGGGCGCGTCGGCGCGCATTGCCGTACAACGTCGTGATGGTGAAGGTGTTGAAGCCGTCGGCGAAGTCGTGGCCGATGACGGCGATGGCCACCGCCAGACCCACCGCGGCACCGGCCTGATAGCCCAGCCCGATGCCGACGCCGTCCAGGAAGCTGTGCGCGACCAGGCCGCCCCCCGCGAGGAGGCCGACGGATTCCAGGCCGTGGTGATGGCCGCCGAACTCCCCCTCGTGCGCCCGGTGAATGGCCATCGACCGCTCGATCAGGTGGATCGTGAAGAAGCCGCCGATCGTCGTGAGCATCACGGCGGGCACCCCGAAGACGACCTGGTCGGACAGCTCCATCGCCTCCGGCAGCAGGTCGAAGCCCACCACCCCGAGCATCACGCCTGCGGCCAGGCCGAGGATCAGGTGCAGCTTGTCGCGCGCCCGCATGGCGAGCACACCGCCGAGCAGGGTCGAGAGCAGCGATCCGAGCGCGAGCAGCACAGCCATGCCGCGAACAATACTCGATATGAAAACCGTTCCCGATAAGGGGCGAAGCTTCAGTCAGCGACGCGTGCCCGAGCGAGCACACGCCCGGTGTCAAGACCGCGCGGCAGCGTGCCGAATGCGACGCCCCAGTCCCCCGCAAGCCGAGAAGCGGCGAACGCATCGGCTACCGCCGGGTCGCCATGCCGCAGCAGCAGCCCACCCTGCAGCAGCAAGGCCATCCGCTCGACGACGTGCCGTGCGCGATACTGCAGGTCATCGGTGTCCGCGAACTCCTTGCGCAGCAGGGCCAGCGCGTCGTCGTAACGGGCGTCCGTCCCGGCGGCCAGCTCCAGTTCGCCGAAGAACGCCTCGATCGTGTCCGGCTCGCGCACCATGGCACGCAGCGTGTCCAGCGCGGCGACGTTTCCCGAGCCCTCCCAGATCGACACCAGCGGCGCTTCGCGGTACAGCCGGGGTAGACCGGACTCCTCGACGTAGCCGTTGCCGCCGAGGCACTCGAGCGACTCAGCCGCATGGGCGGACCAGCGCTTGCACAGCCAGTACTTCGTGACGGCCAGGCCGACGCGACGGACGGCGGCCTCCTGGGAGTCGCCACGGATCGCACGGTCGACGGCCCCGGCCAGCCGCAGCACGACCGTGGTCGCGGCCTCGGACTCGATCGCGAGATCGGCAAGCACGTTGACCATCGCGGGCTGTTCGAGCAGCCGGGCGCCGAACACGCTGCGGTGGGTCGCGTGGTGGACCGCATTGGCCACACCGATGCGCATGCCCGAGGCCGCCATCAGCGCGCAGTCCAGCCGGGTCATGTTGACCATCTCGATGATGGTGCGCACGCCGCGGCCCTGCGGTCCGACCAGCCACCCGACGGCGTCCGCATACTCGATCTCGGCCGAGGCGTTGGATTTGTTGCCGAGCTTGTCCTTGAGCCGCTGCAGGAAGAACGCGTTGCGCGCGCCGTCCGGCAGCACGCGGGGCACCAGGAAGCAGGACAGGCCGCCGTCGGTCTGCGCAAGGGTGAGGAACAGGTCGGACATCGGGGCGGAGGTGAACCACTTGTGTCCGGTCAGCCGATAGCTGCCGTCGGGCTGCGGTACCGCGCGGGTGGTGTTGGCGCGCACGTCCGAGCCGCCCTGCTTCTCGGTCATCGACATGCCGGCGATCAGCCCGCCCTTGCCGAGCGGCGGGCGCAGCCCGTGGTCGTAGACGCGGTTGGTCAGCAGCGGCTCGTACCGGGCGGAGAGTTCAGGCGTCGCGCGCAGGGCCGGCACGACCGCGTAGGTCATCGAGATCGGGCACAGGTGGCCCGCGTCGGCCACCCCCCAGGCCATCACCTTGGCGGCCCGCGCGACGTGAGCGCCGGCCCGCTCATCTGCCCATGGGGCGCCGTGCAGCCCGTGCTCGACCGCGGTGCGCATCAGTTCGTGGTACTGCGGCAGGTAGTCGACCTCGTCGATGCGGTTGCCGAACCGGTCGTGGGTGCGCAGCACCGGCGGATGCTCGTTGGCCAGCCGGCCCCACTCCTGCGCGGGCTCGCTGTTCGCCAGGGCGCCGAGCGCGCGCACCTCGCTCTCGGCCCAGCCGGCCCCCTCCCGGTGCAGCCCCTCGAACAGGGCCGGATGGGCCGCGATGTCGCGACCGGTGTGCGGTGGCACCTGGTTGCTCACCTCATGCGTGTGTGTCATCGAGGGCTCCGATCCCGCGCAGTGCGAATCCGATCAGGGTGGGGACGGTGTCCGGCTCGGCGGCGCCGGTGTCGAGCGGGCCGACCAGCACCTCGCCGATCGCGCCCACGAGCGCCGCTGCGGTCACCGCCGGGTTCTGCGGCGGCAGTTGCCCCTGCGCCACGCCGTCGGCCACGGCGTCGGCGACGATGTCGCAGAACGCCTGGCGGAACTGCAGCCGCAGCGCCTCGATCCGTGCGTCGACCGGTTCGGCCAGCAGCGCGTACGCGAGCCGGGGGGCTTTCAGCGCGCGCCCGGCGAAGGTCTCGATCACGGCCGCGATCCGCTCGGCCGCCGTCCCGCTCGTGACCGCGGTGCGCACCGCGGCGACCTCCTGGGTCACGACGGCACGGAAGACGTCGGCCAGCACGTCGCCCTTGCTCGCGAAGTGGTTGTAGACCGTGCCGGGTGCGACCCCAGCGCGCGCTGCGACGCGGGCGATGGAGCAGGCGGCGTAGCCCGACTCGGACACCAGCGCGGTCGCGGCCCGCACGATGCCCTGTCGTTGGGCATCGAGCCGGGCCTGGATACGAGGGGTGCGCCGGTAGGCCACACCAAGGAGTGAAACACGGATTCACCGCTTGCGCCAGCAAGGCTCCCCATCACGGTGCACCCATGGCAGGATCTGGGTCGCTCGCCCGGCCTGTCGGGGGCTGTCGGGCGCAGCGGTTCGGGGGGTCAGCATGACGCAGGACCGATCGCGCGCGGGTCAGGGCCGGCTGGTCGCGCTCAGCGTGCTGCTCGCGGCGGCGCTCGCGGTAGGCGGCTACGCCCTGTCGAGACAGTCCGGCTCGCGGGTCGCCACCGGCACACCGCGCACCGCCGCGCGAACGGAGCCGCTGCGGCCGCCAGGGGTGGTCACCGCCGCCATCACCGCCGCCATCACCGAGGCCAGCACCGCGACGGCCACCGCGACCGGCGCCGCGCCTGCGGGCAGCGAGTCAGCGCCGTCGGCTGACGGGCTGCCGACGGACGGTGGCGCGCCGGCGAGCAGTTGCCCGAGCGCGGCCGACGCCGAGATCCCGGCGTTCATCTTCGTCGGCGCCCTCGCGCTCGAGCAGGCGCAGGACGCGCAGGACTGCGTCTACCCCGGCACCGTCGATCCGGCGACGACCGCGTCGCTGTCCGGGCGGGCGTTCCAGAAACCGGCCGACGACCACAGCGACACCGGGGCAAGCGGAACCTTCACGTTCACCGAGGTAGGTGGACACGGCAAGCTCAAGGTCACCACCACCAAGGAGGCAGACGGCAAGTACTACGTCACCGCTGCCACGCTGGGGTGAGGCGCGCCCGTCCCATCCACACACTGTCACCCTTGACGTGGTCGACGGGACCCACCGCGGGCTCGCCCCGGGCCCCGGAGCGCTTCGCCGGCTGATCGGCGCGGCCGGCGCCGGTCCGGCAGGATAGGGCGATCATGGCGTTCCTCGACGGCCCGACGCCGCTTGCCTTCGCCCATCGCGGCTTCGCGCGCGACGGCGACGAGAACTCGATGGCCGCCTTCGAGCGCGCGGTCGCGCTCGGCTACCGCTACCTCGAGACCGACGTCCGCGTGACCGCGGACGGAGTCGCGCTGGCGTTCCACGACGCGTCCCTGGACCGAACGACAGATCGCTCCGGCCGGATCCGGGCACTGCCCTGGTCCGACGTCCGTTCCGCGCGCATCGCCGGACGCGAGCCGATCCCGCTGCTCGCCGAACTGCTGTCCGCCTGGCCGCACGTGCAGGTCAACATCGACGTGAAGGACGACCACTCGCTCGGGGCCGCCATCGACGTCATCCGGCAGAGCCGCGCGATCGAGCGGGTATGCGTCGGCGCGTTCGCCGACGACCGGGTGGCCGCCATCCGGGCAGCGCTCGGGCCGTCCGCGTGTACCTCGCTCGGGCCGCTCGAGGCGCTGCGGCTCAGGCTGCCCGGCCGGCCGCGCCGAGCGCCGGCCGGCCAGTGCGCGCAGGTGCCGTTCCGGATCGGCCGGTTCGACCTGGTGGACGCCCGCTACCTGGACATCGCCCACAACCTCGGGTTGCAGGTGCACGTGTGGACGGTCAACGCGCGCGCCGACATGGAGCGCGCCCTCGACCTCGGCGTCGACGGGATCATGACCGATCGCGCGGATGTGCTGCGCGAGGTGCTGGCGGCGCGCGGGGCCTGGCCCCGCTGACCGGCCCGCGTCCCGGTAGCCTCGCGGGGTGCCCGAGCCCGAGTCCCCGTCCGGCGCGCTCGCGTCCGTGCCGGCCGCAGGGAACCGGCGCGCACTGCCGATGCCGGCCCGGCTGATGTTCTTCCACGGCCCGATGGACTGCGGCAAGTCCACCCTGGCCCTGCAGATCGACCACAACCACGCGCGGCAGGGCCGGCACGGGCTACTGCTGGTCCGCTACGACCGTTCCGGCGCGCCGAAGATCACCACCCGGGTCGGGCTGGCGCGCGCTGCGCTCGAGCTGAAGGACGACACCGACATCCGGCTGCTCGTGCGCGGCGAGTGGGCGGCCGGCCGCGCCGTGGACTACCTGATCGTGGATGAGGCGGGCTTCCTCGAACCCCAGCACGTCGATCAACTCGCCGAGCTGGTCGACGACTGGCACGTCGACGTCTACTGCTTCGGCCTGTCCACCGACTTCCGCACACTGCTGCTGCCGGGCGCCAAGCGTCTGATGGAGCTCGCCGACGAGGTCGTGCCGGTCCATGTCGAGGTGCTGTGCTGGTGTGGCCGGCCGGGCATGTTGAACGCGCGCGTCGTCGACGGACGGGTGGTCCGTTCCGGCGACACCGTGCTCGTCGCGGACACCGCGGCCGGCAGCGACAGCGACACCACCGTGCACTACCAGGTGCTGTGCCGGATGCATCACCGGCGTGGCGAACTCGGCGGCGACGCCGGCCGCGGCCAGCTCAGCCTCGACGTCTGAGCGCGGTCGCGCCGCCCACAACGGCGACCGCGGCCAACGCCACCGCTCCCCCAGCCACGCCGGCGGCGACCGGACCGCTCGCCCGCCCGCTCTTGAGCGCGCCGGCGATGACGACTGCGTCGGCCGCGTCGGCGAACGCGCCGGCGAGCAGCCAACCGCCGGGACGCCCGCCCTGGCCCGCTGCCGCCGCCGTACCGGCCCCGATCGCCACGTCGCGCGCGGCTATCATCCGGGCCAGGAAGCTCACCCGCTTGGCGGTCGCCGAGTCCAGGCCGAGCGCCCGGGTCGAGCCGACCGGTGCGGCCAGGAACGCGCCGCCGAGCAGCACCCGTCCCGTCCCGATGAGCCGGGCGAGGGTGCGCGGTTCGAGCAAATCCCTCATGCGCGAGCCCGACCCGGTCGAAGGTAGGAGGACCTCGGCACTCGCGGAGCTGTGGCGGGGGCGCAGGTGCACGTCGGTCTGCCTCTCCGGCGGCCTGACACCGCCCTGAGCCACGCACCCGGCTCGCGGGTTACCCGGGGGACGATCGGGGAATCATCACTCAACCCCGTTCGTTGGGACGAGTGCAAGCCATTCCAGGAGGTGCCCATCATGGCAGACAGGACGCTGCGGGGCAGTCGGCTGGGGGCAGTCAGCTACGAGACCGAGTACGGCGCCGAGCCCGCTCCGCGGAACATCGCGGCGTATCGGTGCCCGCGCGGCCACGAGTTCCGCGTTCCGTTCTCCGAGGAGGCCGAGATTCCCAGCACCTGGGAGTGCCGCCTCGACGGGACCGGCGCGGTGCTCATCGACGGGCCGGCACCGGAGGCCAAGAAGGTCAAGGCGCCGCGCACGCACTGGGACATGCTGATGGAACGGCGTTCGATCGCCGATCTTGAAGAGGTCCTCGCCGAGCGGTTGGACGTTCTTCGCGCCCGACGTGGTGCCAAGAGCGCGTAGCGCCCGACCAGCCCGCACCAACTACCGCCCGCGAAGCCGCGGCTGCCGGGTCCGAACCCGGATCAGCCGCGGCTTCGCCGTTTCCGGATCGAGCCGCCCAGGCCGCGAGCCTGCCGGCCACGGTGAACCGCGCCCCACTCGGTCACCCGCCAGAACGCCTCCCGCACGATCGAGCCGCTCATCTTGGACTCGCCGCGCTCACGATCGGCGAAGGTGATCGGCACCTCGACGACGTCGAACCCGGCACGCAGCGCCCGCCAGGCCAGGTCGATCTGGAAGCAGTAGCCCTCGGAGGCGACCGTCGCGTAGCCGATCGCCTCGAGCACCTCGCGCCGGTAGGCGCGGTACCCGCCGGTGGCATCGCGCACCGGGACGCCCAGTGCCATCCGGGTGTACAGATTCGCGCCCCGCGACAGCAGCTCCCGCCGCCGCGGCCAGTTCACGACGGAACCGCCGGGCACCCAGCGTGAGCCGATCACCAGGCCCGCGTGTGCCGTGGCGCCGAGCAGGCGTGGCAACTGCTCGGGGGCGTGCGAGCCGTCCGCGTCCATCTCGACCAGAACCTCGTAGCCGGCCTGCAGGCCCCAGTCGAACCCGGCGATGTACGCGGCGCCGAGTCCGGCCTTCGCGGTGCGGTGCAGCACGTGGATCCGCTCGTCGGCCTCGGCCAGCTTGTCGGCGATCGCGCCGGTGCCGTCCGGGCTGCCGTCGTCGACGACGAGCACGTGCGCGTCCGGCACGCTCGAGTGCAGCCGCTCGATGATCGGTTCGATGTTCTCCCGCTCGTTGTAGGTCGGGACGATCACCAGCACCCGAGGGCTGTTCGTGCTCACGTGTTCACCATTTCCTCGTCGGTGGGGTCCAGCTGCGGCGTGTCGGTAGGGCGGCGCCGGCGCACCCGCCACACCGCCGCACCGAAGGCCGCGACGGCGAGCGCGGCCAGTACGTACTCGGGGACGGCCCCCACCCGGGTGGCCAGGGTATCGGTGCTGCGCAGCGGGATGCTCGCGTCCAGCACGGCCGGGGTGAACAGCGCACCCGAGCGTTGCCGGATCCCGCCGTCCGGACCGATGACGGCCGAGACACCGGTCGTCGCCACCTGCAGCACGGTGCGCCCGGACTCCACCGCCCGCAACCGGCTCATCGCGAGCTGCTGGTAGGTCTCGGCGGTGTGCCCGAAGGTCGCGTTGTTGGTCTGCACGACGAGCAGTTGCGCACCGGCGGCCACGGACGAGCGCACCAGGGAGTCGTACGCCACCTCGAAGCAGATGACGTCGCCGATCGGGAACGGCCCGCCGCGCAGCAGCCCGTCGCCGGTGCCCGCCACCATGTCGCGATCGACCAGCTTCGCCGCAGAGGTGACCTTCTCGGCCAGGCTGCGCAGCGGGATGTACTCGCCGAACGGCACCGGGTGCCGCTTGATGTACTGCGCTCCGGGGCCGCTGGTCGGCGACCACAGGATGCCGGCGTTGCGCCGGTGGTCGGCTCCCGGCCCGTCGAGAATCGCCCCGACCAGCACGGGCACGCCGAGCCGTTTGACGACGGCGTCGATCTCGGCGAAGGCAGCCCGGTCGGTGAACGGGTCGACGTCCGAGGAGTTCTCCGGCCAGACCACCAGGTCCGGTTTCGGCGCCGTCCCTGCGGCGATCTCGGCGGCCAGCTTCTCGGTCTGCGCGACGTGGTTGTCCAGCACCTCGCGGGCACGGTCCTCGAACGCCAGCCCGCGATCCGGGACGCTGCCCTGGACCAGCGCCACCACCGCGGTGCGCCCCTGGCCGTCCGGGGCCGGGCCGAGCGGCCACGACAGCAGCCCGCCGAGCATCGGCACCGCCAGTGCACCGGCAGCGGCCACTGCGGCCCAGCGCCAACGCATCGCCCAGCCGGCCCGTGCCGCCAGCGCCAGCAGGGCGCCAGCGAGCGCGACCGCGAAGCTGACCAGCGGTGCCCCGCCGAGTGCGGCGAACCAGCGCAGTGGCGAGGACGCCTGGCTGAAGGCGAGCCGGCCCCACGGGAAGCCACCGAACGGCAGCCGGTCCCGCAGCGCCTCCTGCAGCACCCACGCGGCGGCGACCCAGGCCGGTGCGCCGGGCAGCCGCTGCACCACCGGCAGCAGCGCACCCAGGCCCGCGAAGAACCCGGCCTCGGCGATCGCCAGGATCAGCCAGGGTGCGGCCCCGACATACACGCCGGTCCAGTGCAGCAGCGGGCAGAAGAACGCGGCACCGTAGAGCAGGCCCAGCCAGGCGCCGGTGCGGCTGCGCCGGCGATCGACGGCGAGCGACAGGCCGGCCACCGAGGCGAAGGCGAGCGGCCACACGCCGGGTGTCGGGAACGCCAGCCACCCGGCCAGCCCGGCAGCCACCGCCAGCAGCGCGGCCCAGCGCGCGCGGAACAGCGGCGCGGTGCGGGCGGCTGGCATCGGTCCAGTATCGCGGTGCGACGGGCATCGCGGCGGGCGGTTCTCAGCCGGACGCGATGCCGGCATCGAAGATCGTCTTCCCGGCCCGGACGGTGAGCAGGCAGCGTGGCAGCTCGCGGCCGGGCGCCACGTCCGGCAGCCCGGGCACCGCCGCGCGCGGGTCGGTGCTCCACCGCGCGACCCGCTCGTCCGGAGCGTCCACGCCCAGCTCGCCCGCCTGCCACACCGCGAACGTCGCTGCGGCGCCAGGGGCGAGGACGCCGCCGTCGCGGCCCGCCGCCCGCCAACCGGACCTGGTGTGCGCGGTGAACGCCGAGCGTGCACTGATCGCGGCGCCCGGCTCGCTCGGATAGGCAGCCGCCCGGACCGCGGCCCACGGCCCGAGCGGGGTCACCGGGGAGTCGGATCCGAAGGCGAGCGGGACGCCGGCCGCGGCCAGCTCGCTGAACCGGTTCAGGTCAAGAGCGCGGAGCGTCCCGAGCCGCTCGGCGTACATGCCGTCCGGCCCGCCCCAGGCGGCGTCGAATGCCGGTTGCATCGAGGCCAGCAGCCCGGACGCCGCCAGCCGGCGCGGATCGCGCACCAGCTCGGCGTGCTCGATCCGGTGTCCCGCACCGCCACTTCGGCCCAGCCGTTCGCCGGCCAGTTCGACCGCGTCCAGCACCTGGTCGACGGCGGCGTCGCCGATCGCGTGGAATCCCGCCTGCAGCCCGGCCGAGGCGCACCGGACGATGTGCTCGGCCAGATCCTGCGTGTCGAAGCGCAGGGCGCCCGAGATCGCCGGCAGGTCGGCGTACGGCTCGTGCAGGGCTGCGGTGTGCGAACCGAGCGAGCCGTCGCAGAACAGGTCCCCAGCCGCGCCCACGGCACCCAGTTCGCGGGCCGTGTCGATGCCGAACAGCTCACCCCAGTAGCCGATCACCTCCGGCAGCGGCTCGGCGTCGGCCAGGGCCAGCAGCCCGGCGAGGTCGTCGGCACCGGAGATCGCCGGGCCGGCCATCTCGTGCACGCAGGCGATCCCGAACGATGCCGCGTGCTGCAGGGCGGCGCGCTGCGCGTCGCGCACCTGACCCCGGCTCAGGGCGGCGAAGGCCGCGGTGCGCACCGCGTCGTGCGCATCGCGGGTCAGCGGGCCGTCCGGCGAGAACCCGGCGCGCGCGGCCAACCCGTCCACCGCGACCGCCAGCGTCGAGGACACCACCGCGGAGTGCGCGTCCACCCGGGCCAGGTAGACCGACCCGCCGTACGCGGCGCGATCCACCTCGGCCCGCGTCGGCGCGCGCCCCTCCGGCCAGCGTGTCTCGTCCCACCCGCTGCCGAGGATCGGCCGGCCGCGGCCGGCCCGGGCCGCCCGCTCCAGCAGGTCCAGCGCCTCGGTCAAGGTGCCCGCCCCGGACAGGTCGAGCCCGATGAGGGTCAGCCCGGTCGCCGTGGCGTGCACGTGCGCGTCGACGAAGGCGGGGGTGACGAACCCGCCGGCCACGTCGACCACGCGCACGTCGCCGAACTGGCCGGCACCGTGCTCGTCGCCGATCCAACCGATCATGTCTCCGTCGACGAGCAGGGCCGACGCATCCGGATGGGACGGGGCATGCACACGGGCGTTCCGGTAAAGAATCCGCACGCGGCCGAGTCTGCCAGCGTCCGGGGCGGTAGCGTTTACGGGACCGCAGACCGGGGGGAATGGATGGCAGCGAGCATCGAGGACGTCGCCCGGCTCGCCGGGGTGTCCATCGCGACGGTTTCGCGCGCGTTGCGCGGCCTGCCCGACGTCGCAGCTGCGACCCGGGACCGGGTGCTGACGGCAGCCGCCGAGCTGGACTACGTGGCCTCGCCGTTCGCCGCCCGGCTGGCCAGCGGGCGCACCGCCACCGTCGGCGTGGTCGTCCCGTTCGTGAACCGCTGGTTCTTCGCCGAGGTGATCGACGGGGTCGAGGCCGCGCTGCGCAAGGCGGGCTTCGACCTGCTGCTGTACAACCTGGGCGACGCCGAAGGCCGGGACCGCTTCTTCGACGTGATGCCGATGCGCAAGCGCGTCGATGCCGTGCTGATCGCCAGCCTGGTCCTCGACGATGCCGAGTTCGAGGCGCTCGGGGCGCTCAGCTGTCCGGTCGGCCTGCTCGGGCTGGAACGGCCGGGTTTCCTGTCCACCCGGATCGATGACGTCTGCGGTGCGCAGGCCGCGGTGCGGCACCTCACCTCGCTCGGGCACCGCCGGATCGGGCTGATCGGCGGGGACACCGACGACCCGATGAGCTTCACGCCACCGCTTCGACGCCGCGACGGCTACCGCGACGCGCTGGCCGAGGTGGGCGTCGACCCCGATCCCGCGCTCGAGGTCCTCGGCTACTTCACGATCGACGGTGGCGGCGAGGCCGCGAACCGGCTGCTCGCGCTGCCCGATCCGCCCACCGCGATCTTCGCCGAGAGCGACGAGATGGCCTACGGCGCGATCCGGGCGGTACGCCGCGCCGGCCTGCGTGTTCCCGAGGACGTCGCGATCGTCGGCTTCGACGATCACGTGACCGCGGCGCTCATGGACCTGACGACGATCCGCCAGCCGGTGACCGAGCAGGCGCTGGACATCACCGCGCGGCTGCTCGCGGTCGCGGCGGGCGACGAGGCAAACCCCACCGACGTGGTGCTGCCGACCCAGCTCATCGTCCGCGGCAGCACCGACCCCGCCGCGTCCGTCGCCTGATGACCCTTCAATTGGTGGACGCGGCCAACTTGTACTTCCGCGCCTTCTACGCGCTGCCGGAGTCGATCACGGCGCCGGACGGGCGGCCGGTGAACGCGATCCGCGGGTTCCTGGACATGTCCGCCGCGCTCATCGAACGGCGCCGGCCGAGCCGTTGGGTGGCCTGCCTGGACCTGTCGTGGCGGCCGGACTTCCGCGTCGAGCTCGTCCCGTCGTACAAGGCTCACCGCGCGTCCCCGGACGGCAGCGAGGTGATCCCGGCTGCGCTACTGCCGCAGATCCCGCTGCTGCTGAAGGTGCTCGCCGCGCTCGGGTTGCCGACGGCCGGCGCCGACGGGTTCGAGGCCGACGACGTCATGGCCACCCTCGCCGCGCGGGACACCGACGAGGTCGAGGTGGTCAGCGGCGACCGGGACATGCTCGCGGTGGCGACCGACCGGGTGCGGGTGCTCTACACCGGCAAGGGTTTGGCGAAGATGGAGGTGATGGGCCCCGCCGAGGTGCAGGCGAAGTACGGCATCGCGGCAGCGCACTACGCCGACTTCGCGGTGCTGCGCGGTGACCCGAGCGACGGGCTGCCCGGCGTCGCCGGCGTCGGCGAGAAGACCGCCGCCGCCCTGGTCGCGCGCTTCGGCTCGATCGAGGACATCCTCGCCGCCGCCGATTCCGGGCCCGACGGGTTCCCGGCCGGGGCGGGCGCGAAGATCCGTGCGGCTCGCGAGTACCTGTCCCGCGCGCCCGGGGCGGTGCGGGTGCGAACCGACGTGCCGCTGCCTGTCCTCGCCGACGAACTTCCCGCCGAACCGCGCGATGCCGGCTCGCTCGACCGGTTGGTCGGCGAGCTGGGCATCGGCGCGTCGGTCGCGCGGGTGCAGGCGGCGATCACGGCCGCGCGCGGCGTCGGCTGAACGGACTTTGTCATGCGATCGTGGCGCCGGAGCCCCACGATCGCATGACAAATCGCGGCGCGCGGGTCAGCCGTTGTCCGGAACCGGGCTGTAGCCACCCTTGTCATCGGTCATCGTGACGGTGAACTTGGCGTTGTCCGAGCCGGTGCAGGTGAACGTCTTGCCCTTCTTGACCTCGATGTTGCTGCCGCCGTTGCACGTGACGTTCGTGGCGCCGAGGTTCTTCTCGATGTAGCCCTCGACGGCGCTGTGGCTCAACTCGGTCTTCTTGAAGAAGCCGGGCGTGACGAACCCGGTGATCAACACCGCGGCGATGATTACGACCACCAGCCCGATCAGCGAGAACAGCAGACCCCTGCCCTTCTTCGCCGGCTGGGCGGGCTGCTGGTAACCCTGGGTCGCGTAGCTCTGTTGCTGGTAGCCCTGCTGGCCGTAACCCGGCTGGCCGTAACCCGGCTGGCCGTAGCCCTGCTGGCCGTAACCGGCCTGGCCGTAGCCCTGCTGACCATCACCCGGCTGGCCGTAACCCTGCCCGTAACCCGGCTGGCCGACGCCAGGCTGGCCGTATTGCCCGTAACCCGGCTGACCGTAGCCCTGCTGACCGTCACCTGGCTGCTGCGCGTAACCCTGCTGCTGGCCGTAGGACGGTGCGGCTCCGTAACCGGGCTGGTAGCCCGCGGTGTCCTGCTGCTGGGCGTACCCGGGGCCGTAACCGCCCTGCTGCTGGTAACCCTGGGCCTGGTCACCGACGGCGGGATAGATCGCCGTGGGCTGCGCCTCGCCGTGCGGGCCGGGCTCGGCCGGCGGCAGGTAGGACGTCTGCTGCTGATCTGCGGGCTGACTGATCGGCCACGACTGCCCGATACCCGCCGCGACGCCCAACTGCTCGCTCGCGGCGCCCGGCGGTACGGCGTGCTGCGTCTCGGTCGGTGCCGACCACTGCTGCTGCTCAGGCTGCGGCGCCGGAGCAGCCCACTGCTGCTGCTCAGGCTGCGGCGCCGGAGCAGCCCACTGCTGCTGCTCGGGCTGCGGCGGAGCAGCCCACTGCTGCTGCTGCTGCTGCTGCTCGGGCTGCGGCGCCGGCCAGCCCTGCTGCGGCTGGGCCCACTCCGGCTGGGCGGCTGCCGGAGCGGCCGGCGACGCCCACTGCGGGTGCGGTGGCTGCTCCGGCTGCCCCGCCCAGCCCTGAGGTGCCTGCGGCTGGGGTGCGCTCCACTGCGGCGAAGGAGCCTGCCAGTGCTGCTGACCGGCCTGCTGTTGCACGGCGTCCTGCACCGGGTCCTGCACGGCGTCCTGCACGGCGTCCTGCACGGCGTCCTGCACAGGGTCCTGCACCGGCTGTGGCGGGCCGAACTGCTGCGCGGCCGGGGCCGCCTCGGCCGCCGGTTGCCCGTCCGGCTGTTCCGGAGGGTAGGGCGCTGGGGGCGCCGGCGGCGCGGGTGTTTGCTGCGGCCACTGCTGCCGCTGGTTGTCCTGACTGCCTTGGTCCTGACTGCCTTGGTCGGTCATCGAAAGCCCCCATCGTCGAGACGTACGCCAACTCCGCCGGCGCCGCCCGACGTCGAACTGCGGGGCGCGCTGGCTCGCCACACGCTACTGCGAATTTCGGACCAACGGCACAGCCGCCCCGGCACGCGCCGATCTCGTGCCCGGCCGCACCGGTCACGGCATCATGCTCTGCGCGACCACCCCGCGGCGCACGGCGGCGATGGCAGCGCGCGCGGGGCGCGCCAGCGGGGGCTCGTCCCCGGATCCCGACGGCGCCACCGCGATCTGGTCGAGCAGGTCCAGCAGTTGCTTGCACCAGCGGATGAAATCGCCCGCGGACAGCTCGGCGCCGACCTGGACGGTGGCGTCCAGCGCCTGCCCCAGCGAGTCGCCGCGCGCCCAGCGATGGATGGCCCAGACGAATCCGAGCTCGGGCTCGCGGCTGTGGACCAGGCCGTGCGCGGTTTCCTCGTCGGCCAGTTCGGCCCAGATCCGGGCCGTCGTCACCAGCGCATCGCGCACGGCCACGGTGGGCATCCGGTCGGCGAGCCGCTCCTCGCGGCGCGCCTCGTACACCAGCGTCGACACCACCGCCGCCAGATCGGCCGGGGCCAGCCCGTCCCAGGCGCCGGCACGCAGGCATTCGGCCACCAGCAGGTCGCTGTCCGACCAGATGCGGGCCAGCATCCGCCCCGGCGGCGTCGTCTCGTCGCCGGCCAGGTAGCCACGGTCGGTGAGCAACAGCGCGATCCGGTCGAAGGTGCGCCCGAGCGAACCGGTCCGTCCCTCGATCCGGCGGCGCAGGTCGTCGTTCTCACGCTGCAACCGGCTGAACCGCTCGCCCCACCGAGCGTGCTCCTCCCGGTCCGGGCAGTCGTGGCACGGGTGGGCCCGCAGAGCCGCCCGCAGCGCGATCACCTGCTCGTCGTCCGCCGCGCCGGACCCCTTCCGCCGGCGCGAGCGTTCCTCGGGCGGCAGGTCGAGCGCGCGCAGGCCGGACGCGAGATCGCGCCGCTCCTGCGGCGAGCGGTAGTTCGCGTGCTTCGGCACCCGGACGCTGCCGAGCACCTCGACCGCCACCGGAAAGTCGAGCACCGACAGCCGGCCGCCCCAGCGTGCCTCGGTGACCACCAGGGGGTGGGGGTCATCGCGCGGGTGCACCCCGGCGTCGAGCACCACGGCAAGCCCGGCGCGCCGGCCGGCAGGCACCCGGATCACATCGCCCGGACGCAGCTGCTCCAACGACTGCACGACAGCCGCCTTGCGCTTGCGGGCGCCTTCTCGCGACAGCAGCGCTTCGCGCTCGGACAGTTGCCGGCGCAGGCCCGCGTACTCGGCGAAGTCCCCGCGCTCGCAGCGCATCTGCTCGCCCAGTTCGCGTTGCGTCTGCTCGTTGCGGCGGATCTGCTTGCTCAGCCCGGCGACGCCACGATCTGCCTGGAACTGCGCGAACGAGGACTCCAGCAGGGTGCGGGCTGCGTCCCGCCCCATCTGGCCGACCAGGTTGACCGCCATGTTGTACGACGGTCGGAACGAGGATCGCAGCGGGTAGGTGCGGGTCGAGGCCAGCCCGGCCACCCGTCCCGGATCGATCTCCGGGCTCCACAGCACGACCGCGTGCCCCTCGACGTCGATGCCACGGCGACCGGCGCGGCCGGTGAACTGGGTGTACTCCCCCGGCGTCACGTCGACGTGTGCCTCGCCGTTGAACTTGGTCAGCCGCTCGAGGACGACCGTGCGGGCCGGCATGTTGATGCCGAGCGCCAGCGTCTCGGTCGCGAAGACGGCGCGGACCAGGCCACGGACGAACAGCTCCTCGACCGTCTCCTTGAACGCCGGGATCAGCCCGGCGTGATGCGCCGCCACGCCTCGGCGCAGCCCGTCGCGCCACTCCCAGTAGCCGAGTACCTCGAGGTCCTCGGCCGCAAGGCCCGCGGTGCGCTCGTCGATCAGCGCGTCGATCGCGTTCCGCTCGTCCTCGTCGGTGAGCCACAGCCCGGCGTAGACGCACTGGCGCACCGCTGCGTCGCATCCGGCCCTGCTGAACACGAAGGTGATCGCGGGCAGCAACCCCTCACGGTCCAATCGCGAGATCACGTCCGGACGGTGCGGTGGCCGCCAGCCGCGCAGCTGGCGGGAGCCGCCGCGCCGTGCGGCGCCCGGATCGAGGTAGCGCATCCGCTCGTTGAGGTAGCGGTTCAGCTCGGGGTCGACACCCGAACCGTCCTCGGCGAGCAGGTCGAACAGCCGCGTCCCGACCAGCAGGTGCTGCCACAGCGGAACCGGGCGTTCCTCGTGCACCACCACCCGCGTCTCGCCGCGGACGGTGACCAGCCACGCGCCGAACTCCTCGGCGTTGGACACGGTCGCCGACAGCGAGACCAACCGGACGGACTCGGGCAGGTGGATGATCACCTCCTCCCACACCGCGCCGCGGAACCGGTCACCGAGGTAGTGCACCTCGTCCATGACGACGTAGCCCAGGTCGGCCAGGGTCGTGCTGCTGACGTACAGCATGTTGCGCAACACCTCGGTGGTCATGACCACGATCGGCGCGTCGCCGTTGATCGAGTTGTCGCCGGTCAGCAGCCCGACCTGGCCCGGGCCGTAGCGCGCGACGAAGTCGTTGTACTTCTGGTTCGACAGCGCCTTGATCGGTGTGGTGTAGAAGCACTTCTGCCCGGACTGCAGGGCCAGGTGCGCCGCGAACTCGCCCACCAGCGTCTTGCCCGCGCCGGTCGGCGCGCACACCAGCACCGCGTACCCGTCCTCGAGCGCCTGGCAGGCCTCGACCTGGAAGTCGTCGAGCGCGAACGGGTACTGGGCGCGGAAGCCGGTCAGCGCCGGATACCGGGACCGCCGCCGCGCGGCGGCAAACCGCTCACTCGGCGAGGACATGCCCCCAGCCTACGGATCGGCTGCAGGGTCAGGTCGTGTCCGACCACGACTCGAGCGGTTCGGGCAGTGACTCCACGTGCGAGGGTGTGTCGTCGTCCAACTGCTCCAGCCGCGCGTCCGCTGCCTTGCGTTGCGCCTTGCGCTTGTCATGCACGACGGCGAACAGCACGGACGCCTCGAACAACAGCACCATCGGCAGCGCCATCGCGCACATCGTGAAGGGGTCGGTGCTCGGCGTCGCCACCGCCGCGAACAGGAAGATCAGGAACACGCCGAGGCGCTGGGACTTCTTCAGCAGCTTGCCCGACAGCACGCCGGCGAGGTTGGCCATCACGACCAGCAGCGGCAGTTCGAACGCCGCGCCGAACACGATCAGCATCAGCGTGACGAAGGAGATGTAGTCGTTCACGGTGAGCAGCGCCTGGGTCCCCGGCCCCGCCGCGTGCAGCACCACGTTCAGGCCCTTGGCCAGGACCACATACGCCAGCGCCATGCCGGACACGAACAGCAGGCTGGACATCGTGATGAACCAGCGGGTGTACTTGCGCTCGTTGCGGCGCAGGCCCGGCGTGATGAACGCCCAGATCTGGTAGAGCCAGAACGGTCCGGTGAGCACCGCGCCGGCGATCACGGAGATCTTCAGGCGCGCGGTGAAGCCGTCCAGCACGCCGTGGTAGATCAGAGTGCACTTCCCGCCGCCCTGCGGCGTGTACCGGTACTTCGGTGACACCGAGCAGTACGGGTGCTTGAGGAAGTCCAGGATCGGCGTGTAGAACAGCCAGCCCAGCACACCACCGAGCGCGATGATCACGACGACGAGGATCAGCCGGCGGCGCAGTTCGCGCAGGTGGTCCATGACGGACATGCGCCCGTCCGGGTTCGCCCGGCGGGCACGGGTGCGGCGGAACAATGTGGGCATGGCCGGCCGCGATCAGTCCGGGGCGCCGGGACGCGCGAGCCGCCGCTGGGCGGCGGCCAGGCTGCTCTGCACCCGGCGCAGTTGCTCGGCGAGTTGCCGCAACCGCTCCAGGTCGGTGCGCAGCCGGTGCGCCTTCCACCGCACCTCGTACGTGCAGAAGGTCAGCACGACCGCGGCGAACGCCAGGGCGGCGATCCACGCGATGAGGGCGACGGGCACGCGGCCAGCCTACTTCGCGGCGTACGCCGCGAGCGCGGCCGCGGCGTCGGTGCGGATCGACTCGGCCAGCCAGCCGGGCGAGAGCACCTGGACCTGGCCGCCGGAGCCGAGCACCAGGGCCCGCACCCAGGCCGGCTCGGACACCCGCAGGCTCACGTGCAGCCCCGCCTCATCCTCGACCGCGCGCTCGACCGGGTAGTAGTCGGCGACCCAGGCGTACGACTCGGTAAGCCGCAGGTCGACCAGCAGATGTTCAGCCGCCGGCTGGTAGACGCCCTCGGTGACGTCCCGCGGCTGGAGTTCGGCCGGCGGGGCGGCCGGCTCGTCCAGGATGTGCACGTCCTCGATCCGGTCGACACGGAACACCCGCACGCCCTCCGCGCGGCGGCACCAGCCCTCCAGGTAGCTGTGCCCGTCCGCGTCGAACACCTGCAGCGGGTCGACGACGCGCTCGGTCGTCTCGTCCCTAGCCGCGGTGTAGTACCGCAGCCGCAGCGCCCGGCCGTCGTCCAGTGCCTGGCGCAGAGCGGGCAGCAGCCGCGCGGTGCGGTCCAGCTCGATCGCGACCGTCGCGTCGTCCACGGCTCCGCCGGCGGCCGTCTCCACCTTGGCCAGCGCCCGCCGGACGGCATCGCTGTCCGCGACGCCGGGGGTCTCGGCCAGGGTACGCAGCGCGACCACCAGGGCGAGGGCCTCCTCGGCGGTGAGCCGTAACGGCTTGCGCATGCCCTGGTCGTCGATGATCGTGACGGTCCCGCCGTCGTAACTGAGGTCGATCAGGTCGCCCGGGCCGTGCCCGGGCAGGCCGCACATCCAGAGCAGGTCGAGATCCTTGATCAGCTGTTTCTCGGTGATGCCGAAGTCGGCGGCGGCGTCGGCGGTGGCGATTCCGGGACGGGCCAGGAAGTACGGCACCATGGCCAGCAGCCGCGGCAGTCGCTGCTCGTAGCCGGTCATTCGGCCCCCTTGGTGCCCGCGGCGGCGGCGAGCCGGGCCACCACCGCGTCGACCAGCTCCGGCGGTTCCAGGACGTGGGCGCTGGTGCCGGCCGACGCCACGCGGCGCGCCAGCCACTGCACGTCGTTGAAGCCGATCGTCAGCTCGCCGTCGCGCTCGGACTCGGCCAGCCGGCGCAACTCGCCGGCACCGGAGCCGGTGATCTTGATCCGGGCGACGTAGGCGTCCTCGTAGCGACCGGCGACCAGTTCGAGCAGGTTCACCTTCTCCGGTCGGCTGAACTCTGCGGGCGAGCCGAACGCGCTCACCTTGCCGACGATGCGGGACAGCCGGAAGCTGCGCGGCTCGTTGCGGTCGCGGTCGAACCCCGCGACGTACCAGCGGCCACGCCAGGACAGCACCCCCCACGGTTCGAGGGTGCGCTGCTGCGCGGCGTCGGCACCGGCCTTGAGGTAGTCGAACCGCACCGGCTGCGAGGTGCGGGCCGCTTCGAGCAACGCGGGCAAGCTGGGATCGCTGGCGTCCAGGTGCGGCACCTGGCCGGGCGTGCCGGCGAGGGAGACGTCGGTACCGGCCGCGCGCAGTTTGAGCAGCGCCGAGCGCGCCGCCGCACCGAGCGTCGCCGAGCGCCACAGCCGCGCCGCAAGGCCGACGGCCGCCGCCTCGCCCGCGTCGAAGGAGATCGGCGGCAGCTCGTACTCGCCCCGCTTGATGCGGTAGCCGTCCTCGGCGTCGAAGCCGCTGTTGCGCCCGGTTTCCAGCGGCACGCCGAGATCACGCAGCTCGGCCTTGTCCCGCTCGAACATGCGCTTGAACGCCTCGTCGGTCTCACGGCTGCCGTCGGGGGACTCGTAGCCGGGCACCGCGCTGCGGATGCGCTCGGCGGTGAGGAACTGGCGCGTGGACAGCAGGCAGATCACCAGATTGACCAGTCGTTCCGCCCGCCGCGCTGCCATGTCCTCGAAACTAATGCCAGTGCGGCGGCGTTGCGTGGCGGCACGCGAACTCGGCATCCGCCCATTCTTGCCGATCCCGCCATCGAGATCGCGCGACCGTGGCACGCTCAGGCCCGATCGCGGCGTGATCCGGGCCGGATCGCCCGCGGACCGGGCTCCAGCGCCGCCGGCAACCGCGTCACATCGAGGCGATCAGCTTCTCGACGCGCTCGTCGACGCTGCGGTACGGGTCCTTGCACAACACGGTGCGCTGGGCCTGGTCGTTCAGCTTCAGGTGCACCCAGTCGACGGTGAAGTCGCGGCGCTTCTCCTGCGCCCGCTTGATGAAGTCGCCACGCAGCTTGGCGCGCGTGGTCTGCGGAGGAATGCTCTTGGCCTCGAAGATGGCCAGGTCGGACGTCGCCCGGTCGACCGAGCCGCGACGCTGTAACAGGTAGTACAGCCCGCGGGTGCGCGAGATGTCGTGGTAGGCCAGGTCCAGCTGGGCAACGCGCGGCGAGGACAGCGACAGGTCGTGCTTGGCGCGGTACCGCTCGATCAGCTGGAACTTGGTCGCCCAGTCGATCTCGCGGTCGATCAGCGACAGGTCCTGCTGCTCGACGGCGTCCAGGGTGCGGCCCCACAGCTCGAGCACCCGCTTGGCCGACTCCGGGTTGTCGCCGGTGCGCTCGACGAAATCGACCGCGCGCGAGTAGTACTCGCGCTGGATCTCCAGAGCGGACGCGGCGCGGCCCACCGCCAGGCGCACCGGTCGCGTGCCCGTCATGTCGTGGCTGATCTCCCGGATCGCCCGGATCGGGTTCTCCAGCGTCAGGTCCCGGAACGTGACGCCGTGCTCGATCATGCGCAGCACCAGATCGGCCGAGCCGACCTTGAGCAGCGTGGTGCACTCGTTCATGTTCGAGTCGCCGACGATCACGTGCAGTCGGCGGTACCGCTCGGCGTCGGCGTGCGGCTCGTCCCGTGTGTTGATGATCGGCCGGCTGCGCGTTGTCGCCGACGACACGCCTTCCCAGATGTGCTCGGCGCGCTGGCTGACGCAGTACACGGCACCGCGCGGCGTCTGCAGCACCTTGCCCGCGCCACAGATCAACTGCCTGGTGACCAGGAACGGGATCAGCACGTCGGCAAGCCGGCTGAACTCGCCGTGCCGCCCGACCAGGAAGTTCTCGTGGCAGCCGTAGGAGTTGCCGGCCGAGTCGGTGTTGTTCTTGAACAGGTAGATGTCACCGGCGATGCCTTCGTCGTGCAGCCGCTTCTCGGCGTCGATGACCAGGCCCTCGAGGATCCGCTCGCCTGCCTTGTCGTGCGCCACCAGTTCGGTGAGCGAGTCGCACTCGGGCGTGGCGTACTCCGGGTGGCTGCCGACGTCCAGGTACAGCCGCGCCCCGTTCTTCAAGAAGACGTTGGACGAGCGGCCCCACGAGACCACGCGGCGGAACAGGTAGCGCGCCACCTCGTCCGGCGAGAGCCGCCGTTGGCCGTGGAACGTGCACGTGACGCCGTACTCGTTCTCGATCCCGAAGATGCGCTTGTGCACGCCTTCACCCTAGTTCGTGCGCGCCGGTCGGTCACTCGGGCGCGACCACGCCGGCGCTCATCCGGTGCGCAGTTGCAGGATCGGCGTCTCACCGACGGTGATCTGCACGCTGGCGATCTGATCGCGACGCAGCGCGGTGCCGCTGGCGAAGGTGACGTCCTTGCCGGGCTCGATCGTCCACGTTCCCAGTGGGGTCGTCGCGCCGCTGGTGTCGGTCACCGAGAGCCCGTACGTGTAGCCGCCGGGTGGCGTGCTGCTGTCGTACCGGCAGACCAGGTCGATCTCGGTGCCCCAGCCCCGGTCGGTGAGTGCCGCCGTCGCGCGCACCGGACTGGCCACCAGGGCCGACATCGCCCGCGGGTGGGGCGCGGGCGATGTCGGCCCCGACGGCCACACCGCGATCGCGAGAGCGATCAGGCAGGCGGCGGCGACACCGGCCAGGCCGGCGGTCAGCCAGTTGCGGCGGCGCCGCTCGACGCCGGCCCGCCGGAGCAGGCCGGGCAGCAGCGTGGCAGGCACCTCGTCGTCGATCTCGTCCGGCGGGACGGTGGCCAGCAGGCCGGGCAGATCGGCGATCTCGGCGACGCGGGCGGCGCACTCGGCGCACCCGGACAGGTGCTGCTCGAACGCGGCACGCTCGTCGGCGGACAGCATGCCCAGCACGTACGGGGCGTCGTCGTGCACGAACCGGTCCGGTCCCATCGGGCCTCCGGGTTCGGTCATGACACACCCCCCAACTCGTCCAGGGCCAGTCGCAGGGCGCGCAGGGCGTAGTGCGTCCTGGATTTGACGGTCCCGGGCGGAATGCCCAGGCTGGCCGCGGCCTCGGCCACCGACGACCCGCGGAAGTAGCACTCCACCAGCACCTCGCGATGTTCCCGCGACAGGGTACGCAGCGCCGCGGTCACCAGTTGACGGTCCAGCGCGTGGTCCGTCTCGTCGGACACCGGGTGTTCGGGCAGCACCTCGGTGACGAACTCCGAGCGGCTGCGGGCGGTGCGCCAGTCGTCGATGACGATCCGACGAGCCACCGTGAACAGCCAGCCGCGTGCCGACCCGTGTGACTGGTCCAGCACGGCCGGGTTGCGCCAGGCGCGCAGCAGCGTCTCCTGGACCACGTCCTGCGCCCGGGCCCGGTCGCCGCCCGTCAGGCGCACCACATAGGCCCACAGGACGTGCGCGTGCTCGTCGTGCAGGGTTCGCAGCAAGTCCGCGTGGCTCGCCGTCACCGCACCTTCTTTGCCCACCATGCGCGTTCCGGGTCGGCTCGCATCACCTCGTACCAGTGTGACGGTCGCCTGCATGCCCGGATACACGTGCGCGGTCCCGGTTCGGTTCAGTTGAACCGACGGCGCATCCGGATCGTGTCAGTGGGCATGGACCATGACCTCGTCGTGACCCGCCGTACCGTCCTCGCCGCCGGCGCCGCGGGGGCCGGCAGCGTCGCGCTCGCCGCCTGCGGATCCGGCGGGCCGCCGTCCGCGGCGCGGTCCGGCGCGCCCGTCGCAGCGGCCGACACCCCGTTGGTGACCCTGGCCGACATCACCGTCGGGGAGGCCGCGTCGGCGAAGCTGCCGGACGGTTCACCGGTGATCGTCGCGCGTCCCACCGAGAACACCGCCGCATGCTTCAGCGCGATCTGCACGCACATGGGGTGCACGGTGGCGCCCGCAGGCCGGCAACTGCACTGCCCCTGCCATGGTTCGGTGTACGACGCCACGACCGGTCAGGTCGTGCACGGCCCAGCGCCGCGGGCGCTCGCCAAGGTCAGCGTGCACGTCGCCGGAGGCCGGGTTCTCACCGGCTGACCGAGCCCGCTCAGTGCTCCTCGTCGTGTGGCGGGGTGTCCGCGGGCGCGGGCTCGCCGGCCGGCTCACCATGGTCGGCGGGCAGCAGTTCGGTCAGGGCCGCACCGGCGATGCGCCGGAACTTGCGCTTGCCGCGGGTGCGGTCCAGCACGGCGACCTCCAGTTGGCTCGCCGGCAGTGCCCGGCCGCCGCCGTCCGAGCCGCCCACCGACCCGAGTGCGGCGACCGCCGTGGCCAGCGCGTCACGCAGCGACTGCCCGGCCGCGAAGGTGCGGCGCATCTGTGAGGTGACCGCGTCGGCCTGCGCGCCGCCCATCACCAGGAAGTCCGGTTCGTCGACGATCGTCCCGTCGTAGGAGAGCCGGTACAGCTGGTCGCTCTCGGACGCCTCGCCGACCTCGGCCACGCAGATCTCGACCTCGTACGGCTTCTGCTGCTCGGTGAAGATCGTGCCGAGGGTCTGCGCGTAGGCGTTGGCCAGGGCACGTGCGGTGACGTCGCGGCGGTCGTAGGAGTAGCCGCGGAGGTCGGCGAGCCGGATCCCGGCCACCCGCAGGTTCTCGTACTCGTTGTACTTGCCGACGGCGGCGAAGCCGATCCGGTCGTAGATCTCGCTGACCTTGTGCAGCGCGGAGCTGGCGTTCTCCGCGACGAACAGGACCCCGTCTGCGTAGGTCAACACGACCACGCTGCGGCCGCGCGCGATGCCCTTGCGGGCGTATTCCGAGCGATCACGCATGATCTGCTCGGCGGAGGCGTAGAACGGCATGCTCATGACTGCAGGCTCCTAGGCACCCGGGCGGGCTTCACGGTCGGTGAGGATGGCGCGCACGACCGTGCCGAGCTCGTCGTCGTCCACGCGGGATGTGCCCTCGGCGGTCGCGAGCATGACGATCGGGAAGATGCCGCGGGTCAGGTCTGGTCCACCGGTGGCCGAGTCGTCGTCGGCGGCGTCGTACAGCGACTCGACCACGACACGCACGATCGCATCGCGGTCCAGGCCGGGCCGCCACAGCTTCTTCAGCGCACCCTTGGCGAACAGCGAGCCGGAGCCGACCGAGTGGTAGTAGTGCTCCGGGTAGCGCCCGCCGGTGACGTCGAAGCTGTAGATCCGGCCCGCGGACGCCGGGTCGGTCGCGTCGATGTCGAAGCCGGCGAACAGCGGGACGACGGCCAGCCCCTGCATCGCCTGGCCGAGGTTGCCGCGGATCATCGTGGCAAGCCGGTTCGCCTTGCCGTCCAGGGTCAGTTGGGTGCCCTCGATCTTCTCGTAGTGCTCCAGTTCGACCTGGTAGAGGCGGACCAGTTCGATCGCCAGTCCCGCGGCACCGGCGATGCCGACCAGCGAGTAGTCGTCGGACGCGAACACCTTCTCGATGTCGCGCTGGGCGATCAGGTTGCCGGCCGTAGCCCGGCGATCACCGGCCATCACGACCCCGCCGGCGAACGCCGCCGCGACGATCGTGGTGCCGTGCGGGACGGTCGTTCCGGCTGAGGGCGCAGCCGGCATCAGGCCCGGCGCCGCGCCGGAGAGGAACTCGGTGAACGAGGATGAACCGGGCAAGGTCGCATAGCGCAGTATGCCGTGGACGGCACCGAGGCCGCCGGCTCGATCCATACTCAACGTGGCTCCCGTCGCTTCGGCCCGCCGAGGTGACGAGCCCGCTCTGCGACCCTACCGACTGGCGCCCGGCCGGGCCGCGCGAGCCGGTGCCGTCACGCGCTCAGCGGTTCGTCGGCCCGTCCACGATCAGCTACTGGCCCCCTTTTTGGACGAATGCTCGGACGAAGTCTTCCGCATTCGTCTCCAGCACGTCGTCGATCTCGTCGAGGATCGCGTCGACGTCCTCGGTCAGCTTCTCGTGGCGCTCGGCAACGTCGGTGCTCGCCTCGGTGGTCTCCTCGACCGAGTCCTCGCGCTCGCGCTGTGGACGGGTCTGGCCGCTGTCATGGGTGGGCATCTGTGGTCCCCTCTCGCTTCTGATTCACCCTAGCTCGCACGAGGGACGATTTCCCGCTGGTGCACATCGACGGCGCCGCCGGGCGCAGTCGGTGGCCGCTGCGAGAGTGAGTCCATGACCAGAGACGTTCAGATCACGTTCGACTGCGCCGATCCTGCCGCGCTGTCCACGTTCTGGGCCGCGGCACTCGGCTACCGGCTGCAACCGCCGCCGAAGGGGTTCGACTCGTGGGAGGCTGCGCTGGAGTCCTTCGGCGTGCCGCGTGAGCAGTGGAACTCGCGCTCGGCGATCGTGCCTGTCGAGGGCGAGCGTCCGCGCATCTTCTTCCAGCGCGTACCCGAGAACAAGGCGGCCAAGAACCGGCTGCACATCGATGTCCGTGCCGCGCCGGGACTCGAGGGCGAGGAACGGATGAGCGCGCTCGAGGCCGAGGCCGACCGGCTGCAGGCGCTCGGTGCGACCCGCGCCTACCGGGTCGAGCCGGACCCGGCTCAGCTGGAGGTCGGCTTCATCACGATGCGCGACCCGGAGGGCAACGAGTTCTGCCTCGACTAGAACACGTCGGTACCTGCGATTAGCCTGCCGGCCATGACGATCCCCTCCGCGATCAGCCTGGTCACCCTGGGCGTGCGCGACGTGCGTGCGGCCACCGCCTTCTACCAATCGCTCGGCTTCGAACGCTCCAGCGCCTCGGTGGACGGCGAGGTGAGCTTCTTCCGTACCACGAGCGCGATCCTGGCCGTGTGGGGCGAGGACGAGTTGGCCGCCGACGCGCATCAACCCGGCGGCCGGCCCACCGGTTTTCGAGGCGTGGCGCTCGCCCTCAACGTCGCCGATCGCGCGCAGGTCGACACCGCACTTCAGGCGGCCGAGCGAGCCGGCGCCACCGTCCCCAAGCCGGCCGAGGCGACCGACTGGGGCGGCTACAGCGGGTACTTCGCCGATCCGGACGGGCACCTCTGGGAGGTCGCCCACAACCCCTTCTGGCCCCTGGACGAGCGTGGCCTGCCGCAGCTGCCCTGAAGCGGCGCGAACCCGGCTCAGCCGCCGGCACCCACGTTCAGGGCGTGGGTGGCGAGCGACCCGCCGTCGGCGACGAACTCCGAGCCGGTGGAGTAGGAGCTGCGGTCACTGGCCAGGAACAGCACCAGTTCGGCGATCTCCGCTGCCCTGCCGACCCGGCGCAGCGCCAGCTTGTTCGTCACCGGCGTGACGTCGACCTCGTGGCCACCGATCGCGTCCTGCACCATCTTCGTGTCGATCATGCCCGGGTGCACCGAGTTCACCCGGATGCCCCGCGGCCCGAGTTCGAGCGCCGCGACCTTGGTCATACCTCGGATCGCGAACTTGCTCGCCGTGTACGCCAGCACGTACGGCATGCCCGCCATGCCCTCGACGGACGAGACGTTCACGATCGATCCGCCGGCCCGCATCACGCGAGCTGCGGCGCGCATGCCCAGGAAGGTCCCGATCTGGTTCACCCCGATGACCCGCTGGTAGTCGGCGAGCGTGGTGTCGGTGAGCGCCGCGAAGTGCAGCACGCCGGCGTTGTTCACCAGCACGTCCAGGCCACCAAACTGCTCGACGGCCTCGCCGACCACGGCGTCCCACTCCTGCTCGGACGAGACGTCCAGATGCCGGTACAGCGCGGCCGCGCCGAGTTCGTCGGCCAAGGTCTTGCCGGTGTCGTCGGTGACGTCCGCGATCACCACCCGCGCACCCTCACCGACGAAACGCCGCGCCGCCGCGGCACCCTGCCCCCGTGCCGCGCCCGTGATGATCGCGACCCTGCCCTCGAGCATGCCCATGCCCCTCGTCCCCTCAGACCAGTGTCGGCCGGCAGACCCGGCAGGTCGTGACGTCACGCTCGTTACCGCTGACGACCTTCAGGTCGTCCCGGTGCGCGATGAGCTGGCAGTCGCGGCGGTGCACCGTCGTGCCGCCGCCGGCCAGCACCGGTACCGCGCCCGGATCGGCCAGCGTGCTCTCGGCCGCGCCGCCGGCGGTTGCCGACTGTCGCGACACCAGGTCGGCCAGCACCAGCATGGTGTCGGCCAGCTGGCGGGCACCGTCGCGCTGGTCGGCGGCCACCTTCGCCAGCCAGGCGCCGAAGTACAGGAAGCCGCCGAGGAAGGTCAGCCCCAGGCCGAGGATCCCGCCGGAGACGAGGTAGGTCGCCTGGTCGTACGCGTAGTGCGAGTGCGCCGTGCCGTACCAGCCGAGGCAGATCGCCAGGATGCCCAGCGGCATGAGCACGGCGCCCACGCCGAAGAGCACCAGCTGGAGCGTGCGGTACCGCTGGTCGCGGCGAACCGCGGGGTTCGCCACGTGCACCTCGCGCGCCGCCGGTACGCGCGGCACCGCCATCGTGGTCGTCGTCGTCATGCCGCTCATCCCTTTCGCAGGTCGGGAACGCCGGTTGCCAGGCCGAAGTCGCAGCTACCGGCTCCCCCGAACACGGCGCCGCCGGCGTTGCGCAGTAGCCAGCCGAGCAGGCCCGCGAACGCGAGCGCGCCGAGTACCAGCAGTCGCGGCACGGTGCCGAGCGCCGGCAGCGCGGGCGCCTGCAGCGCGACCGGTCTGGCCGCAACCGGCTGGCCGTTCACCAGCGCGGGCTGCCCGCCGCCGCCGCTGGAGCCGGGTCCGGTACCGCCGCCCAGCACGCCGCTGCCCGCGCCGCCGGTGCCGCCCGCGGGCGGCAGCGCGGCGCCGCCGCCCGAGTCGCCGCCCGAGCTGCCGCCGGAGCCGAGTGGTGGCGGCACGACGCCGCCGCTGCCGGGGTCATAGGCAGGTGACGCGCTCGCCGAGGCGGTCGCGTCCCCGACGGTGAGCACGATCTTCGGCGACAGTTGCAGGACGGGCGCGAGCTGGGTCGCCAGCTTGGGCCCCAGCAGTGCGACGATCGCGCTCAGCGGCGAGTTGAGCTGTGATTTCAGTGGGGTGGTGTCCACGCTGATCTGCAGGACCTGGGCGGTGCTGCTGCCGGTCGGGCCATCGACGCTCCTGGCCACGGGGACCACGGCGAATGAGATGCCCAGCGTCTTCAGCAGCGCGCCGAGCGTGTCGCCGAGCGCCGGCAACCTCGCGCCGGCACCGGCGAGATCGAGGCCCTTGTCGCCGAGCTTCACGGCGACACCGGCAATGGTGAGGCCGCCGAGAGCGGCCTGCTGGGTGACCGTCGCCCGGCTGCCGTCACTGACCACGGTGCTCAGCACGTCGACGCCGGAGAGCTTGATGATTCCGCCGAGCAGGGAGAGGTCGGCGACGGCAGCGTGCGCCCTCGAGGTGATCGCGCTCTTGCCGATGGTGACGGTGCTGTCACTCGTGACACCGTTCGCGGTCACCAAGGCGGCCAGCGGCTTGGTCGCCGCGACCGGGACCGGCACCGCGGGTGCCTTCGGCGCGGACGTCTTGCCGAGCAGCGTGCCCAGGCCGGACCCCAATCCGCCGAGCGGGTCGGCGCCACCGCCCAGGCCGACGAGCGACACGGTCCCGTTGGCGCTCGTGTCGTTCGCCGACGTGCTCATCCCGTTGCCGTCGGAGATCTGCGCTGCGTTCTTCGCCGGCGCGGCGACAGTGGCCGGGTTTCGCGAGTTCACCTGCACCGGGTACGTGGCGCCCGGCTGCTGGAGCAGTTGGTCGAAGCCGTCGCCGATGACGTCGCCCGGCCACAGGTAGCTCGCCGTCGCGCGTGAGGTCGGCCCGCTCTCGGTGCTCACCTTGGTGTAGGCGATGCTGCCGTCCCCCTGCGGGCTGCCCGGTATCGGCACGACCGGTTCGTACAGCTCGACGTGCACGACCTCGGCGCGGGCGGTGGCCGTGTACCCACCCAAGCCACCGGCGGCCGCGGCGCCGGGCCCGGGCCAGAGCAGCGTGCCGATCGCGGCGGCCGCGCCAGCGGCGTACCACTTGACTGCGCGCTTCACGCTGCACCTCCGAAGTAGAGGTCGGTCAGTCGGTTCTCGATCTCCGCGGGCTCACCGGTTGCGACGATCCGCCCGCCCTGCATCACCGCGGCGTAGTCCGCCACCCGCAGGGCGCTGCTCGCGAACTGCTCGACGACCAGGATCGACACGCCGCGCTCGGCGATCTCGGCGACCGTGTCGTACAGCCCCTCGACGATCAGCGGGGCGAGCCCCATCGACAGCTCGTCGAGCAGCAGCAAGGCCGGGTCGGACGCGAGCGCGCGGGCCAGCGAAAGCATCTGCTGCTCGCCGCCGGACAGGCTGCCTGCGAGCTGCCGACGCCGCTGCTTGAGCCGCGGGAAGCGCGCGTAGGCCTGGGTCAGGATCTGCTCGACCGCGACGCCTGCCGACGAGGCGAGCCACAGGTTCTCCTCGACGGTCAGGTTCGGGAAGACGCCGCGCCCCTCCGGCACCAGGCACAGTCCCGCCCGGGTCAGCCTGTCCGGCGAGGCACCGGACACGTGCACGCCGGCGAGGTGGATGTCGCCCGCCGTCGGTCTCATCAGCCCGCTGAGCACGCGCAGCAGGGTCGTCTTCCCCGCGCCATTCGGCCCGAGCAGGGCGACGACCGCGCCGCGCGCCACCACCAGGTCGACACCGCGCAGCACCTCGATCCGCCCGTAGGCCGCGTGGACGTCGATGAGCTCCAGGATCGGTGCCGGCCGGCTCACGTCGCGCCCACCGGCGGCAGCTGCAGCGTGTGCTCGTCCGGCGTGTCGCCGAAGCCGAGGTAGGCGACCTGGACGGTGCGGTCGGATCGGATCTGAGCCGGGTCACCGCGCGCGATGACCTTGCCGAACTCGAGCACGTGGATGTACTCGCAAACCCCCATCACCAGCTGCATGTCGTGCTCGACCATCAGCACCGCGCAGCCGTCGGCCGCGACCTCACGCAGCAGTGCGCCGAAGTGCCCGGTCTCGGTCTCGTCCAGCCCGGACGACGGCTCGTCCAGCAGCAGCAGCCGCGGTTGGATCGCGAGCGCCCGGGCCAGCTCGAGCAGTCGCGCGACGCCCGTCGGCACCGAGTCGGCGCGCTGACCGGCGTAGCGCGTCAGCCCGACCCGCTCGAGCAACTCGTCGACGCCGTTGCTGCGACGCCGGAACCAGCTGGGCACGCCCGCGTGGATCTCGCTGGCGACCAGCACGTTCTCGCGGACCGTCAACGAGCCGAACGCCTCGAGCCGCTGGAAGGTGCGAGCCATGCCCGCCTTCGCGCGGCTGTTCGGGCTGGCGTGCGTGACGTCGCGGCCGCGGAAGCGGATCCGGCCGCTGGCCACCGGCTGCAGGCCGGTGACGACGTTGAACAGGGTGGTCTTGCCGGCACCGTTCGGGCCGATGAGTCCGGTGATGCTGCCGGACTCGACCGACAGCGACGCCTCGTTCACCGCGACGATGCCGCCGAACCGCATGCTGACCCGCTCCACGTCAAGCAAGGCCATGGCTGATCACCCGTTCCTGCTCCCTCGCCGTGCTGTGGACGGGAGCGTCGGCGGGTGAGCCGGCGGGCCCGGATCCGGACAGCCGCGGGATCCGCCTGCGGATCGCCCGGCCGGCCGTGAACAGCAGGTTCGCCAAGCCGTTCGGGTCACGCCCGAGGCTCACCGCGCCCACGCCGATGATCAGGAATTCCAGGCCCCCGAGCGCCGGGAACTGCGACTGCAGCACCGGCAGCAGCATCAGCAGCAGGCCGCCGAGGAACGCGCCGGTCATCGAGGTCGCGCCGCACACCACCGCGAGCAGCAGCAGCAGCAGGCCGGACAGTGCCTGGAAGTCCTGCTGGGACACGGTGCCGCGCAGCCCGGCGACCAGGCCGCCACCGACTCCGGCGATGGCTGCCGCGAGGCTGAACAGCCCGACGCGGAACCAGCGCTGGTTCAGCCCGAGCGTGCCGCACGCGGCGGGACTGTCGCGCATCGCGATCAGCACCCGGCCGACCGGACCGCGCCGCAGGGCGAGCAGGCCGATCGCGATCAGCGTGAACACCACGACCAGCAAGAACACGTACCGGTTCGCGTTGTCGAAGCGATAGCCGAACAGCGAGACGGGTTTGGCGTTGAGGCTGCCGTTGAAGCCGAACATGAACGAGGCCTGGAACACCAGCTTGTCCATCAGCTGCGCGAACGCGAAAGTCGCGAGCGCGAGGTACAGACCGGTGAGGCGCAGCACGGGCAGCGCCACGAGTGCACCCACGGCCGCCGCGATCAGCGCCGCCGCGAGCACCGCAAGCGGCGAGCTCGTGTCCAGCTTGCACACGACCGCCGCACCGATGCCCATGAAGCTCAACTGCGCCAGCGAGACGTAGCCGCCGTAGCCGGTGAGCAGCACCAGCGACAGCATGACGATCCCGAACGCCAGCGCGTCGCCGAGGCGCAACTGGTTCGTCGCGCCGAGGAACTGTCCGACCACGGTCACCGCGATCACCAGACCGACGGCGACCTCCGCGGTGCGCCGCCGGGTCGGCACGGGAGCCGCGAGGATGCCCCTGATCTGACCGACGCGCAGCCGCACCTGCGGCACGAAGATCAGCACCGCGAACAGCACGATGGTCGGTAGCGCGTCGCGGAACCCCAGCAGCAGCTCCCCGCTGGGCAGGTACCCCTGGACGTAGGTCTGCCCGAGCCCGAGCACGATCGCGCCCAGGTAGGTCAACGGGAGGTGCTGCAGCCGTCCGAACATAGCCGCCGCGAACGCGTTGATCACCAAGAAGGTGAGGTCGTAATAGTTCAGCTGCACGACCGAGACGAGCAGGATGCCGGCGAGTGCGGCGAGCGACGAGCCGATCGCCCAGCTGGCCATCGACACGCGGTCGGCGCTGGAGCCGAACAGTTGCAGCAGTTCCTTGTTGTCGACCGATGCCCGCATCGCCGTCCCCGTCCGGGTCCGGTTGAGCAGCACGTACAGCGCGGCGGCCACCGCGGCCGAGACGACGATGGTCAGGATGTAGTGGTAGCTGAGCCGGAACGTCCCGATCGACACGGCGTCGAAACCGAAGAACTGGGGGACGTTGCGGCCCACGTCCGACGGCCAGAACTGCTGGGCCAGCCCGATCAGCAGCACGAACAGTCCGACCGTGACGACCAGGCTCACGCTGACCGGCGCGTCGCCCAGGTCGCGCATCATCACCCGCTCGATCACGATGCCGGACGCGGGTGCGATCACCAGCAGGATCAGCGCGACAGCCGCCAGGCTGGGCAGGTGCGCCTGGTGGGTGAGCTGCCAGTAGAGGTACGCCATCACCATGCTGATCGCGCCGTGCGCCAGGTTGAACACCCGGGTGGTGGTGTAGGTCAGCACCAGGCCGGACGCCGCGATCGCGTAGGCCGCACCGGTGAACAGCCCGGTGAAGGTGTAGGCGAGGAAGGCGTTCATCGCGCGCTAGCTGATCCCGGTATCGACGACGGGCCCGCAGGCGAACGGCGTCGGCCCCTCGCGCACCCACTTGCCGCCCTTGAGGACGATGAAGCCGTAGCAGCCGCCGGTGATCTTCTTCCCGACGTGCTGCGGGCTGAGCATTCCGTAGCCGGTGTAGTTGTCGATCCCGGCCAGCGCGGCGAGCAGGCTGGCGCGGGTCAGCTTGCCGCCCAGCTTGAGCGCGGTGTCGGTGAACAGCCGGCCGGCCGACCAGGCGAACAGCCCGAAGAACGACGGCTTGGCTCCCGGCGCGACGCGCTGCAGCCACTGCAGGTAGAGCTTCATCTCCGGGATCTTGTTCGAGTCCTCGAACGTCTCGCTGCCGATGAACACGTGGGTTCCCTCGACCGCCGAGCCGCCGGAGCTGACGTAGCCCTGGTCGTACGCGGTCGGGTCCATCACGAACAGCGGGTTGAAGCCCTGCTGCGCCATCGCCTGCTTGAGCCGCACCGCGTTCTGGTAGGCGCCGACGTACTGCACGTACTTGACGCCCTTGCTCTGCATGGCGCTCACGTAGCTGGTGTAGTTGAACTCGGTGACCGGGATGCCCGCGCTGTAGACGAAGTCGTAGCCTTCGTGTTCCCAGCCCTTCATCTCGCTCTTGGCGTTGATGGACGACGCCCCGGCGTTCAGGTACAGGAACGCCGCCTTCTTATCCACGCCCGGGTAGGCCTTCTTGTAGAAGTCGGCCGGCGCGGTCTCGACGAGGTTGGCGCGCAGCGAGTACACCCCGTAGACGTTCGGAACGTTCGCCCGTGCACCGGTCGTCGACGCTGCTCGTAGGTCGGGGATGCCGCAGTTCTTCACGGTGTTGGCGCCGCCGTCGTCGAAGGCGCCCATCGAGCCCACCATCGCGAACGCGTCGGCACACGCCGTGGTGGCCGCCTGCCCGTCGCCGCCCGAGCTGGTCTGGCTGTCCAGGTTCTCCAGCGACAGCGTGCGGCCGCAGATGCTCGCGGTGGCGTTGAAGTACGCGACGTAGGCCTTCATCGCCTGCTGCGCGCTCTGGAACAGTCCCGGCACCGGGCCGCTGACGTCCGACGCGTTCGCGATCTTGATGCTCGAGTTGCTGATGCCCTGGCTGTTCTTGAACCCGGTACAGCTCGCCGCCTCGGCGCCGCCGGAGCCGGAGCCGGCCGCGCCGCCGCCGGATCGCGCACCGCCCCCGGAGCCGGTCCCGGCCTTCGCGCCGCCCCCGGACCCGCCACCTCCGGACCCGCCGCCGGCCGCGCCTCCCGCGGCGCCGCCGCCTGCCGCGCCGCCACCCGCTGCGGTACCCCCACTGCCCGAGCCGGCGGCGTCACCACCTGCCGCCGCCCCGTTTCCGGTCGCCGAGCCGGTGCCCGTCCCCCCGGCTGCGCCTGCGCCGCCGCCCGCCCCGGCGCCGGCTACTGCGCCGCCGGCGGCGCCGACCTGCGCGTTGACGAACTCGCGAGGGGGCACCTGCGATCCGCACCCGGCGAGCACGAGGCAGCACGCAGCTGCGACCCCGACCCGCACCGAGTTGCGGCGCGTCATCAGGCCGGCCCGGTCGCGAGCTCGTCCCGACGGGGCTCAGGCATCGTCACCCACGATGCTCAGCGCCGTTCGCGGGCACCGCTCGATCGCCAGCCGCACCCGCGGCCACTGCTCCTCGGTGGGCGACTGGGTGAGGATGTGCAGGTTGTCCTCGTCGTCCAGCTGGAACACGGCCGGGGCAAGGCCGCAACACACCGCGTTCGCCTCGCACAGTTCGGTGTCGACCCGGATCTCCATCGCCCTGCCTCCTGCCGCCGTATTCGCCGCCAAGCCGTGTGTCGATCACTACTTCGGGTGGTCGACGATGCAGATCTACCGCTCACAACGAGCCAACCTCGCGCCGGTCACGACTGCGGTTCTCGGCCATGTCCGAAATGCCGCAACGCTGACCGATGATAGAACGTGTTCTAGTGCAGCGCAACGGCTCACGGGCGGCACTTCGCCCCGGTGTCCCAAGCGGACTATCGAGAAGTCGGCAGATGACGGTATGTTCACTAGAACGCGTTTCATTTGATTTCTCTTGGCGGATGTGAGGGTGCGGCATGTACCTCGGCTACTCCCCGGAGCACGAACGACTGCGTCGCGAGTTGCGCGCGTACTTCGCCGCGCTGATGACCCCGGAGCGCCGCGAGGCGCTGGCCGCGAGCGGCGACTACGGCGACGGCACCGTCTACAAGGACGTCGTGCGCCGGATGGGTCACGACGGCTGGCTCGCCCTCGGCTGGCCGCAGGAGTTCGGCGGCCGCGGCGGCAGCGCCCTCGATCAGCTGATCTTCACCGACGAGGCCGCCGCCGCCGGCGCTCCGGTGCCGTTCCTGACCATCAACACCATCGGCCCCACGATCATGCGGTTCGGAACCGCCGAGCAACGCGCGCAGTACCTGCCGAAGATCGCCGCGGGCGAACTGCACTTCGCCATCGGCTACTCCGAACCCGGCGCGGGCACCGACCTGGCCGCACTGCGGACCCGGGCCGCGCGCGACGGGGAGGAGTACGTGATCAACGGGCAGAAGATGTGGACCAGCCTGATCCAGTACGCCGACTATGTGTGGCTGGCCTGCCGCACGGATCCGGACGCGCCCCGGCACAAGGGGCTGTCCATCCTGATCGTCCCGACCTCTGCCCAGGGCTTCTCGTACACGCCGGTGCACACCGTGTCGGGACCGACCACCAGCGCCACCTACTACTCGGACGTGCGCGTGCCGGCCAGTGCGCTGGTCGGCGAGGAGAACAAGGGCTGGCCGCTGATCACCAACCAGCTCAACCACGAACGGGTCGCGCTGACCTCGGCGGCGCCGATCATGACCGCGCTGCGCGAAGTGCGTGACTGGGCGCAACAGACCAAGCGACCGGACGGCAGGCGGGTGATCGACCAGGAGTGGGTGCAGCTGGCATTGGCCCGGGTGCACGCGAAGGTGCAGTTCCTGCGGTTGATGAACTGGCAGATCGCCTCGGCAGACTCCCTCGGCCCGGCCGACGCCTCGGCCACCAAGGTCTTCGGCACCGAGTTCGCCACCGAGGCGTACCGGCTACTGACCGAGGTGCTCGGCGCGAACGGCTATGTGCGTTCCGGCTCGCCCGCCGCGGTGCTGCACGGTCGTGTCGAGCGGATGGCCCGCTCGTCACTCATCCTGACGTTCGGCGGCGGCACCAACGAGGTGCAGCGCGACATCATCGCAGGCGCGGGGCTGCACCTGCCGGCGAGCGGGCGCTGAGGAGCGGGCATGGACTTCACCTTCTCCCAGGAGCAGGACGAGCTCGCGGCGCTGGTCCGGCGAATCGCGACCGACCACGTGAGCCAGGCGCGCCTCAAGCAGGTCGAGGAACAGCCGGTGCACTTCGATCGCGAACTGTGGTCCGCGCTCGCCGACGCCGGGGTGCTGGCCGCCGCGCTGCCGGACACGGTGGGCGGGGGTGGTCTGGACTTGCTGGAACAGTGTGGCGTGTTGGTCGAACTCGGCCGCGCCGTCGCCCCGGTCCCCTACCTGGTGAACACGATGGGCGCAGCCGCGCTCAGCTACTTCGGAACCGACGAGCAACGGGCCCGATGGGCGGCGCCGGCCGCGGCGGGCGAACTGGTTCTCACCGTGGCGCTGACCGAGGACCTCGTCGACTTCCCGGAGGATCCGACGACCCGGGCCGAACGCGACGGCGCCGGCTGGCGGATCAGCGGTGCGAAGGCGGTGGTGCCGTTCGCCGGCGTGGCCGCAGGGTTCCTGGTGCCGGCGCGCACCGCCGAGGGCGTTCAGCTGTTCCTCGTCCTCCCCGGCGACGCGGGCGTGGCGATCGAAGGGCAGCAGATCGTGGACGGCGACCAGGAGGGAGCACTGGACCTACGCGACGTGCGGCTGCCGGTCGACCGGTTGGTCCCGGGCGCGGACGTCGTGCACTGGCTGCACGCGCGGATGACGGTCGGGTACTGCGCCCTGCAACTCGGCGTGCTGGAGCGGGCGCTGGAACTGACCGCGGCCTACGCCCGCGAGCGCGAGCAGTTCGGCCGGCCGATCGGCAGCTTCCAGGCGGTGGCGCAGCGGCTGGCCGACGCGTACATCGACGTCCAGGGTGTACGGCTCACGATGTGGGAGGCCGCGTGGCGCATCGCGAACGCGCTGCCCGGATCCGGCCCGATCGCGACCGCGAAGTTCTGGGCGGCAGATGCCGGGCACCGGGTGGCGCACACCGCGGTGCACGTGCACGGTGGCACGGGAATCGATACCGATGCCCCGCTGCACCGCTACTTCGTCGCGGCCAAGCGCAACGAGTTCGCCCTCGGCGGGGCCACCGAGCAGCTGCGGCGGCTGGGTCGCCTGCTGGCCGACTCACCGGCCTGAACGGCGCATCCGGCTGACGATGCGCTGGCGCTTGGCCGGCCCGGTGACGTCCCAGGTGATCTCGAAGCGAGCCGGGTCGGGTCCCTCGATCACGACCGTCCCACGGTAGAGATCCGCAGCGCACGGATGGACGACCTCGGCGCCCGGCCGCCACGGGTGGAACAGCCCGCCATCGGCGAAGCACATCCACCACTGGCCCTCGTGCCTGGCCAACCGCAGCAGCCGCCCGGCCGTCCCGGTGTACTCGCCCCAGGTCAGCTCGCCCTGCTCGCGCCAGGAGTACCCGGCGCCGTCGGCGTCCACATGGAGCGTGCCGACGAACCGCCCGGTCCGGCCGGCGCGCAGATCGGCGAGGTCCCGGTCTATCGACCACTCGCCGCTCACCAGCGCGGGATCGCACGTGCTGATCACGCCGCCCACGCTAGACCCGTGGGTCAGCTCATCTGAGCTTGTCCAGCCGCGCGAGGGTCTCGTCGAACTCGGCCACCAGTTCGGCGACCAGCTCGGCGACCGGACGGACCGCGTTCATCCGGCCCACGATCTGCCCGACCGGCATCGCGACCACCTCCGGGTCGCCCGAGGCCATGATCCGCTGGTGCGCCTCGTTCACCAGCAGGTTCTGCAGCGGCATCGGCAGTGGCGCCGGCGCGCCCGGCTCGTCCCATGCGTCGGTCCACCTCGTCCGCAACAGTCGCGCCGGCTTGCCGCTGTACACCCGCGAGCGAACGGTCTGGTCCGAATGGGCCGCGACCAGCGCCTGCTTGACCGCGTCGGCCGGGCCGGCGAGCTGGTACTCCGACGTGGTCAGCCAGTACGAGCCCATCCACACCCCGGCCGCGCCGAGTGACAGGGCGGCCGCGATCTGCCGGCCGGAACCGATGCCGCCGGCGGCGAGCACGTGCGCGCGCTCGCCCACCGCGTCGACGATCTCCGGGGTGAGCACGATCGTCGAGATCTCGCCGGTGTGCCCGCCGGCCTCGGTCCCCTGGGCGACGATGACGTCGACCCCGTTCTCCACGTGCCGCAGGGCGTGCTCGGCCTTCCCGGCGAGCGCGGCCACCGGCACCCCGGCAGCGTGCGCGAGGTCGATGACGTCCTCGGGCGGCGACCCGAGCGCGTTCGCGATCAGTTTGATCGGGTGCTTGAGGGCCACGTCGACGTGTGAGCGCGCGACCGAGTGCAGCCAGCCGAGTACACCCTCACGGCCGGGATCGCCGTCGGCGGGCAGCGGCGGAACCCCCAGCTTGTGCAGTGTCTGCTGGACGAAGTCGCGATGCGTCTGCGGGATCAGCGCCGACAGGTCGACGGCGGTGCCCTCGTCGGGCACCTTCGCCGGCATCACGATGTCCACGCCGTACGGCCTACCCTCGGTGTTCGCGTCGAGATAGTCCAGCGCCGCGTCCAGCTCCGAGGCATCGTTGAAGCGCACGCAGCCCAGCACGCCGAGGCCGCCGACTCGGCTGATCGCTGCCGCGACGTGCTCGGACGGGGTGAACCCGAAGATCGGGTACTGGATGCCTAGCTGGTCGCAGACGGCTGTGCGCATGCGTCCTCCTCCGGGTGCGCCGTGGCGTACTCGGCCGCCCAGCGGTAGTCGGCCTTGCCGGTCGCCAGCCGGTGCACGCGGTCCACGAGCCAGATGCTGCGCGGCACCTTGTAGCCCGCGATCTCCTTGCGCGCATGGGTGATCAGCTCCTCGGCGCTCGGTGCGGTGCCGGGTCTCGGTTCGATCACCGCCGCGACGCGCTGGCCCAGGCGCTCGTCCGGCACCCCGACCACGAGCACGTCGAAGACGTCCGGGTGGGCCATCAGGGTTGCCTCCACCTCCTCCGGGAAGACCTTCTCGCCGCCGGTGTTCACGCAGGTGTTGCCGCGGCCCAGCAGGGTGATCGAGCCGTCGGCCTCGTGCCGGGCGAAGTCGCCCGGCACCGAGTAGCGCGTGCCGTCGACCTCGATGAACAACTCGGCTGTCTTGGCCGGGTCCTTGTAGTAGCCGAGCGGGATGTGGCCGCCGCGGGCGAGCCGGCCGATCTCGTCCGACCCGGGCGGCAACGGCTTGCCGTCCAGTCCGATCACGATGGTGTCGCGGCCGGCGCTCACCCGCGGGCCTCCCCCGCCCTGCTCGCTGTCCTTGGTGATCAGGCCGAGCCCCATGAAGCCGGTTTCGGACGAGCCGATCGCGTCGGTGATGACGACGTTCGGCAGTGCCTCGAGGTACTGGCTCTTGACGCTCTGCGAGAACAGCGCAGCGCTGCTGCTGACGGCGAACAGGCTGGACACGTCGTAACGTCCCGCCGTGAACGCCTCGATCATCGGCCGCGCCATGGCGTCGCCGATCAGGACGATCAGGTTTGCCTGGCGCCGTTCCACCGTCGCCCACACCTCGGCTGCGTCGAACTGCGGCAGCAGGATCACGGTGTCGCCCGCGAACAGCGCCATCAGCGCCGCCCACTGAGCGTTGCCGTGGATGAGCGGGGCCAGGCAGATGCGGCGCAGCCCGCCGGTCAGGTTGCCGGACTCGGCCTGCGCCCATTCGCTGTCCAGCGCCTCGCCGGTGACGAAGTTGATGCCTCCGCCGAGCGTGCGCCAGACGTCCTCGTGCCGCCACATGACGCCCTTGGGCATGCCGGTGGTTCCGCCGGTGTAGAGGATGTACAGGTCATCGCCACTGCGCTCGCAGAAGTCCCGTTCGGCGCCGCCCTCGGCGAGCGCCGTCTCGTAGTCGCATCCGGCGGCAGGGGCGTCCGATTCGTCGGCGACCGCGACCACGTGGCCGACCTGGGTCCCGGCGACGGCCACGTCGACCTGCGGCGCGAACTGCCGCTCGTGCAGGACGGCGACCACGTCGGCGTTGTCCAGCACGTAGCGGACCTCGCTCGCCGTGTACCGGAAGTTGATGTTGATCAGCACGGCGCGCAGCTTGTACACCGCGAGCATCGTCTCGACGGCCTCGATCCGGTTCCGCATGCACATGCCCACGTGCGAACCGGCCACCACGCCGTGCGCGGCCAGGTGGTGCGCGAGCCGGTTCGCCCGCTGGTCCAGCTCCGCGTACGTCCGCTCGCCGTCACCGCACGCGACCGCCAGCCGTTCCGGGAACAGGTCGACCGCGTGCTCGAACAGGTCCGCGATGTTGTACGCCATGGTGGAAAAACTAGAACCTGTTATCGTTCGGTGCAAGCCCCGATGCCGCAGGAGGTCGCCGCCGATGCCGACAGTCACCCCCGAGGACCAGCACTGTCTGGTCGAACGCCGCGGCCATGTCCTGGTGGTCACGATGAACCGGCCCGAGGTCAAGAACGCGCTGTCCGGCCCGATGCTCGCCCGGATGGCGCAGGCGTGGGACGAGGTCGACGCCGACCCGCAGCTGCGCGCCGCTGTCCTCACCGGCGCGGGCGGCTCGTTCTGCGCCGGCGCGGACCTCAAGGCGATGACCGCCGCGCACCCCGGTGACAGCGTCGGACTCGACCTGTCGCGGATCGAGTCGCTGCTCAAGGGCCGGCGGCTGAGCAAGCCGCTCATCGCCGCCGTCGAGGGCGCCGCGATCGCCGGCGGCACCGAGATCTTGCAGGCGACCGACATCCGGGTGGCCGGCGAGGGCGCGCGCTTCGGCGTGAGCGAGCCACGCTGGGGGCTGTTCCCGATGGGCGGTTCGGCGGTGCGGCTCGTGCGCCAGATCCCGTACACCGTCGCCGCCGACCTGCTGCTGACCGGCCGGCACATCCGGGCTGCCGAGGCGAAGCAGATCGGCCTGATCGGTCATGTCGTGCCGGACGGGACGGCGCTGGAGCTGGCGCTGGAGCTGGCGGGACTGATCGCAGCGAACGGGCCGATCGCGGTGCAGGCGATCCTGCGCACGATCCGCGAGACCGAGGCGCTACCGGAGAACGACGCGTTCACGCTCGAAGCGAAGATCGGCATGGCCGTGTTCGGCAGCGAGGACGCGCGGGAGGGGCCACGCGCGTTCGCCGAGAAGCGCACGCCCCAGTTCAAGGGCCGCTGAACTGCCCCCGCGAGTGGCGACCTGGGGTGCCGAGTGGCGGCCAAAATGTCGCCACTCGGCGGGTTGACTCGCCACTCGGCAAGGGTTTACAGCCGCAGGTCCTTGACGAAGTCCGCGAGCTGGGCGAGGTTGCGGCACTCGACCATCGGCACCACCGCGTCGTAACGCGAGGCCGCGGAGTCGCCGGTGTCCCAGGCGGTGCGCCGCTCGGGGTTCAGCCAGTGCGCCGCGTGGGCGCGGTCCGCCAGGCGGGTGAGTACCGGCAGGGCCAGGTCGCCGTAGTTGGACCGTGCATCGCCGAGGATCAGCAACGAGGTGCGGTGCCCGACGGCGTCGGCGTAGTTCTGCTCGAACCGGTGCAGCGCGCGGCCGTAGTCGGAGCGGCCGAGCAGCCACGTCACCCGGGCCTGCTCGGTCAGCCGCGCGACCGCGTCGGTGACGTCGGTGCCGGGCGCGAAGTAGCGGGTGACCTCGTCGACCTCGTCCACGAAGGCGAACGTGCGCACGCGGGAGAACTGCTCGCGCAGCGCGTGCACCAGCATCAGCGTGAACCGTGCCGACGCGAGGACCGACTCGCTCACGTCCACCAGGATCACCAGGTCCGCCTTGGCCGGCCGCCGGGGACGGTGCACGGTGGTCAGCGGCACGCCCCCGGTCGACAGCGAACCGCGGATGGTGCGCCGGAAGTCCAGTTGCCCGCGACGGCCGGCGCGCTGCTCGACCGCGAGCCGCGCCGCGAGCCGGCGGGCCAGCGGCGCCACCTCCCGGCGCAAGGCCGCGAGTTCCGCCGCGGTGGCGCTACCGAAGGACACCCGATCAATGCTCGGACGTGCCGAGCGCGCCACGTGATCCGGCCCGCGCTGCTCGGCGATCCGGCGCCGCACGTCGGCGTCGACCAGGTGCTCGAAGCGCTGCATGCGCGCATCGATCATCGAGCGCACCACTCGCCCGGAGAACTCCTCGTCCGGACGACCGCCGAGCAGTTGCGCCAGCAGCCCGGCGAGCAGCGTCTGCGGCGAGAGCCGGCTCAGCACCGACAGCCGCGACCACGACGGCTGCCCGGCCACCGGTCCGGCCATCGCGCCGAACGCGCTCACCGCGTCCCGCGCGATGCTTGCCGCGAGCCGCTCGTCACCGCTGGCGAGGTAGTCGCGCAGCTCCTCGCGAAGCCGCAACCGGACCGGGTCGTCGACCTGCCACGGGGCGGGCACGGCGCGTACCGGCTCCGGCTCGGCCGAGCTGCCGTCACTGCGGCGCACCGCCTCCCCCAACCCGCGCAGGGCGGGGAAGTACGCGTCAAAGATGGTGTCGAAGACCGGCCGGTGGACCTCGCGTTTGACGACAGTCGCGGCGTACGCGGCACGCACCTGCTCGCGCTCGGCGAGCGAGACCGCGCGCACGGCGGTGACCGCGTCCAGCCCCTCGGCGACCGACACCGCCAGGCCCGCCTCGCGCAGTGCGGCCAGGAACGTGGTGTGGTGCTCGATCAGGCCCATCAGTCCGGCAGCGCGGGCAGCCCGAGTTCCTTCACCGCGCGCTCGTGGTCGCTGACGTGCTTGAGCACCACGCCAAGGGTGCGCGCGGTCATCGCGTCGTCCAGGTCGTCCGCACCGAGCGCGATCAGGGTGCGTGCCCAGTCGATCGACTCTGCGACCGACGGCGCCTTCTTCAGCTCCAGCCCGCGCAGTGCGGCCGCGGTGCGCACGAGCTGCTCGGCGAGTTGTGCCGCGATTCCGGGCACTCTGGCAAGGACGATGTCCCGCTCGCGCCGCGGCGTCGGGTAGCCGATGTGCAGGTACAGGCAGCGCCGCTTGAGCGCCTCGGACAGCTCCCGGGTGGCGTTGGACGTCACGACCACGAACGGACGCCGCGTGGCCGCCACCGTGCCCAGCTCCGGGATCGTCACCTGGAAGTCCGACAGCACTTCGAGCAGCAGGGCCTCGACCTCGATGTCGGTCTTGTCGGCCTCGTCGATGAGCAGCACGGTGGGCCCGTCGCGGCGGATCGCCGACAGGAGCGGGCGGGTGAGCAGGAACTCCTCGGTGAAGATGTCCTCGTGGGTCCGCTCCCAGCTCACGCCGTCGGCGCCCGCGTCGGCCGCGCTGGCCTGGATGCGGAGCAACTGCTTGCGGTAGTTCCACTCGTACAACGCGCGCGCCTCGTCCAGGCCCTCGTAGCACTGCAGCCGGATCAGCTCGGCACCGCTGGCCTGCGCGACGGCCTTGGCCAGCTCGGTCTTGCCGACCCCGGCCGGCCCCTCGACGAGGACGGGGCGTTCCAGGGCGGCGGCGAGGAACACGGTGGTCGCGGTGGCGGTGTCGGCGAGGTAGCCGACCGCGCCCAGCTGTGCTGCGACATCGTCCGGTGAGCTGAACACGCCCTCACGATGCCAGATCGCGCGGCGCGGCGTTCGTCCGTGTCAGATGGCCCTCGCGCGCCCGGACCAGCTGGCATCGCGCAGCTTGCGCTTGTACAGCTTGCCGTTGTCGTCGCGGGGCAGTTCGTCGGCGTACTCGACGATCTTGGGCAGCTTGTACCTGGCCAGCCGCTCGGCCGCGAACGCCATGATCTGCCCGGTCAGCTCGTCGGACGGGACGGCTCCCTCGGCGGGCTGCACGACCGCCTTGATCGCCTCACCCCACTCCTCGTCCGGAACGCCGAAGACGGCCACGTCGGCGACCGCGGGGTGCATCACCAGCTCGCCCTCGATCTCGGCCGGGTAGATGTTCACCCCGCCGGAGATGATCATGTCGCTCTTGCGGTCGCAGAGGAACAGGTAGCCGTCCTCGTCCAGGTAGCCGATGTCGCCGACCGTGAACAGCTCCCCCACCCGTGACTCGCGGGTCTTCTCCTCGCTGTTGTGGTACGCGAAGCTCGAGCCGCCCATCTGCAGGTACACCAGCCCGGGCTGGTTCGGGGCCAGTTCCGCGCCGGACTCGTCCAGGATCTTGATCACCGAGTAGGACCAGGCCTTGCCGACCGACCCGGGCTTGCGCAACCACTCGTCGGCGAAGATGGTCGCGCCACCACCCTCGGTTGCGGCGTAGTACTCGACGACCACCGGCCCCCACCAGTCGAGCATCGCGTGCTTCACCTCGTTCGGGCACGGGGCGGCGCCGTGGATCATCGTGCGCAGGGAGGTCACGTCGTACTTGGCGCGCACCGCTTCGGGTAGCGCGAGCAGCCGGGTGAACTGCGTCGGAACCATGTGGCTGTGCGTGACCCGGTACCTGTCGATCAGGCGCAGCATCTGCTCGGCGTCGAACCGGCCCATCAGCACGACGGTGTGTCCGAGTTGCACGGAGATGGTGACGAAGTTGAGCACGGCGGTGTGATACAGCGGCGAGCCGCACAGGTGCACGTTGTCATCGAACGCCGCGATGCCGAATCCGGCGAAGAAACCGCGCGAGGCGAGCGGGACGTCGTACGGATCGGTTCCGGGAAGCGGCCGCTTCACCCCCTTCGGCCGGCCGGTCGTCCCGGACGTGTAGACCATCGGCGCGCCCTGGGTGCGTTCGGTGGGGACGCCGTCGACGGCGAGCTCGGCCAGCGGGCGGAAGCCGTCGATCTCGCCGACCGCGAACCGGCTCCGCGCGGGCAGCTCGGCGGCGGCGACGCGGGCGGCGTCCGCGAACAGGGCGTGGCCGACGAACGCCTTGGCCTCGCTGTCCTGCACGATGTAGGCGACCTCGGGTCCGGTCAGGTGCCAGTTGATCGGGACGATGTAGAGGCCGCACTCGATCGCGGCGAAGAACAGCTCGACGAGTTCGGCGCCGTTCGGCAACATGACCACGAGGCAGTCGCCGGGGCGCAGGCCGAGCTGCTGCAGACCGGCTCCGTAGCGGTCGGCCGCGCCCGCGAGCTCGGCATAACCGATGGTGCGCTCGTCGGGATCCACCAGCGCCACGCGGTCGGGTTCCTCGCGCGCGATGTTCCACAGTCCGATCTCGGGCACGGCGCTCTCCTCGTCTGTAACAGAGCTTCAATCTAGAACGTGTACTAGTTCTCTCACAACACCACGATGCATGGCGCGATCCCATGGTTCTCACCGGTACCCGCTACGAACCGGCAGCCGTCTTGTCGGAATTTCAAGAACGTGTTTCACTGCGGTGGTGAGCTCTGTGGAACCGTTGGTGGCCCCCATCGAGCTGAGCTTCGACTACACCCGGTCACTGGGTTCCACGCTCGGCTCGTTCATGACCGCGCTGGCGCACCGCCGCATCGTCGGCACGCGAGGGTCGGACGGCCGGGTGCTGGTGCCCCCCGCCGAATACGACCCGATCACGGCGGCACCGCTCACCGAACTGGTGCCGGTAGCCGACGCGGGCGAGGTCGTCAGCTGGACCTGGGTGGCCGATCCGCTGCCGGGGCAGCCGTTCGACCGGCCGTTCGCGTTCGCGCTGATCCGCCTCGACGGGGCGGACACGCCGATGCTGCATGCGCTCGACGTCGCCTCCCCCGCCGAGTTGCGCACCGGTCTGCGAGTGCGGGCACGCTGGGCGGCCGTCCCGTCCGGTTCCATCCACGACATCGCGTGCTTCGAACCGGCCGACCGGCCGCGCGTCGAACAGCCCGCGACCGAGACGCACCCGGACGTCACGATGATCACGACGCCGGTACGGCTGAGCATCGAGCACAGTGCGTCGATCGAGGAGACGGTGTACCTGCAGGCCCTGGAGCAGGGACGCCTCGTCGGCCAGCGCTGTCCGGTGTGCCGCAAGGTGTACATCCCGCCCCGCAGCGCCTGCCCCACCGACGGCGTGCCACCGGGCGAACTCGTGGAACTGCCCGATCGCGGCGTGGTCACCACCTTCTGCATCGTGAACGTGCCGTTCCTCGGGCAGAGGATCAGCCCGCCGTACGTGGCGGCGTACGTCCTGCTGGACGGCGCGGACATCCCGTTCCTGCACCTGATCCTGGGCTGTGAGGCCGGCGAGGTCCGGATGGGCTTGCGGGTCGAGGCGGCCTGGCGCCCGCGCGAGGAGTGGGGACCGACCTTGCAGAACATCGAGTACTTCCGACCCACCGGCGAGCCGGACGCCCCCTACGAGACCTACCGGGAGCACCTGTGACAGGCGCAGAGGTAGCGATCGTCGCCTTCGCCCAGGCGCCCCAGGAACGGCACAGCAGCGGCACCACGAACGGCGTCGAGCAGTTGGTACCGGTGTTCGAGCAGCTCTACGCCGAAACGGGGCTGACCAACCGGGACATCGGGTTCTGGTGCTCGGGCTCCTCGGACTACCTGTCCGGCCGGGCCTTCTCGTTCATCTCGGCGCTCGACGCGGTCGGCACCTTCCCGCCGGTGGCCGAGTCGCACGTGGAGGCCGACGCCGCCTGGGCGCTGTACGAGGCGTGGCTGAAGATCCGCATGGGCGAGGCCGACACCGCGCTGGTGTACGGCTTCGGCAAGTCCTCGGCCGGCAACCTGCGGCGCACGCTCGCGCTGCAACTGGACCCGTACACGGTCGGCCCGCTGTGGCCGGACACGCTCAGCATCGCCGGGCTGCAGGCGCGCCTGGGCATCGACGCCGGGCTGTGGTCCGAGCGTGAGATGGCCGAGGTGGCGGTGCGGTGCAGGCGCGCGGCCGAGACGAACCCGAAGGCGCAACTGCGCGGCAGCAAGGACGCCGACGAGTTGCTCGCCCAGCCGTACCTCGCCGACCCGCTGCGCAGACACGACTGCGCGCCGGTCACCGACGGCGCCGCGGCGATCGTGCTGGCCGGCGCCGACCGGGCCCGCGAACTGACCGGACGACCGGCGTTGATCACCGGCTTCGCGCACCGCATCGAGTCCGCGCACCTGGGCTCGCGCGAGCTCACCTCGTCGCCGTCGACCCAGGCGGCCGCGGCCTCGGCCGGCGCCGCGAGTGGCACCGGAATCGAGGTGGCCGAACTGCACGCGCCGTTCAGCCACCAGGAGCTGATCCTTCGCCGTGCCCTGGCGCTGCCCGACGGCGTGGAGGTCAACCCGTCCGGCGGGGCCCTGGCCGGCAACCCGATGTTCGCCGGCGGCCTCACCCGCATCGGCGAGGCGGCAGCCCGGATCCTGGACGGCTCGGCCGGACGCACACTGGGCCACGCCACCAGCGGCCCGGCGCTGCAACAGAACCTGGTCTGCGTGATGGAGGCCGGCCGATGAGGTACCGGGCGGCCGTCCTCGGGACCGGCCAGACGCACCACAGGGCGAAGCGGCAGGACGTCTCGATGGCCGGCCTGTGCCGCGAGGCTATCGACCGCGCGATGCTCGACGCGAAGGTCGGCTGGGACGAGATCGACGCGGTCGTGATCGGCAAGGCACCCGACCTGTTCGAGGGTGTGATGATGCCCGAGCTGTTCCTCGCGGACGCGCTCGGCGCGGTCGGCAAGCCGCTGCTGCGCGTGCACACTGCGGGCTCGGTCGGCGGGGCAACCGCCATCGTCGCGTCCGGCCTGGTGCAGGCCGGGGTGCACGAGCGGGTGCTGGCCGTCGCGTGGGAGAAGCAGTCCGAGTCCAATGCGATGTGGGCGCTGTCGATCCCGGTGCCGTTCACCATGCCGGTCGGCGCGGGCGCGGGCGGGTACTTCGCCCCGCACGTGCGCTCCTACATCCGCCGCTCGGGCGCGCCGGAGCACGTCGGCTCGATGGTCGCGGTGAAGGACCGGCGCAACGGTGCGCGGAACCCGTACGCACACCTGCACCAGCCGGACATCACCCTCGAGCAGGTGCAGGCGTCCCAGATGCTGTGGGACCCGATCCGCTACGACGAGACCTGCCCGTCCTCCGACGGCGCGGCGGCGATCGTCATCGGCAGCGAGCGCGCCGCTGCCGCCGTCGAGCGCCCCGCCTGGATCCACGCGACCGCGATGCGCAGCGAGCCGACCACGTTCGCCGGCCGCGACCAGGTCAACCCGCAGGCCGGCCGCGACGCGGCCGCCGCGCTGTGGAGGCAGGCCGGCATCACCGATCCACTGGCGCAGGTCGATGCCGCCGAGATCTACGTCCCGTTCTCGTGGTTCGAGCCGATGTGGTTGGAGAACCTGGGCTTCGCCGCCGAGGGCGAGGGCTGGAGGCTGACCGAGTCCGGCGCGACCGAGCTCGGCGGGACGCTGCCGGTGAACGCGTCCGGCGGCGTGCTCAGCAGCAACCCGATCGGCGCGTCCGGGATGCTGCGCTTCCTCGAGGCGGCCAGGCAGGTGATGGGCCGCGCCGACGACCACCAGGTCGAGGGTGCGCGCACCGCGCTCGGTCACGCCTATGGCGGCGGCTCGCAGTTCTTCTCCATGTGGGTGGTCGGATCGGAGCGCCCGGGATGAAGTTCTCCATGGCGGTCGCGATGAGCCCGCTCGAGCAACTCGTCGAACTGGCGCAGACGGCCGAACAGTGCGGCTTCGCCTCCGTCGCGCTGCCGGACTCGCTGTTCTACATGCAGACGGCGGCGGAGAAGTATCCGTACACGCCGGACGGCAGCCGCTTCTGGACCGGCGACACGCCCTGGCCCGACCCGCTGATCGCGGCAGCCGCGATAGGAACCGCGACCTCGACGATCCGCTTCTACACCCAGGTGCTCAAGCTCGCCTCGCGCAACCCGCTGCTGCTCGCGCGGCAACTTCTCACCGTCGCGGCGCTGACGCAGGACCGGTTCGGGCTCGGGCTGGGTATCGGCTGGTCGCCCGAGGAGACCGAGTGGTGCGGCGCGCCGTACGCCGGCCGAGGTCGGCGGGCGGACGAGATGATCGAGGTCATCAACCTCGTACTCGGCGGCGGAATGGTCGAGTATCACGGACGGTTCTTCGACTTCGACAAGCTGCAGATGTCGCCCGCGCCGGCCGAACGCATCCCGATCTACGTCGGTGGCCACAGCGACGTAGCGCTCAGGCGTGCCGCACGCGTCGGCGACGGCTGGACCTCGGCGATGATCAAGCTGGACGATCTCGTCGCGATCCGCTCCCGGCTCGCCGAACTGCTCGACGACGCGGGGCGGGCCGACGTCCCGTTCGAGATCCAGGCGGTGTGCATCGACCGGTTCGGACTGGACGGCTACCGGCAGCAGCGCGACGCCGGCGTCACCGACGCGATCGTCATGCCCTGGGTGTTCTACGGCACAGCGGTCGACGGTGACCTGCAGGCGAAGAAGGACGGCATCCGGCGCTTCGCCGACGACGTCATCACCAAGCTGGACGGCGCGCCATGAGCGAGTCCGTCGTCGACTGGCGCGCGCCGACCACGGCGGCGCACCCGGCCCGCGATGCCGCGCTGCGCTCGTACGATGCGGTGTGCCGCAAGGACAAGCATGCTTGGCTCGCCTTGTTCGCCGACGACGGCTGGATCGAGGACCCGGTCGGCGTTTCCGTGTTCGACCCGGACGGGGCCGGGCACCACGGTCGCGACGGGCGATCGGCCTTCTGGGACAAGACGATCGGCACCGTCGACCGGTTCGTCTTCGAGATCACCGACTCGTTCGCCGCCGGGAACGAGTGCGCGAACGTCGGCGTCATCCGCACCACGCTGAACGGGTACCGGATCGACACCGAGGGCGTGTTCGTCTACCGCGTCGACGACACCGGCAAGCTGGTGTCGCTGCGCGCGATCTGGGACTGGGATCGGGCGATGGCCACCGCCCGGCCGAGCTGAGTCAGCTCGAGGTCATCGCCCGGACCGGGTGCGGGACCAGGTACGGGGCCAGCGTCGCCGAGAACGTGGCGCTCAGGTGCGAGTTGGGAGGCACACCGCGGTCCGGCAGGTGCAGCCGTTCCGCTCAGCCGAGCGTGCGGCTCAGTGCGGCACCGGGCACTTGTACTGCGCCGGCAACGCCTTGATGCCGTTGAGCCACGCCGACTTGAGCCGGGCCGGTTCGCCGGCCAGTTGCAGGTCGGGCAGATGGTCGGCGATCGCGTTGAACATCAGGTTGATCTCCATCCGCGCGAGGTTCGCGCCGATGCAGTAATGCGCGCCGGTCCCGCCGAAGCCCAGGTGCGGGTTCGGGTCGCGCATGATGTCGAAGGTGTACGGGTTCTCGAACACCGCCTCGTCGAAGTTCGCGGCGGCGTAGTACATGCCGACCCGGTCGCCCTTGTTGATCGCCTGCCCGCCCAGCCCGGTGTCCTTCGTCGCGGTCCGCTGGAAGGACACGACCGGCGTCGCCCAGCGCACGATCTCGTCGGCCGCCGACTCGGGCCGTTCGCGCTTGTACAGCTCCCACTGCTCGGGGTGCGCCATGAACGCCATGATCCCGTGGGTGATCGCGTTGCGGGTCGTCTCGTTGCCCGCGACCGCCAGGACGAGCGTGAAGAAACCGAACTCGTCCGATGTCAGTTCGTTGCCGTCGATATCGGCAGTGACCAGCTTGGTGACGATGTCCTCGCGCGGGCACTCCTTGCGCTCCTCGGCCACCTGCATGAAGTAGCTGAGCAGTTCGAAGGAGGCCTGCTCACCGTCGCCCTCGACCTCGGGATCGTCATAGCTGATCATCTGGTTCGACCACTGGAAGATCTTGCCGCGGTCTTCCTGAGGCACGCCGAGCAGTTCGGCAATCGCCTGTAGCGGCAGTTCGCACGCCACGTCCCGCACGAAATCACCGGCGCCCAACAACGCAGCGTCGGTGACGATCTGCCGGGCCCGCTCGGCGAGCGCGGGACGCAACGCGTTCACCGCGCGCGGCGTGAAGCCCTTGGACACGATCGCGCGCATCCGGGTGTGCTGCGGCGCATCCATGTTGAGCAGGATCACCCGCTGCATCTCGATCTGTTCACGGGTGATCTCCGGCGAGAAGCGCACGATGGCGGTGTTCTCGTACGAGGAGTACGTCTCGCTGTCGCGCGAGACCTCCTTCACGTCGGCGTGCCGGGTGACCACCCAGTGTCCGTCGTCGTCGAACCCGTCGCGGTGCTTGGGCTGGGCCTGCCACCAGATCGGCGCGGTACGGCGCAGCTCGGCGAACTCCTCGAGCGGGATGCGCTGCACGTACAGGTTCGGGTCGTTCACGTCGAAGCCGTCGGGAAGGTTGGGAACGCTGGCCATCGTTATGCTGCGCCTCCTGCTCCGGATATGTAACACGTTCTAGTTGCATTGAAGCACAGCCCGGGCGATGACGCGAAGCGTTGACAGCCATCCGGTTGCGCCTTCATAGGAACGTGTTCTACTTTTGAGACCCGGCAACGAGAGGCGGCTACGCAGTGAGTGCGGACACCGATGTGTACAAGGACGTCGTCCAGGCCTCGCAGGCGGACATCGTCAGCACGCTGACCGACTTCGAGCGCTACACCGAGTGGCAGTCCGGCATGCTCGAGTGCACCGTGAAGGAGCGCGACGAGCAGGGCCGGGGCAGCGTGGTCGAGTTCTACGTCGACGCGAAGATCAAGAAGATCCGCTACACCGTCCGCTACTTCTACCAGCTGGACGAGGGCGCGATGGGCTGGGACTACGTCGACGGGGACCTCAAGGAGTGCACCGGCCGGTACCAGTTCACCCCGACGGAGGACGGCGCCACAGAGGTCGCGATCGACATCGTGACCGAGACCGGGTTCTTCGTCCCCGGGCCGATGAAGAAGCTGATCCGCGACCAGTCGCTGAAGAACTCGATGCGCGATCTGAAGAAGCGCGTCGAGAGCTAGCGCGTCGAGAGCCGGCGAGTCAGGCCGGTGCGCAGTCGGCGCACAGGCCGAACAGTTCGACCGTGTGATCGACCGCGGTGTAGCCGGCTTCGGCCGCGACCGAGGCCGCCCACCGCTCCACGACCCGTCCCTCGATCTCCTCGGTGCGCCCGCAGCCGCGGCACACCAGATGGTGATGGTGCCGCTGCCCACCGGCCGCGCCGCAGTAGCGGTAGGTGGTCTCGCCCTCGGGCGTGTGGATCATGTCGACCAGACCGTCGTCCACCAGGGCCTGCAGGTGCCGGTAGACGGTCGACAGACCGACCGCGTCGCCCTGCCCGCGCAGCCGCGCGTAGACGTCCTGTGCGCTGCAGAACCCGGGCGCCGCGCAGAGCGCGTCCTTGACCGCGCCGCCTTGGCGGGTGTTGCGCTGCCGTGCCGTCGCCATGGGCCCAGCTTACCGGTAACGATTACCAGTTAGTGGGCGAACGCCTCGACGGGCGGGCAGGCGCACACCAGGTTCCGGTCCCCGAACGCGCCGTCGATCCGGCGTACCGGCGGCCAGTACTTCGACCTCGGGTCGACACCGGCCGGGAAGGCCGCGAGCGCGCGGGGGTACGGGTGCGTCCACTCGCCGGTGACCGACGCCGCGGTGTGCGGCGCGTTGCGCAGCGGGTTGTCCTCGGCCGGCCAGTCCCCCGCCGCGACCTGCTCGATCTCCCCCGCGATCGCGATCATCGCGTCCGCGAAGCGGTCCAGTTCGCGCAGGTCCTCGGACTCGGTCGGCTCGACCATCAACGTGCCGGCCACCGGGAAGGACATCGTGGGTGCATGGAACCCGTAGTCGATCAGCCGCTTGGCGACGTCGTCGACCGTGACGCCGGTGCGCTTGGTGATCTCGCGCAGGTCCAGGATGCACTCGTGCGCGACCAGACCGTGCGCGCCGCTGTAGAGGACCGGGTAGTGCCCGGCAAGCCTTCGGGCCACGTAGTTCGCGGCCAGGATCGCCGCACCGGTCGCCTCGGTCAGCCCGTCGCCGCCCATCATCCGGATGTAGGCCCAGGTGATCGGCAGGATCGACGCCGACCCCCACGGCGCCGCGGCGATCGCCCCGGATCCGGTGGCGGGACCGGCCGCGGGCTGGAGTGGGTGGTTCGGCAGGTACGGCATCAGGTGCGCGCGCACCCCGATCGGCCCGACGCCGGGGCCGCCGCCGCCGTGCGGGATGCAGAACGTCTTGTGCAGGTTCAGGTGCGAGACGTCGGCGCCGAACTTGCCGGGACGGGCCAGGCCGACCATCGCGTTCAGGTTCGCCCCGTCGACGTAGACCTGCCCGCCGGCCTCGTGCACCAGCGCGCACACTTCGCCGATGTGCTCTTCGAACACGCCGTGCGTCGACGGGTAGGTGACCATCACCGCGGCCAGCGAGTCGGCGTTGGCTGCGATCTTGGCACGCAGGTCGTCCAGGTCGATCTCGCCCTGCCCTCCCCCGCCGGCTGCGCCCTCACCGGCGGCGGGACCCTCACTGGTTCTCACCACGACCACCCGCATCCCGGCCATGACCGCGGATGCGGCGTTGGTGCCGTGTGCGGACGCCGGGATCAGGCACACGTCACGGTGCGCGTCGCCGCGCGCACGGTGATAGTTGCCGATCGCCAGCAGCCCGGCGAACTCGCCCTGTGAGCCGGCGTTGGGCTGCAGCGAGATCGCGTCGTAGCCGGTGATCTCGGCCAGCCAGTGCTGCAGGTCGGTGAACAGCTGGGTGTAGCCGGCGAACTGGTCGGCCGGTGCGAACGGGTGGATGTTCGCGAACCCCGGGTTGGTGACCGGTTCCATCTCGGTCGCCGCGTTGAGCTTCATGGTGCACGAGCCGAGCGGGATCATGCCGCGGTCCAGCGCGTAGTCACGATCCGCGAGCGTCCGCAGGTAGCGCAGCATCGCGGTCTCGGAGTGATGCGCCGAGAACACCGGGTGCTGCAGGTACTCGCTCTGGCGGGTCAACGCGGCCGGCAACGGCACCTCGGCATCGAGCCGCTCGACATCCGGCAGCCCGAGCGAGGCGCCGAACGCCGCCCAGACGGTGACCAGGTGTTCGCGCCGGGTCACCTCGTCGCAGGAGATCCCCACCGTGTCCGCGTCCACCAGCCGCAGGTTGACCCCGGCCGCGCGCGCGGCGGCGACGGCGGCCGCGGCACCGCCGGGCACCCTCGCGGTGAGCGTGTCGAACACCGGCCCGTCGGCCACCTCGACCCCGCTCTCGCGCAGCCCGGCGGCCAGGATCGTCGTGAACCGGCGCACCCGGCTGGCGATCGCGCGCAGGCCGTCCGGGCCGTGGTAGACGGCGTACATGGACGCCATGACCGCCAGCAGCACCTGGGCGGTGCAGATGTTCGACGTCGCCTTTTCGCGGCGGATGTGCTGCTCCCTGGTCTGCAGCGCGAGCCGGTAGGCCGGAGCGCCGTCGGCGTCGACCGAGACGCCGACCAGCCGGCCGGGCAGCTGCCGCTCCAGGCCCGAGCGCGTCGCCAGGTAGCCGGCGTGCGGGCCGCCGAAGCCGAGCGGCACACCGAACCGCTGGGTCGTGCCGACGGCGATGTCCGCGCCGAACTCGCCCGGCGAGCGCAGCAGGGTCAGCGCGAGCAGGTCCGCGGCCACCACCACGAGCGCCCCCCGCTCGTGCGCCGCCGCGACGAGCGGCGCCAGGTCGCGCACCGCGCCGGATGCACCGGGGTACTGCGCGAGCACGCCGAAGACCTCGCCCGCACCGTCCGGCAGCGGCTGCGACAGGTCGTGGACCACGACCTGAAGGCCCAGCGGGGTGGCTCGGGTGCGCAGCACGTCCAGGGTCTGCGGCAGCACGTCGGCATCGACGAGGAAGGTGTCGCCGCGCCGCACGGCCCGGTGCGCGAGCGTCATCGCCTCGGCGGCGGCGGTCCCCTCGTCCAGGACCGACGCGCCGGCGACGGCCAGCCCGGTGAGATCCTCGATCACCGTCTGGAAGTTGAGCAGTGCCTCCAGCCGTCCCTGGCTGATCTCGGGCTGGTACGGCGTGTACGCGGTGTACCAGGCCGGGTTCTCCAGCACGCAGCGCCGGATGACCGCCGGGGTGATCGTGTCGTAGTAGCCCAGGCCGATCATCGAGGTCACGACGGTGTTGCGCGCCGCGAGCGCCCGCAGTTCAGCCGCAGCCTCCGCCTCGCTCGCCGCCCGTGGCAGGGCAAGCGCCAACTTCTCGCGGATCGCGGCGGGCACCGCGTCGGCCAGCAGGTCGTCCATCGAGGCATAGCCGACCAGGTCGAGCATGCGGCGCCGGTCCGCCGGATCGAGCGTGCCGATGTGGCGCGCGCTGAACGGGCCGGCCTGTTCCAGGTCGGCGAGGCGGTTCTGGCTGGTGCTGGCTCGGCTCATGTGCGTTGCTCCCGCAGGACTTCTGGACGGACGACCGGACGAGGACCGGAACCAGCGGTACCGGTCTCCCCGTCTGTCGGGATCGCCCTTCAGAGCGGCCTGCCCACGCGGTCCGTTTGCCTGAGAGGTTCCGGGGAGGTTGCCCCTTCGGCGCCGCTGCCCGGACGGGCAGCCGGACTCTCCCGCGCGGGATGGACGGCCAGCGTCGACGGTATCAGTCCGGCCGGCGCCAGGCGTGCTCGCGGCGCGCGCTGATCCGCCTGGCCGTCCAGCGGGTAGTACTGGACACGGGCGAGGTCGGCGAGTTCGAATCGAGGCCACGAGTGAAGGTGTTGGTCACGGGAGGCGCCGGGTATATCGGTGCCTCGGTCGCGTCAGCCTGTCTGGACGCCGGACATACGCCGATCATCCTGGACGACCTGTCGGCGGGCGTCCACGCGTTCACCTCCGGTCGCCAGTTCTTCGCCGGGGACGTGGCCGACGGTGCCGTGCTCGCAGAGGTCTTCGCCGCGCACCCGGACATCGCCGCCGTGGTCCACTGCGCGGCACAGGCGGTGGTCCCGGAGTCGGTCGCGCACCCGCTGGAGTACTACCACAGCAATGTCGCCAAGACGGTCGAGCTGGTCGAGCAGGTGGCCCGGCACGGCTGCCGCCGGGTCCTGGTCAGTTCCTCGGCCGCCGTCTACGGACCGGCCGCCGGTCCCGCGGTGAGCGAGTCGTCCCCGCTCGCGCCGGCCAGCCCTTACGCGCGCAGCAAGGTGATGGTGGAGCAGGTGCTGGCCGACGCCGCGGCGGCGGGCGTGCTGCGCGCGATCGCGCTGCGCTACTTCAACCCGATCGGCGCCGACCCGAAGCTGCGCACCGGCCAGCAGGCGCGCGAGCCCGGCGCCGTGCTCGGGCGCCTGCTCGCGGCGCAGCGCGGTGCCGGCCCGTTCATCATCGCCGGGACCGACTGGCCCACGCGCGACGGCACCGGGCTGCGCGACTACGTCCATGTCTGGGACGTGGCGCGTGCGCACGTGCGGGCACTGGAGCGCTTCGACGACGTGCCGAGCCGGAACGGGTTCGTGGCCGTCAACATCGGGACCGGGGCGGGTACCACGGTGCGCGAACTGATACGCGCCTTCGAGGCGGTGACCGGCGAACCGCTGCCGGTACGCGAGGGACCACGCCGGCCAGGCGACGTCGCCGGAGCCTATGCGCGCGTCGATCGAGCCGACCGGTTGCTGCACTGGCACGCCCAGCTGAGCGTGAGCGACGGGATCCGCGACACGCTGTCGTGGCGGCGGGTCCGCGACGCTGTGCTCAACGGCGCGCGGCGCGGTGGCGCCGGCGCGGCGAAGGGAGCCTAGGCCGATGCGGTGCGCCGCTGCCGGCGCGCGGCGAGCTCGTCGCCGGCGGACTGGCCGGCCACCGGCTCGGCGACCGCGTCCGCGCGTTCGCCCTGCAGGTGCGCGAGCGAGCCGCGCAGTTCGCGCAGCGCACCGCTGACCGCGATCCCGAACACGCCCTGTCCCCCGCGCAGCAGGTCGACGACTTCCTCGGACGAGGTGCACTCGTACACCGACGAGCCGTCCGAGAGCAGCGTGATCCCGGCCAGGTCGTCGACGCCGCGCTGGCGCAACGCCTCGACGGCCACGCGGATGTTCTGCAGCGAGACGCCGGTGTCCAGCAGCCGCTTGACGACCTTGAGAACCAGGATGTCCTTGAACGAGTAGAGCCGCTGCGTCCCGGATCCGGACGCCGAGCGCACGGTCGGCGCGACCAGTTCGGTGCGGGCCCAGTAGTCCAGCTGCCGGTAGGTGATGCCCGCGGCGGCGCACGCGGTGGGGCCGCGGTACCCGATCAGCTCGTCCCCGGTCGGCATTCCCGGGTCGGCGAACAGGGTGCCCTGCTCCGGCTGCTGGACCTCGTCCACTGCCCACCTCCTGCTGCTGCGCACGCGTGCGCTGGAACGAGAATGCCACGCTGGTGATTCGCGGCTCCTCGACGGTAGAGCCGCGGCGGTGGGCCGGTCAACGCGACGCGCCGGGCAACTGTAACCCTCAACTAAAGCTTGAACGATGTCGGCCCGCGAGTTCGCGCGCTCCGCTCAGCCGCCGGCGGCGAAATCCTCCGGCGAGATGTTGTCCAGGAACTCGCGGAACCGCTCCACCTCGTCCTCCTGCTCGTCCGGGATCTCGATCCCGGCAACGTCCAGGACGGCGTCCGAACCGAGGATCTCGACCTCGCAGCGCAGCGCCAGCGCGATCGCGTCCGAGGGCCGCGCGCTGACCGCGATCCCACCGCTGAAGCGAAGCTCGGCGTAGTAGATGTCCTCGCGCATCTCGGTGATGTGCACGGCTTCCAGGCGCACGCCGAGTGCCTTGATCATGTCCCGCATCAGGTCGTGGGTGAGCGGGCGGGCGGTGTGCACGCCCTGCTGTTGGAAGGCGATCGCCGACGCCTCCACCGCGCCGATCCAGATCGGCAGATAGCGGACCCCGTCCTCTTCGCGAAGCAGAACGACCGGTTGGTTCGCGGGCAGCTCGACGCGGACCCCGACGACGCGTAGCGGATGCACGACCTGACCTCTCCTGCTCGACAGCGCTCGCCTTCGACGCTACACGCCCATGTGGCGATAGGCGGTCGGCGCGAGCGGGCCGGTCAGCTGCCGCCGACGACCTCACGCAGCCCGATCTGGACGAGGGCCGCGTGCAACCGGACGGACAGCGCGGCGAGCTCGCGGACGGTCTCCTCCGCCTTGGCACGCGCCTCGCTGCTCTTGTGCCGCGACAGCGGTCCGACGACCTGCGAGAACAGCCCGACCTCGCGCTCGGCCGCGGTGCGGAACGCCCGCAGGTGCCGCCCCTCGAGACCGAAGTGGGCCAGTTCGGCGACGATCTTGCCGACGGCCAGCGCGTCGTCGTCGTAGTGGCCGCCCGGCCGCGCGGCGATCAGCCCGAACTGCTCGAGCTCGCTCAGCTGCGCCGCACGCAGCCCGGCCGCGTTCAGCAACTCCTCGCGGGTGAGCCGCATCGCCGCCTGCGCCGGCCGGAAGTGCTCGGCGGTAGGAGCGTTGTCCTCGATGCTGGCGATCGCGACATGCGCAGCCCGCGGGCTTGCGGCCGCGCCACCCGGTGGCACCAGCCCGCGGTCGATCGCGTCCAGCTGATCCTTGATCACCTTCAGCGGCAGGTAGTGGTACTTCTGCTGCGACAAGACGTATTTGAGCCGCGCGACGTCACCCGTCGTGTACTTCCGGTACCCGGACGGCGTCCGCTCGGGGTGTACCAGACCTTGATCCTCCAGGAACCGGATCTTGCTGATCGTGAGGTCGCCGAACTCGCCCTTGAGCTGGGTCAGGACATCTCCGATGGTCAACGTGGCCGCGGACCGTCCCCCGTGGGCTCGCGAGGCGGCGCCGACGGACGTCATGCGCCGGCGCCTGCGCCGGCCCGGACGGCGGCGGTCAGGTACACCAGGCGGAACTTACCGATCTGCACCTCGTCACCTCCCGACAGTGGCGTGGCCTCGATGCGTTCGCGGTTCACGTACGTCCCGTTGAGCGAGCCGACGTCGTGCACCGCGTAGCCACTGCCTTCGCGGCGGAACTCGGCGTGACGGCGCGACACGGTCACATCGTCGAGGAAGATGTCGCTGTCCGGGTGGCGACCCGCCGTGGTGACCTCCTGATCGAGCAGGAATCGGCTGCCTGCGTTGGGGCCCCGCTTGACCACGAGCAGCGCCGACCCAGGGGTCAACGCGTCGACGGCACCCTGGTGCGCCTCGGTCGAGAACTCGGTGTCGAGGTCCGGGACCGCCCCGGTCGTACCGATCGTGCTGGTCACGTCGGCCCCGGAGACGGTGGCGGGGAGCGCGGCGCCGCAGCTCGCGCAGAAGTGGCTGCCGGGGGGGTTTTCAGTGCCACATGCGGTGCAGAACACTGCGTTCGCGCCCTTCGCTCGGGTGGTGGGGGAAACCGGAGATATCGCTCCAGGTTCTCATCGTTGCGATCGGTTCGCCGAGCCTAGGCCCGGCGAGTTCGGAGGGTCAATCGAAGGTCGAGATCGAGGTTACCCACGCTCAACCGGACAGAGTGCCGTACGCACCCGGGTCGAGCAGTGCGTCGAGGTCGGCCGCGTCGGACGGCTCGAGCTCGACGATCCACCCGGCACCGTACGGGTCCGAGTTGATCAGCTCCGGGGTCTGCTGCAACTGCTCGTTGCGGGCGGTGACGACACCGGCCAACGGCGCGTAGAGATCCGAGACGCTCTTGGTGGACTCCACCTCTCCGAACGCCGCACCCGCGCCCACCTGCGCGCCGACATCGGGCAGCGAGACGTACACCACGTCACCGAGCGCCGACTGCGCGTAGTCGGTGATGCCGACGCGCACGGCGGCACTGCCCTCGCTCACGCGCACCCATTCGTGCTCGGCCGTGTACAACAGATCGTCGGGAACCTCGGGCATGGCGTGCCTTCCTCGTCGTGGGTGGTGACGCGTCGATGCGACCCTACCCAGCCCTCGGCGGCTAGTGACCGGACGGGACCGCGTATTTGGGTGTCGGCAGCGCGCGCGTGGCGGTGATGTCCACCCGGACGCGTTCGCTCACCTGCAGGTCCCCGCCCGCCGCGCGCAGCGTCGCCGCCGCGCCACCGGGGATGTTCAGCGCGGTGTCGAGAGTCTTCGCGTCCCCGATCGCGAGCACCTCGTACGGAGCGCTCAGCAGCGTGCCGTCGACCGCGACCGACCCGGCGTCGTCGGTGAACGCGGTTCCGGTGCTCACCCGCACCGGTCCGAACGAGATGGCCTCGGCACCGGCGCCGCGCAACTCCTCGACCACGTCGAGCAGATCCTCGGCGCGCAGCTTGCGGTCCGGGTCGCTGATCCGCACGAGCACCCCGGGCCCGGTCGCGGGCAGGGTGCCGAGCAGCACGCCCAGGGCGTCGGCCTCCTGCTGTGCCTGCTCGCGCGCCGCGGCCGACCGGTCGCCGCTGTCCTGCAACTGCCGCAGGGATCGTTGCAGCTCGGCGATCTGCTGGCGCAGCCGATCGGCACGGGCGTTCTGGTTGTCCAGGATGCCGATCAGGTCGTCCTCGCGCAGGCCGGCCAGGCTGTCCGAGCTCGAGTTCGCCCGCACCTGGACGGCGATGGCGAAGCCGAGCAGCGCGGTCAGGACACCGATCAAGGCGCCGGCACGCAGCCGCACGGCGCGCCGGGCACGTGGCGGGCGGTCGGCGGGCGCCCCGGGCTGCGTAAGGTGATCGTCGCTCATGCTCAGGCCCGGAACACGTGCCGACGGATCGCCGCGGCGTTACTGAAGATGCGGATACCGAGAACCACGACCACCGCGGTGGACAGCTGGCCGCCGACCCCCAGCTTGTCGCCGAGGAACACGATCAGTGCTGCCACGACGACGTTCGACACGAACGACACCACGAACACCTTCGCGTCGAAGATGCCGTCCAGGCGGGCCCGGATACCGCCGAACACGGCATCCAGTGCGGCCACCACCGCGATCGGCAGGTAGGGCTCGAGCCAGGTCGGCACGGTGGGCCGCAGGATCAGGCCGACCAGCACGCCGATCGCCAGGGCGATCGCGGCGATCACCGGGTGCTCCGCGGCGTCGGGGTGAGCGGTACGGCGAAGCTCGGCCGCTCACCGGCGTTCGCCGGCAACGACAGCGACCTGGACTCGCTGAACCCGAAGCCGATGCCCTGCGCGCCGGCCAGCGTCTGGTACCGGCTGGCCACCTCGCTTGCTGCGAACGAGGTCGCCAGGTCATCGGGCTCGCCTATCGCCCGCACCGTGTACGGCGAGGTGATCGGCTGGAAGTCGATCAGCACCGCCTGGCCGGCGAAGCGGATGGCCGACGTCGGCGTGAGCCGCACGTTGTTCACACTGATCGCCTCGGCGCCGTCGGCCCACAGCTCGTTGACGACGCTGCGCACATCACGGTCGCTGAGGATATTGGTGGCGGTGATCGGGACCGTGCCGACGCGCCCGGGGTCGGCGGTCGGCGTCGGCGCGGGCGGTTCGGCAAGGGTGACCTTGAGACCCGGGCCGGTGACCGCGGTCTGCCCGGCGATCTGCTGGCTGCGGGCGAGCTGTCCCTGCAACGCGCCGGACGTGGGCAGCGCGCTGCCACGCGCCGCGTTGAGCTGGCCGTTGAGCCGCTGCGCGCTGGCCGCCAGCGAGGCATCCTGGCGCTCGGCCGCATGAACGCGCTCGACGAGGCTCTGGTGCACCTTGGCCGCGTCCGGTGCGCCACGGTGCGTGTGCACGTACGCGACGACGAGAACGAAGCCGATGACCAGGCACCCCAACGCGACGGCCGGCCTGTCGTACCAGCGCGGTGCGGCGTCCGGCCCGCGCCTTGCGGCGGCCTGCTCGTAGCCGAGGTCGCGCGGATTGAGCACCAGGTCGACCAGTTGCGCCGTCGTCCGGGCGCCGGTGTGCCGATCGTCGCGCGCCATCAGCGATCCTGCCTGACCAGCTGGACGATCTGACGCAAGTACACCGCTCCGGCCCACAGATACAGCCCGGTTCCCCAGAGCGTGAACGCCCAGGCGATCGGCTGCGCCACGTCACCGAGGGTTCCCGGCCGCACGCCGAGCAGTAGCAGCGGAAAGGCGTACAGCAGGCAGAACGTGGCCGCCTTGCCCAGGTAGTGCACGTCAGGCGGTCCCCAGCCGTGCCGCTTGAGGACGGCCAGCGCGACCGCCAGGACCGCGTCGCGGCCGATGATCAGCGCGGCCAGCCACCACGGGATGATGTGCCGCAGCACCAGGCCGATCAGGGTGGCCAGGATGTACAGCCGGTCCGCGAGCGGGTCGAGCAGCGCGCCGAGCTCGCTCTGCTGGTCGAGCCTGCGGGCCAGGACGCCGTCGGCCCAGTCGGTGAACCCGGACACTGCCAGCACGAGCAGCGCCCAGCCGTCGGCGTGCGGGCCGAGCAGCAGCCAGAGGAACAGCGGCACGCCCAGCAGGCGCAGCACGCTGAGCACGTTGGGGACCGTCCAGATGCGGTCCCGATCGCGCACCGCGCCGGCCCCGGAGCCTGCCGTCACGATGCCTCCGCCTGAGTTCGGCTGCCTCCGGCCGACCGTCGCCGACGCGACCTGTACCGAGCCGTGCGACCTGTCGGGACGACAGGATTTGAACCTGCGACCCCTTGACCCCCAGTCAAGTGCGCTACCAAGCTGCGCCACGTCCCGGTCGTTACGAACAACGCGCCAACCTTAGCGCAGCTGACGAGCTCACCTGCTTGCAGCGCCGCGCTTCTCGCGCACGCGTACGGAGATCTCGATGGGTGTGCCGGTGAACTGGAAATCCTCACGCAGCCGTCGCTCGATGAACCGGCGATAGCCGGACTCGAGGAATCCGGTGGTGAACAGCACGAACCGCGGCGGCCGGGTGTCGGCCTGGGTCGCGAACAGCACGCGCGGCGCCTTGCCGCCACGCGCCGGTGGCGGCGTCTGGCCGACCACCTCGGTCAGCCAGGTGTTCAGCCGTCCGGTCGGGATCCGGCGGTCCCAGGACTGCAGGCTGGTGCGCAGCTGCGCGGCCAGCTTCTCCACGGCGCGGCCCGTCTTCGCCGAGACGTTGATCCGCGGCGCCCATGCGACGCGTGCCAGTTCGCGGGAGATCTCGCGCTCGAGTTGGTCGTGCCGGTCCTCGTCCAGCAGGTCCCACTTGTTGAATGCGATCACCAGTGCGCGGCCGGCGTCAACCACCTCGGCGATGACCCGCTGGTCCTGCTCACTCAGTGGCTGCGAGGCATCGAGCAGCACGACAGCCACCTCGGCCGCCTCGATCGCCGCAGCGGTGCGCAGGCTCGCGTAGTACTCCATGCCGCTGGCCTGCCGGACCCGGCGGCGCAGGCCGGCCGTGTCGACGAAGCGCCACACCTCACCGCCGAGTTCGACGAGGCTGTCGACGGGGTCGATCGTGGTTCCGGCGACCGCGTCCACGACCGAGCGCTGCTCGCCGGTGAGCCGGTTGAGCAGGCTCGACTTGCCGACGTTCGGACGCCCGATCAACGCCACGCGCCGCGGACCGGACTCGGCGTCACGGTCGGGTGGTGCCTCAGGCAGCGCGGCGAGGACGGCGTCCAGCAGGTCACCGCTGCCACGCCCGTGCAGCCCACTCACCGGGTACGGCTCACCGAGCCCGAGGGACCACAGTTCGGCGGTGTCGGGCTCCCCTCGCTCGTCGTCCACCTTGGTGACTGCCAGGATCACCGGGCGGCCGGATCGGCGCAGGGTCCGGGCGACGGACAGATCGGTCTCGGTGGCGCCGGTGCGCCCGTCGATCACGAAGAGCACCAGGTCGGCGGTGACGACCGCCCGCTCGGCCTGGGCCGACACCATCGCCTGCAGCCCCCGGGCGTCCGGCTCCCAGCCGCCGGTGTCGACCAGAGTGAAACGGCGTCCGGACCAGACCGCGTCGTACGCGACCCGATCCCGGGTTACCCCGGGGACGTCCTGCACGACCGCCTCACGCCGGCCCAGGATCCGGTTGACCAGCGTCGACTTACCGACGTTGGGCCGGCCGACGACGGCGACGACCGGGATGGTCGGCACCTCGGCCGGGTGCTGCTCTTCGGTCATCGCCGCGCACCGTTCATCGTTATGTCGACAAGACGCTGAACGACCTGGTCGATATCGAGATAGGTCGTGTCGATCTCGACCGCGTCCTCGGCGCGCGCCAACGGGCTGGCGGCGCGCGAGCTGTCCAGCCGGTCCCGGCGGGCTATGTCGGCCGCCACCGTCGCGAGGTCGCTCGCCGCGCCGAGTTCGCCGGCCCGCCTCCTGGCCCTGGTTTCGGCGCTCGCCGTCAGATAGATCTTGGGCCGCGCCCCGGGCCAGACGACCGACCCGATGTCACGCCCCTCCACCACCACGCCGCCGTCGCCGATCAGCTCGCGCTGCAGGTCCACCAGGCGTACCCGCACCGCCGGGACAGCGGACACGGCCGAGACCGCCGCGGTCACCTCCGAGGATCGGATCGGCCCGGAGACGTCGGCTCCGTCCAGGGTGACGCCGGGCGAGCGCGGATCGGTCGAGATCGCGATGTCGGCCCTCTCGACGGTCTCGACGACCGCGAGCGTGTCCTGCGGGTCGATCCCGGCGCGCAACACCGCAAGCGTGGCCGCGCGGTACATGGCACCGGTGTCCAGGTAACGCGCCCCCAGCTGCCCGGCGAGTCTGCGCGCGACCGTCGACTTGCCAGTACCGGACGGGCCGTCCATCGCCACCACCCCGGTGAATGCGCCGTCGGGCAGGGCAACGGGATTCGGTTCGGCCTCACTCACTGACTCTCCTCAGCTGAGCTCGCAAGCTCGCCCACACGTGCCCCATCGTCCGGACCTCACCGGCCCGGGCGCCCCCCGGCGACGTCGGCGCGTCCGCGCCACCAGTCAGGATACGGACAGCCAGGGCTCAGCCCGTCCAGGCGAGGAGCCGTCGGCCGAGGTGCGTGTCTCGATGTCGTCACGAGAGCGGGACGTTCGCCGACACCGCAGGCGCGAGAGGTCGGCAGACGGTCCTGATGCGCCGGCGATTCCCGCGAGTCCCGATCCGCGCCCGGCGTGCCTCACTCGCGCCTATTGGGGCAGGTCGGTCCGGAGGGCGGCGGCACCACGCAGGTATACGTGCCGGATCTCACTGCGCTCCTTGGCCGACTCGACATGCGCGAGCAGCCGCAGCACTCTCGGTAGCGCGCCGGGCACCGCAATCTCGGTGGTGCATAGCAGCGGCACGTCAACGAGGCCCAACATCCGCGCTGCGTAGGCCGGGAACTCGGCCGTCAGATCCGGCGTGGCGGTGAACACGATGCTGATCAGGTCGGCCGGATCGATCTCGTTGCGCCGTAGCACCTCGCTCACCAACTCGGTGGCACCGGCCAGGATCTGGTCACGCTCGTCCGCGTCGACCTGGATCGCGCCTCGCACCGCTCGCACCGCCACGTCAGCCCTCCGCACGCCGATCCTCTGTTGAAGGAGTCTGTCATTGCCGCTCGGCGTTGCGTTCGCCCGCCCGGGATCCCGGCTCGACGTACCGGCTCCGCGCTGCGTACCGGCTCCGCGCTGCGTCGAATCATCGCAAGTCGGCAAAGTAATACATCGTTCAGTCCAGGAAACGTGATGTTTGTTTGTGCGGCTGTAGATGAATCAGCACCTGCGCTCATCGGGGTATGTGCGCTGATCCCGCGCGGCGGCCTGGACGGAGCGCGGACGGAACTCGCTGTTGCGATCAATCCACTCATCGGCTCAGCCATAGCGCGCTAGGTAACTTTGTCGACCAATCGATGCAAGGCGGCCAGCTCCACGCGGGTGAGCTCACGCGTCGTGCCGGCTCGCTGCCCGCCGAGTTGCACCGGCCCGATCGCGGTGCGCACCAGCCGCTCGACCGGGTGCCCGACCTCGGCCAGCAGGCGCCGCACGATGTGGTTGCGACCCTCGTGCAGCACGACCTCCACGATCGCCCGCGTGCCCTGTTCCTGTACCAGCCGGAACGCGTCGACCCGGACCGGCCCGTCCTCGAGCTCGATGCCCGCGCGCAGTCGGCGCGCGAGCGATTTGGGCACCGGCGCCGGCACAGTAGCCAGGTAGGTCTTGGACACCCCGAAGCCCGGGTGCATCAGCCGGTGCGCCAACTCGCCATCGTTGGTCAGCAACAGCAGACCCTCGGTGTCGGCATCCAGCCGCCCGACATGGAACAGCCGCTCCGGCCGGTCAGCCACCAGGTCGGCGACCGTTCGCCTGCCGCGGTCATCGGACATCGCGCTGAGCACGCCACGCGGCTTGTTCAGCGCCAGGTACACCAGGTCGCCACGCACGTTGATCCGATCGCCGTCGACCTCGATCACGGCTGTCAGCGGGTCGACCCGTAGCCCCATGTGCAGGACTGGTGCGCCGTCCACCCGCACCCGGCCCGCTGCGATCAGCTCCTCGCAGGCTCGGCGGGAACCGATCCCGGCGGCGGCGAGCACCTTCTGCAGGCGGACTCCTCGCTCTCCGCCAGCGCTTGCGCCAGAGTCAGTCTCATCCTCGCCTTTAGAGTTCGTCATACTCCAGGCCGTCCAGATCAGGGAGCAGTGGAGCAAGAGACGGCAACTCCGCCAGCGACTGCAGGCCCATCTTCTCCAGGAACAGCTCCGTCGTGCGGAACAGGCCGCCGCCGGTCTGCGGGTCGGCCCCCACCTCGACGATCAACCCGCGGGACGTCAGGGTGCGGACGACCCCGTCGACGTTCACCCCGCGGATGGCCGATACCCGGGAGCGGGTGACCGGTTGCCGGTATGCGATCACCGCGAGCGTCTCGAGCGCGGCTTGGGTCAGCCTGCTGCGCTGGCCCTCCTGCAGGAAGCGTTCGACCTGCGGCGCGTAGCCCGGCCGGGTGAACACCCGCACTCCCCCGGCCACCTCGCGAACCTCGATGCCTGCCCGGCGCTCGTCGTAGGACTGCCGGAGCGCAGCCAGCGCCGCCTCCACGGCCGCCGTCGGCTGAGCCAGGCCGGCGGCCAGCGCCGCGACCGTGACCGGTGCCTCCACGACGAACAGGACCGCCTCGACCGCTGCGGCGAGCTCGGCCGGATCGGCGAGGGCCGGCAGCGGATCGGCCGACACGTCGACCGGGGCGCCGACCGGGTCGTCGCGCTCCTCGTCGCGCTCCTCGGCGCGCTCCTCGGCGTCGGGGTCGGCTTCTCCCTCGGCACCCGGCTCGGCGTGGTCGGCAGCCGCGACGGCGTCGTCCTCGGCCGGCGGCTGGCCCGTCGGCCCGAGGACGGGCTCGTCGGGTTCGGTCGGGCTCACGAATACTCCTCATCGACGGTGACGGCCGGGTCGGCTCCGTCGTCCGCACGGTAGTCGGCGGCGGACTCGTCCGGGTCGTCGGCCGGCCCGGTCCAGCGCACCCGCAACTCTGCCAGCGCGGCGGCCTGATCGAAGGCGACCGACCCGTCGCGGTACAGCTCGAGCAGCCCGAGGAACCGGCCGACGACCTCCAGCGTCGACGTGCAGTCGCCGACGAGCACCCGGAACGTGGCGGCTCCGGAGCGCCGCAACCGCTCGCGCAAGATGGCCATCTGCTCGCGCACGCTGACCTTGGGCGCATGCACATGGTCGATCGCCACGACCGGAACCGGGCGCGGACGCATCGCCGCGGCCGCCAACTGCGCGAACCGCTCCGGGCTCACCGCGAGGAACACCTCGGGCAGCAGCGCCGCGAACTGCGGCTCCAGCTCGACCGCGCGGCCGTGCCGGCGCGCCTGGTTGCGCTCGAGCTCGCCGAAGTACGCGGCCGCAAGTTTGTAGGCGCGGTACTGCAGCAGCCGGGCGAACAACAGATCACGTGCCTCGAGCAGCGCCAGGTCCTCCTCGTCCTCCACATCTCCCGCGGGCAGCAGCCGTGCGGTCTTGAGGTCGAGCAAGGTGGCGGCCACCACCAGGAACTCCGTCGCCTGACCCAGGTCCCAGTCCGCCGACGAGGACAGGTGCGCGATGAACTCGTCGGTGACCTGCGAGAGCGCGACCTCGGTGATGTCCAGCTGGCGGCGGCTGATCAGGCTCAGCAGCAGGTCGAACGGCCCCTCGAAGTTCTCCAGCCGCACCCGAAAGGCACCGTCCGGCGACTCCGGGGGCGCGCCGTCGGCCGGCATCGGGAGTGTCGCCAGCTCCTCGATCTCGACGGCGTCCTCGGCCGACAGGCTCATGGGCGGTTCACCGTCACGACTCGCGCAGCCTCCGGACCAGGATCGAGGATTCGCCCTTCGCCTCCAGATCGGCCAGGATCACCGCGACCGCCTCGCGGACGATCCGGCCGCGGTCGATCGCCAGGCCGTGCTCGGCCCGCAGGTGCAGCCGGGCGGTCTCCAGGTCGAGCAGCTCCTCCGGCGAGCAGTAGACGGTGATCTTCTCCTCGTGCCGTTCGCGGCCGGAGGGGTTGCGGTCCGCATCGCGGCGCACCCGCCGCGTCGTGCGCACCGAACGCGTTCGGCCGCCGGCCGGCGTCGGCTCGTCGGCGTCGCGCCGCGCGGTGGCATCACGCAACGGCACGACGTCGCGCACCGGGACGGCGTCATGCAGCGGGACCGCGTCGTGCGGGGCGCGCTCGTGCAGCGGCACGGCCGGCACCGCGCCGACCCCTGGGTGCGGCGCGGGCGCCGGCTCGGGGTCCGGCTCGGACAGCGTGGACGCGGTCGTGGTTCGGAACAGCTCGGCCGCGCCGGGCAGGCTGGCTCTGCGGGTCATCTCAGGGTCCCCCGGTTTGTCGGGCGCGGTCGGTGGTCGGGCTTGGTCATGAGCGCGCCAGCACCTCACGGGCGAGGTGGCGGTACGCGCTCGCGCCGCTCGAGCTCGATGCCCAGGTGGTGATGGGTTCGCCGGCGACCGTGGTCTCCGGGAAGCGCACCGTGCGGGAGATGACGGTGTCGAAGACGTCATCGCCGAACGCCTCGACGACCCGGGAGAACACCTCGCGCCCGTGCAGGGTTCGCCCGTCGTACATGGTTGCCAGGATGCCGTCCAACCGCAGCTGCGGGTTGAGCCGCTCGCGCACCTTGTCGACGGTGTCGATCAGCAGCGCCACGCCGCGCAGGCTGAAGAACTCGCACTCGAGCGGAATGATCACCCCGTGCGCCGCGGTCAGTGCGTTGACCGTGAGCAGGCCGAGCGAGGGTTGGCAGTCGATCAGGATGAAGTCGTAATCCTCGACGACCGGTGCGAGCGCCCGCTGCAGCGTCTGTTCCCGGGCGACTTCGCCGACCAGTTGAACCTCGGCGGCGGACAGGTCGATGTTGCTGGGCAGCAGGTCCATTCCCGGGACACTGGTCTTGAGCAGCACGTCGTCGACACCGACGCCGCGCTCCATCAGCAGGTTGTACGCGGTGCGGTCCAACTGGTGCGGTTGCACACCGAGCCCGACGGACAGCGCGCCCTGCGGGTCGAAGTCGACGAGCAGCACCCGACGGCCGAGCTCGGCCAGTGCAGCACCGAGGTTGATGGTCGAGGTGGTCTTGCCGACGCCGCCCTTCTGGTTGCACAGCGCGATGATGCGGGCCGGGCCGTGCCGATCGATCGGGGTGGGTTCGGGCACGGTGCGCTTCTTGCGAGTGACCGCGGGGTCGGCCGACCGGGTCCGTTCGACGGCGAACAGGGCACCGGACTCTGGCTCGCCATCGTGACTTGTCGACATAGTCATGAAGCTCTTTGCCCTTCTGCCGAGTGGTCGAGAGCGGCCGTCCCGGGGCGAGGCTACCCCAGCGCGGCAGGCGTGACGACGGCCCTTCGGCGCGTCCGCTGCACGCCGCGCGCGGCGGCGGCCGGCCTCAGCCGCGGGCGCGCGGATGGGCGGTCGAATACACCTCGCGCAGCCGGTCGACGGTGACCAGCGTGTAGATCTGCGTGGTCGTCACCGACGAGTGCCCGAGCAGTTCCTGCACCACCCGCACGTCGGCACCGCCGTCCATCAGGTGGGTGGCGAACGAGTGCCGCAGCGTGTGCGGCGAGATCCCGCTGGCCAGCCCGGCGCGTTCGGCGGCCGCGCGCAGCACGAGCCAGGCCGATTGCCGCGACAGCGGGCCCCCGCGCGCGTTCAGGAACAGCTGCGCGGTGCCGGCGCCGAGCACCACGAGCCCGGGCCGCACCTGCACCAGGTAGGCCTCCAACGCGCGTGCGGCGAACGAGCCGAGTGGCACCCGCCTCTGCTTGCCACCCTTACCCGCCAGCAGCACGGTCCGCTCGGCGAGATCCAGGTCGTCGACGGCCAGCCCGACCGCCTCGGAGATACGGGCCCCGGTCGCGTACAGGGTCTCCAGCAATGCGCGATCGCGGATCGCCAGCGGGGTGCGCGCATAGCCGGCCGCGTCCAGCAGTCGCTCCACGTCGTCGGCGCTGATCGCCTTGGGGAGCCGCCGCGGCGGTGTCGGCGGTTTGACCTCCCTGGAGACGTCGACGACCACCAGACCGTCGCGCAGCGCGAACCGGTGCAGCCCGCGCACCGCGACGACAGCACGGGCGGACGAGGTCGCCGACAGCGGAGGGTGCGTGTCGTCGCCGGAACGCAGGTGGGCCAGGAAGCCGCCGAGCACCGCGGCATCCACCTCGGCGATCGAGGCGACCGCATGCTGCTGCAGGTACTCGACGTACCGGCGCAGATCGCGCCGGTACGAGGCCAGCGTGTTCGCGGCCGCGCCCCGCTCGACGGCCAGATGATCGAGATAGCTGCGCGCCACCGACTCCGGCGCGCTGCGGTGCGCCACCGAGGCCGCCATGATCAGCCCTCCGGCCGGGCAGGCCACGGTGCGTCGGACGGGCGCAACCGGGCCCAGCCGTCCGACCGGGCCCGGTCGGCCGCTAGCAGTCCGGCCACAGCCGCCGCGTTCGTGATCGCGCCGGACAGTACGGACTGCACCGCCTCGGCCAGCGGCACCCGCCGCACGGTCAGCGTCAGCTCTTCGTGTTCGGCGGCGAAATCGCCGTCCGGGGGCGCCGGCTGCAGGTCGCGAGCCAGGTAGATGCGGATCGCCTCCGTCGAGATGCCCGGTGAGACGTGCAGGTCGAGCAGCACGTGCCACGTCGCGGCGCTCAGCCCGGCCTCCTCGGCCAGTTCGCGGCGCGCACCGGCCAACGCGGACTCGCCCGCGACGTCCAACAGGCCGGCCGGGAGCTCGTCCAATCGGGCACGCACCGGGTGGCGGTACTGGTTGACGAGCACGACGTTGTCCGCGTCGTCGAGCGCGAGGACCCCGACCGAACCGGGATGCTCGACCACCTCGCGCTCGGCGAGCGATCCGTCGCTCATCCGCACCTGGTCCAGGCGCAGTGAGACCACCGCACCGCGATAGGCCGTCTCGGTCGAGACGACCTGGTAGTCCTGGCTCACGTCCTGGCTGCCGTCGCTACCGGCGCCCCGACCGCGCTGCGGGGGTCATCGTCGCCGCCGGCCGGCGCGGCGTCCTCCGCGATCTCGACCGGGAGTCGCTCGGCGGCGTTGTAGTCCAGGGCGGCATCGATCAACGCGCGGAACAGCGGATGAGCCCGGGTCGGACGGGACTTCAGCTCGGGGTGGGCCTGGGTCGCGGCGTAGAACGGGTGCACCTGCGCGGGCAACTCGACGAACTCGACCAGGTTCCCGTCCGGCGAGGTCCCGGAGATCACCAGGCCGGCCGCGGTGAGCCGCTCGCGGTAGGCGTTGTTCACCTCGTACCGGTGCCGGTGCCGTTCGGAGACCGACGTGCCGCCGTAGGCGCGCGCAACGACCGACCCCGGGGCCAGGCTGGCGGGGTACGCCCCGAGCCGCATGGTGCCGCCCAGGTCGGCCTCGCCGGTCACCATCGCCACCTGGTCGGACATGGTGGCGATCACCGGCTCGGGAGTGTCCGGCTCGAACTCGGCCGAGTTCGCCTCGGCGATGCCGGCCAGGTTGCGGGCCGCCTCGATCACCATGCACTGCAGGCCGAGGCACAGCCCGAGCGTCGGGATGCCGCGTTCGCGGGTATAGGTGAGCGCACCCACCTTGCCCTCGATGCCACGGATGCCGAACCCGCCCGGGATCACGACTCCGTCCACGCCGGCGAGCGCGGCAGCGGCGCCGGCCGGGGTCTGGCAACTGTCCGAGGGCACCCACCTGATGCTCACCCGCGCGCGGTGCGCGAAAGCCCCGGCCCGCAGCGCCTCGGACACCGACAGGTACGCATCCGGCAGGTCGATGTACTTGCCGACCAGCGCGACGGTCACCTCCGCCTTGGGATGGTGCACACGCTCGAGCAGATCACCCCACACCGTCCAGTCCACGTCACGGAACGGCAGGTCCAGCCGCCGCACCACGTACGCGTCCAGGCCTTCGGCGTGCAACACCTTCGGGATCTCGTAGATGCTCGGCGCATCGACGGCCGCGACGACAGCCTCGGCGTCCACATCGCACATCAGCGAGATCTTGCGTTTGACGTTGTCCGGCAGTTCCCGGTCGCTGCGGCACACGATCGCGTCGGGCGTGATACCGATGCTGCGCAGGGCGGCGACCGAGTGCTGGGTCGGTTTGGTCTTCAGCTCGCCGGACGGCGCGAGGTAGGGCACGAGCGAGACGTGCAAGAAGAAGCAGTTCTCCCGGCCCACGTCGTGACGCACCTGGCGGGCCGCCTCGAGAAAGGGCAGCGATTCGATGTCACCGACCGTGCCGCCGATCTCGGTGATCACGACGTGCGGCGATCTACCGGAGGCGTCCGGAGCGGCCATTGCCCGGATGCGCGCCTTGATCTCGTTGGTGATGTGCGGGATCACCTGGACGGTGTCGCCGAGGTACTCGCCGCGCCGCTCCTTCGCGATCACCGAGGCGTACACCTGGCCGGTGGTCACGTTCGCCGATCCGGCCAGGTCGGTGTCCAGGAAGCGTTCGTAGTGCCCGACGTCCAGATCGGTCTCAGTGCCGTCCTCGGTCACGAAGACCTCGCCGTGCTGGAACGGGTTCATGGTGCCCGGATCCACGTTGAGGTAGGGATCGAGCTTCTGCATGGTCACGCGAAGGCCACGTGCCTTGAGCAGGGAACCGAGGCTGGAGGCCGTCAGGCCCTTGCCGAGCGAGGAGGCGACGCCCCCGGTGACGAACAGGTGCTTGGTCATCTCAGGCGTGCGATCCACGGAAGTCCACGCTAACACGCGTTCGGCCGGTTGCCCGAATCGACAGCGCGCCACGCCGCATGGACTGCGGCGCGGGTCTCGTCGGCTCAGCCCGAAGGGGTCGGAAACAGCGCGTCGGCGCCGGGCGCGGTGCCGTAGTGACCGACCCGCGAGTTCGCGGCGTCGGCGAGTGCGAGCGTGGTGGAGACCTGCCCGAACGCACTGTTGGCGTTGTCGACAGTGGACACCGCCGCCTTGGCCGCGCTGCTGCGCACCAGGGCGACCACGCCACCCCCGAGCGCCGAGCCCGTGTCGCCGGCGACGACGACCTGGCCGCCCTTGCTCTGCAGCGCGTTCACCAGATCGACCTCGGCAGCACCGACGTAGTCGTCCTTGGCGATCGTGCCGGTGCCGACGACCACGACCATCTTCGCCGGCTCGATCCCCTTCGGGTCCGAGGTGATCAGGTGCGAGGCGGAGAACGCGCTCAGCACCGACTTGAGGTCGGTCGGCTGGCCGGAGCCCAGCAGCACGTAGGCCAAGGTGGCGGCCCCGAGTAAGCGCGCGTCGCTCGTCTCCGGCAGCGTCAGCCCGACCGGGTGCAGCGATCCGGTCACCAGGCTGGACAGGTTGCTCGCTCCCGACTGGTCGACGTAGTCGTGTGCCAGCTGAAGGTGCCCGGTGATCGTGGCACCGGCGGCGGTGAGCTCAGCAGCGATGCCGTCCTGGGTACCGGTGGTCGCGCCCGGCAGGCCGATCAGCAGCACCGACTTGTCCTTCAGCGTTCCGGTGACCAGTTGCGAACCGAAGGTGGTGGCGAACTGACCGGCGTTGTCGACCTGGTTCTGCAGCGTCTTCACCTGCTTGGCCAGGTCGGCGCGCTCGCCCTTGAGGGTGTTGACCTGCTTTCGCAGGTCGGTGGTGACCGGCCCGTTGAGCGCCGTGGTCCCGACGACGATGCCGACGGCAAGTGCTAGGAACACCGCGACGATGGAAACCAGGTGATAGCGGAAGGAGATCACGAGAACAGGTCCTGTATCCAGTTGACGAAGTCGTTCCAGGTCGAGTCGAAGTTGTTCAGGTAGGTGCGGCCGGAGTCCGAGACCGCGAGTGCGGCGACGACCGCGAGCAGCGCCGCGATCACCAGCAGCAGCAAGGCGGCGGAGGAGATGCGGCTGCGGTACAGCCGGGTCACACCCTTCGCGTCCACCAGCTTGCCGCCCACCCGCAGCCGGGTCAGGAACGTCGAGGCCATCCCGCTGCGGCCCTTGTCCAGGAACTCGGTGAGCGTTGCGTGGGTTCCCACCGCGACGATCAGGTCGGCGCCCTTCTCGTCGGCGAGCAGGATCGCGACGTCCTCACTGGTACCCGACGTCGGGAAGGTGACCGCGTCGATGCCCAGGTCCTGCACGCGCGCGAGCCCGGGTGCGCGACCGTCCGGATATGCGTGCACGACGACCTCGGCGCCGGTCGCGAACGCGGCGTCGGAAACCGCGTCCATGTCGCCGACGATCATGTGCGGCTTGTGACCGGCTTCCAGCAGCGCGTCCGCGCCGCCGTCGACGCCGACCAGGATCGGCTTGAACTCACGGATGTAGTGCTTGAGCGCCTTGAGGTCGGCGGCGTGGTCGTAGCCGCGGACTACCACCAGCACATGGCGGCCGGCGAACTTGGTGCGGACGTCCGGGACGCCCACGCCGTCGAGCAGCAGCTCGCGCTCGCGACTCATGTACTCCGACGTGTTCACGGCGAACGCCTCGAGCTGCGCGGACAGGCCGGACTTCGCCTCGCTCATCAATGCCGCGACGGTCTGGGTGTCCTGAGCGGTGCCCTTCGCCACCGGGGCCTCGCCGACGTACACGAGGTCGCCGTCCAGCCGGATCCGGGTGCCTTCCTTGACCGCCGCGAAGATCTCGCTTCCGACGTTGTCGAGCAGCGGAATGCCGCTGGCCACGATCAGGTCAGGCCCGAGGTTCGGATAGCGGCCGGAGATGCTGGGTTGGGCGTTCACGACGGCGGCCGGCTTCGCGGCGACAAGTGCCCCGGCCGCGACGCGGTCCAGGTCGACGTGGTCGATGATCGCGATGTCACCCGGGTTGAGCCGGCCGGCCAGCCGGGTCGTGCGGCGGTCCAGGCGCGCCACCCCGCTGATGCCGGGCAGGCCGTAGGTACGGCGGCGCAGCGTGGCAAGCTTCATAGCTGCCATGGTGCCACCCGAATCGTGACCTGTTCTCCTGCGCCACGCGGGTCAGCGCCTGCTTTTCACAGCCTTCCCTCCGCGCGACCGGCCTTCGCGCGACGGTGATTCGGCCCGATCGGCGAGCGCCGCGGCCAGCAGTTCGGCGGCGTGCTCGCGGGCGGCTCCGGAATCCGTCCCGCCCAGCATCCGCGCCAGTTCCGCGACCTGCTCGTCCCCTGCCACGACCCGGACATCGCTCGCGACCACCCTGCTCCCAGCCCGTTCGGGCTTGTCGACCACGACCTGCCGGTCGGCGAACGCGGCGACCTGCGCGAGGTGGGTGACCACGATCACTTGACGGTCCCGCGCCAGCCGGGCGAGTCGCCGTCCGACCTCGACCGCAGCGCGCCCGCCGACACCGGCGTCGACCTCGTCGAACACCATGGTCGGTACCGGTTCACTGTCGGACAGGCACACCTCGACGGCCAACATGACGCGGGACAGCTCACCGCCGGAAGCTCCGCGGGCGAGCGGCAGGTCCGGTGCGTGGGCGTGCGACCGGAGGCAGAACTCGACCTCGTCCGCGCCGTCCGGGCCCACGCCGGCCGGGTCGCCGTCGACCGGGAGCGCCGCCGTACCGGCCGTGGCCACCCGCGGCGCCACCGAGACAGTGAACTGTGCGCCGGCCATCGCGAGCCCGGCCAGCTCGGCGGTGACGGCAGTCGCCAGCGCGCGCGCCGCCGAGTGCCGCGCAGCGCGCAGCTCGGCGGCCAGCTCGGCCGTCCGCGCGGCGGCCGCATCCCGGCGCGCGGTGAGCGCGGCGATCGCCTCGTCCGACACGTCGATCTCGGCCAGCCGCGCCGCAGCCTGCGCGGACCACGCCAGCACGCCGGCTACCCCGTCCGTGGCCGCGGTGCCGTACTTGCGCACCAGTTCGGCCAACACCGCCCGACGCCCCTCGACCTGCTCCAGCCTGGCCGGGTCCGCGTCCAACTGCTCGGCGTAGGAGCCGAACTCGGCACCGAGATCCAGGATGAGTGCGGACAGGTCGGTCAACCTGCCGGCGAGGGCGTCCAGTTCGGCGTCGGCCCCGGCGACCTGACCGAGGGCTCGGGATGCGCTGCCGACGAGCGAGCCGACGTCCGGCGAGTCGGCCATCGGGCTGTCCGCGTCGCCCAGCAGGGCGTCATGGGCACTGCGTGCGGCCAGCCGCAACGCGTCGGCGTGCGCCAGGCGCGTGGCAAGCGCGGCCAGTTCGGCGTCCTCTCCTGGCTGCGGGTCACACTGTTCGATCTCCAATAGCCCGTGCTCGAGCAGGCCGGCCTCGCGGCGCAGTTCGGCGGCGCGCGTGGTCCGTTCGCTCAGCGCGCGCTCGGCGGCCCGCCACTGCTCGAAGCTCGCGCGGAAGGCGTCGGTCGAGAGGCCGGCGAAGCGGTCCAGCGCCGCACGCTGGTTGGCCGGACGGGTGAGCAGCAGCTGATCGGACTGCCCGTGCACCACGAGCAACTGCTCGGCCAGGTCGGCGAGCACGGACACCGGTGCCGGGGCTCCGCCCACGTAGGCCCGCGAGCGCCCGGCCGCGGTCACCGTGCGCCGCAGCGCCAGCCCGATGCCGTCGTCGAGCTCGCCACCTGCGGCCAGCACGCGGTCCGCCGCCGGTGAACCCGCAGCCACCTCGACCCGGCCGTCTACGCACGCCTGATCGGCTCCGGCCCGGACCCGGGCCGAGTCGGCACGGCCGCCGAACAGCAGCAGCAGCCCGCTGACCACCATCGTCTTGCCGGCTCCGGTCTCGCCCGTGACGACGGTCAACCCGCTGCCCAACGGCAGGACCGCGTCGTCGATGACGCCGAGCCCGCGGATCCGCAGTTCCTCCAACACCAGCGCTACTTCGCCTTCTGCGACCGGCACGCTCGCCCAGGTGCCCAGATCCTCATTCCGCGACCAGGTCGTCCGGTGGCGGTGCGGCGTCGCGGAAACTGCGCACCGGCAGCTGAAACTTGCTGACCAGCCGGTCGGCGAAGCTCCACCGCCCGAGCCGGACGATCCGCACCGGGAGTTCGCCGCGCCGCAACCGGACCTGCGCACCGGATGGCACCGGCACCGAGCGGCGTCCGTCGCAGCTCAGGACGCCGTCGTGCCCGTCGCGCGGCAGCTCGATCTCCACCGTCGAGTCGGGCGCGACCACGATCGGCCGCGAGAACAGGGCGTGCGCCGCGTTGGGCACCACGAGCAGCGCGTCGACGTTCGGCCACATGATCGGGCCGCCCGCCGAGAATGCGTACGCCGTCGAGCCCGTCGGTGTCGAGCACAACACCCCGTCGCAGCCGAAGCGCAGCAGCGGCCGGCCGTCGACGGCGACGCCCACCTCGAGCATCCGCTCGCGGTTGGTGCGCTCCAGGGACGCTTCGTTCAGCGCCCAGGCCCGGGCCTGCACCGCGCCGTCGACGACGACTTCGGCGTCGACCGTGACCCGCTCCTCGACCGTGTAACTGTGGTTCACCACCGCATCGACGGTGTCCGAGAGGGCGTGCGGCTCGGCCTCGGCGAGAAAGCCCACGTGACCGAGGTTGACGCCGAGCATGGGCACTGCGGCCGGACGCGCCAGTTCGGCCGCGCGCAGGAAGGTGCCGTCGCCGCCGAAGACCAGCACCAGCTCGGCACCGGCGGCGGCGCGTTCAACCGGTTCGACCGTGACGTCCGCAGCGACGGCCGCCGCCTCACCCGGCAGCATGCGCACCTGAAACCCCTCGGTGAGCAGCCGGTCGGCGGTTCGCGTCGCGAGTGAGGTGATCTGCTCGCGCGAGGTGTGCGCGATCAGCAACACGGACCTCATCGCGCCTCCGTCGGCATCGTCACCGCGGCCGCGATGTCGGCCTCGGTCAACGGCTGGGACACCTCGCGCCGCAGCCATAGGAAGAATTCCACGTTGCCGGACGGCCCGGGCAGCGGGCTGCGACACACGCCCGCGGCGTGCCAGCCCAGCGCTGCTGCCGCCGCCGCGACGGCGGTCACGGCCTCGGCGCGCAACTGTGGCTCGCGCACGACGCCGCCGGCGCCGAGACGCTGCTTGCCGACCTCGAACTGCGGTTTGACCATCGGGAGCAGATCGCCGTCCGGGGTGGTGCACGCAGTCAGCGCCGGCAACACCAGTTCGAGGGAGATGAAGGACAGATCGGCGACTGTGAGCTGCGCCGGGCCGCCGATCTGGTCGGGACCGAGATGGCGGACGTTGGTCCGGTCGATCACCCGGACGCGGTCGTCCGAGGCGAGCCGCCACGCCAGTTGCCCGTACCCGACGTCGACCGCGACCACTTCCGCGGCCCCGGCGCGGAGCAACACGTCGGTGAACCCGCCGGTCGAGGCACCCGCGTCGAGGCAGCGTTTCCCGCTCACCCGGACGGCACCGAACGCGGTGAGCGCCCCGGCGAGCTTGTGCCCGCCGCGCGAGACATAGCCCGGATCGTCATCGTCGTCGACCACGCGCAACGCCGTGCCCTGCTCGACCCCGGTGGCCGGCTTGCTTGCGGTCACGCCACGCACCTGGACGCGGCCGGCGGCGATGAGGGATGCGGCATGCTCTCGGGAGCGAGCAAGCGAGCGACGCACGAGTTCAGCGTCCAAGCGTTGCACACGTCGTCCCACTGCCTGGTGCTCCCTGCTCCGCCCCGGGTGATCCTCGTGCTCAGCTGCCGTCGACCTCGGCGAGCGCGGCCTGCAGTTGCGCATGCACCCGGCCGAAGACGTCCGCGTGCTCGGCCAAGGGTCGCTCGTCCAAGCTGTCCAGTTCGGCCAACTCGGCCACCGCGGGCGCGGGCTCGTCCTGACGCGGCGACGGCTCGTGGCTCGCCGGTCCGGCCGGGTCGGCGTCGCGTGCCGGTGCCGGTGCCGCGGCCGGTGCCGGCCGGTCGGGATCTGGTGGCGCGGACCACTCTGCGGAGGTCACGGTGCTCCTTCCTCAGGCACTGTCGTGCGGTGCACGGTCGTTGCCCGGCGCCGCCCTGGCGTCTGGCCGGTGCGCCTGGCGAACTGCCCGTCCAGCCAGGTCGCGGCCACCGATCGAGTCAAACGCTACCGTGCCGCGGAGTGCGGTAGCGTCGGCTCGCCCGGCCCCGCCGGGCGACGCTGTGGGCGGCCGACCGAGCTGGGGTGATGATGTGGCGAGCGTCGCCGAGTGCGAACGGGCCTTCCATGCGCTCGCCGAACGCCTGGCGGGTGCGGACTCGGATACGCGGAGCACCGCGGCGTTCGATCGCTCGCTCTCGTGCGCACTCCCCGATCTCGGCGTCATCTTCGCCGGGCGCCTTCAGGACGGCACGCTGACCGACATCCGCCGGGTGGACAGCAAGGAGGCGCAGGTGCGGCTGTCGATGAGCAGCGACGACCTGATCCGCCTGGTCGCCGGCGAACTGCACCTGGGCTCGGCTTGGGCGAGCGGCCGGGTCAAGGTTCACGCCAGCGTGTTCGACCTGATCAAGTTGCGCACCATCTTCTGAGGTGCGGCCGGTCAGGCCAGCCCGAACCGGGCGAGCACCCGCTCGGCCGCCACGCCGCGGGACCCGCATCCGGCTGCGCCGCCGCCGAGCCCGGCCCACGATGCCACGCACAGTGCGCGCGCTGCGTCCAGATCATCGTCCGCCCACGCAACCGACTCGCCGCCGGCCGCATCGCCCGCGGCCGGCGTGGGCAGGCTCTGGCCGCCCTCCGCGGTAGTCAGCACGCACCCGCCGCCCTGTGCCGCGCGCACCGTCCACCGGCCGCAGCTGACCTGATCCGCCACACGTTCCACCGCAGGGTGTGGGGTGAGCAGCCCGCCCACGTCCGCCGCAAGGTAGTCGGGCCGCAGCTGCGGCGGCGCGGCCAGCAGGTCGGGCACGGTGGTCACGCCGCTGAAGACGAGCAAGCTGGCGCAGCCCACGGCGTTGGCACCCTCGATGTCGGTATCCAACCGGTCACCCACCACGATCGGCGACGTCGCGCGGGACCGCTCGACCGACTCCTGATGCATCGTGGGGTCGGGTTTGCCGGTGACCACCGGCTCCACTCCGGTGGCATGGCGCAGGGCGGCCACCAAAGAACCGTTTCCGGGCAGTCGCCCGAGGGGCGATGGAACCGTCGGATCGACGTTCGTTGCCACCCACGGCACACCGCGGTTGATGGCCAAGCTGCCCTGGGCGAGCTGACCCCAGTCGAGATCGGGCGAGAAGCCCTGCACCACGGCAGCAACGGTCTCGTCGTCCCGCTCGACGGGCACCAATCCGCGCTCGGCGAGCGCCTCCGTCAGGCCTACGGTGCCTACGACCAGGACGCGCGCTCCGGGGGACAGCCGCTCGGCCAGGTAGTGCGCCGCGGCCTGGGCCGAGGTGGTGACTTCGGCAGCCACGGCTGGGATACCCAGCTCGGTCAAGTGCGCTGCGACTACGGCAGGCGGACGGGCGGCGTTGTTCGTCACGAACGCGAGGCGCATACCCCGCTGCCGGACCTCGGCCAACGCGGCGGGCGCTCCTTTGACGGCCGCCTGACCGACATAGACCACGCCGTCCAGATCCAGCAGAGCGACGTCGTAGCGTTCGGCCAGCGCTACCGCCGAGCCGAGCAGTCCTGAGTGGGTCGGTGCCGGCATGTGTCGGATGATTCCATGTGCCCCGCGCTGCGTACGATCGCCTTCCATGAGCACACCCGACGCCGGCCTGGCGCTGCATCCGTTCCGCGCGCTGCGACCGACGGTCGATGCGTCGCGGCTGGGCCAGTTGCTCTGCCCGCCCTACGACGTGATCGACGACGCCGAGCGCACGGCGCTGCTCGAGGCCGACCCGGACAACGCGGTCGCGCTCATCCTTCCGTCCGATGAGGGGGAAGCCGAAGGGCGGGATCGATATCAGGTAGCCGCGCATCAACTCCAAGCCGCCCGACAGCGCGGCCTCTACGCCACAGACGCCGATCCGGCGTTGTATGTGTACGAGCTGACCGACGGCCGGGCGACCACGCGCGGCTTGATCGGCGCCGTCGAGCTGCGCGATCCGGCGGACAACGTGATCCTTCCGCACGAGAACACGATGGCGGGACCGGTTGCTGACCGGCTCGCCCTCATGATCGCGACCGAGTCGAATCTCGAGCCGATCTATCTGGTTTACGACGGCGGCGGCGCCGCATCGGATGCGGTCGCGCAGGTCAGGCCCGAGGATGCGATCGCGCAGACGACGACGCCCGACGGCATCACGCATCGGCTCTGGGCCTTGACGGATCCAGAACATCTTGCGGTGATCGGCGCGGACCTTCGCGGCCGCCGGGCGCTGATCGCGGACGGCCATCACCGGTACGCGACCTACCGCGAACTTCAGGAGCTCTGGGACACCGAGCGTGGCCCCGGCCCGTGGGACCGGGGCCTGGCGTTGCTGGTGGATTCCTCCAGTTACGGCCCGCAGGTCCATGCGATTCACCGCGTCGTGGTCGGGATCGGGCTGCCCGCACTTCTGGACCGCACTGACGGCTGGTGCGCGACGATTGAGGTTGCCGATCCGGAAGCCGGCTTGCAGCTTGCCGGGCAGACGAGCGGATTCGCCGCAGTGCTCGCCGACGCCCAGCGCACCGTGCTGCTTGCCGACAACCACGCCAAGCTGGCCGAGGCATCTGTCGAGGCGGGCGGAGTTCCCGCGCTGGCCGAACTCGACGTGACCGTGCTGCACCGCACCCTGGTGGGGACGGTGTGGGCGATTCCGGACGACGTCGACCACGTGGGTTACGCACATAGCGTCACCGAGGCGCTCGCCGAGGCGGCTCGAACCGGCGGCACAGCGGTCCTGCTGCGGCCCACACCGGTGGCGGCAGTGGCGGCGGTCGCGGCTGCGGGCGGACGGATGCCCCGCAAGTCCACGCTGTTCACCCCGAAGCCGGCGTCCGGGCTGGTCATGCGCCTGTTCGCTGACGAAGCCGGGCCTGCCGGGCACTGACCCGTGCCGTGCCTACCGCGACCTCGTAGCGGCTGCCCAGCCCGGCCGGCGAGCGCCAGAAGCGACGGTGCAGGCTTCCGGTGACCTCCAGCTCGTCGCCCGGCTCGGCCCGCTCCACGCTGCGCCGGACGCGGACCCGCGTGCTCGCGCAGTCCACGCTGTCGACACGCGCCCGATCGCCCGGTGGGCGGGCGACGGTCAGCCGGAAGGTGCAGAGCTCATCACCGCTGGGGAGGGTGCGCAGCACGGGTGCCGCGGCCAGCCGTCCACGCAGAAACACCTGATTGTCGTCGCGGGACCACAATGATGACGATGTCCTCGAGTCCATGGCGATCATGCTCGTCCGAAGCCCGGGCGCGGGAGGCTTGATCGCCCGCGACTGTGGACGACACGCTCAGTGTGGATACCGTGGCGGACTTGTCGGACCGATGTGCTTAGAGCAGCGCCGCTGCCCGGTCGACCGCATCGGTGTCACCGTCGGTGTCCAGGCCCGCGGCCGCGGCGAACCATTCGGCGGCCTCACCCGTCCGTCCGGCAGCTTCGAGCGCGTCGGCGTAGGCGTACCAGAGCCGCAAAGCGCCGGGCCGAGGTCGGTCCTTGTCCAGACCGCCGCGGGCCAGCACGGCGAGAGCCGCGTCGAGCTGGCCGAGGTCGCGGCGGGCGCCAGCGACGACGATGAACAGTTCGGCCCGCGTTTCCGGGTCCAGGCGGCCGACGCCAGGATCGCTGAGCATTCGCAGCGCCTGCTGGGGCCGGCCGAGGGCGCGCTCGCAGTCGGCGAGCAGCGGCAGGTTGCGTGGATCGCCGGAGATTCGCCGCGCGGTGCGCAACTCGGTGATTGCCTCGGCCCACTCCTCGGCGTGATACGCGGCGACACCGACCGCCTCGCGCACCGCGGCCACACGGGCGGCGCGCCCGCGCGCGGCGTGAGCATGCTCCAGGGCACGCTTCGGATCGCTGTCCAGGGCCAGGCCGGCCGCGACGAGATGGCCGGCGACCGCGTCGGCGTTCGGTTTGCTCAAAGACCGGAGTTCGGCGCGTACCGAGCGGTCGAGCATCGTGATATCGATGTGATCAGGAATCGGCAGCTCGACCTTGCGAGTCCCACGGGGACCGCCGGAACGCCCACGCGTCGGATCGAACTCAGCGACGCGAGGTGCGCGCCGCTGGTGCGTGTCGCGGTCCGGATGCCGGTCGTGCCCGGCGACCGTCGGCCTCCGCCGTGGGACGCCCGCGCGCGGGCCGCTCGACCGGCCGGCGTGATCCGCGCCGGGCCGGCCGCTGCGAGCGGGCCGATCACCGTAAGAGGGCCGCTCGCCACGAGCCGGACGATCACTGCGAGCCGGGCGATCACCGTACGCGGGCCGATCACCGTAAGAGGGCCGCTCGCCACGAGCCGGGCGATCACCGTACGCGGGCCGCTCGCCACGAGCCGGGCGATCACCGTACGCGGGCCGCTCGCCACGAGCCGGCCGCTCGCCACGAGCCGGGCGATCACTGCGAGCCGGGCGATCACCGTACGCGGGCCGCTCGCCACGAGCCGGCGCTCCGCCGGAACGCCTTTCGGCTCCCCCTGCGGCTGTGGCGCGAGACGACGTTTGTCTCGGCTGGCCGGGCCGCGCAGGCCGCGCAGCCCGCGCCGCTCCCGGATACTTGCGGCGCGAACTTCCCGAGCCCTGGGCCATTGTCTCTACCATCCCGAACTAGCTATCACGACGAATATGACGAGGGCCGTCCGGCGAACCCGGACGACCCTCGTCATAAATTGTGTCCGGCGACGTCCTACTCTCCCACGCAGTGGCCCGCGCAGTACCATCGGCGCTGAGAGGCTTAGCTTCCGGGTTCGGGATGGGACCGGGCGTTTCCCTCTCGCTATGGTCGCCGAAACTCTATGGAGATATGGTCCGCGACGCCGGCCGCAGCCGGCGCAGGACCGTACCTCGGGAACCGCACAGTGGACGCGTAGCAAGCCCGCGGGCACGAGGCCCGCGAGTTGAAGTATGTGGCAAGTCCTCGGCCTATTAGTACCGGTCAGCTGCACGTGTTACCACGCTTCCACTTCCGGCCTATCAACCCGGTGGTCTAGCCGGGGGCCTTACTCCATAAAGGATGGGAGATCTCATCTTGAAGCGAGCTTCCCGCTTAGATGCTTTCAGCGGTTATCCCTTCCGAACGTAGCCAACCAGCAGTGCTCCTGGTGGAACAACTGGCACACCAGAGGTTCGTCCGTCCCGGTCCTCTCGTACTAAGGACAGCTCTTCTCAAATCTCCTGCGCGCGCGGCGGATAGGGACCGAACTGTCTCACGACGTTCTAAACCCAGCTCGCGTGCCGCTTTAATGGGCGAACAGCCCAACCCTTGGGACCGACTCCAGCCCCAGGATGCGACGAGCCGACATCGAGGTGCCAAACCATCCCGTCGATATGGACTCTTGGGGAAGATCAGCCTGTTATCCCCGGGGTACCTTTTATCCGTTGAGCGACACCGCTTCCACTAGCCGGTGCCGGATCACTAGTCCCAGCTTTCGCTCCTGCTCGACATGTCTGTCTCACAGTCAAGCTCCCTTGTGCACTTGCACTCGACACCTGATTGCCAACCAGGCTGAGGGAACCTTTGGGCGCCTCCGTTACTTTTTGGGAGGCGACCGCCCCAGTCAAACTACCCATCTGACACTGTCCCTGATCCGGATTACGGACCGAGGTTAGACACCCAATTCGACCAGAGTGGTATTTCAACGTTGACTCCACCGACACTGGCGTGCCAGCTTCACAGTCTCCCACCTATCCTACACAAGCCGAACCGAGCACCAATATCAAACTATAGTAAAGGTCCCGGGGTCTTTCCGTCCTGCCGCGCGTAACGAGCATCTTTACTCGTAGTGCAATTTCGCCGAGTCCATGGTTGAGACAGTCGAGAAGTCGTTACGCCATTCGTGCAGGTCGGAACTTACCCGACAAGGAATTTCGCTACCTTAGGATGGTTATAGTTACCACCGCCGTTTACTGGCGCTTAAGTTCTGAGCTTCGCACCGAAGTGCTAACCCGTCCCCTTAACGTTCCAGCACCGGGCAGGCGTCAGTCCGTATACATCGTATTACTACTTCGCACGGACCTGTGTTTTTAGTAAACAGTCGCTTCTCGCTGGTCTCTGCGGCCAGCCAACGCTCGGGAAGCAAGTTCCGTCACGCTGGCGGGCCCTCCTTCTCCCGAAGTTACGGAGGTATTTTGCCGAGTTCCTTAACCATGGTTCTCTCGATCGCCTCGGTATTCTCTACCTGACCACCTGTGTCGGTTTGGGGTACGGGCCGCTAAGAGCTCGCTAGAGGCTTTTCTCGGCAGCATAGGATCATCGAATTCGCCGCAATCGGCTATGCGTCACGTCTCAGGCACATGTTGTGCGGATTTACCTACACAACGCCCTACACGCTTGCTCCAGTATTACCACTGACTGGTACGACTACCTTCCTGCGTCACCCCATTGCTTGCCTACTACTAGTTAGGGTCGCGCGATCCACCACATTGACCCGAAGGTCGCCGCGGCTTCTGGCGCTTAGCATCCCTAGATTCAGCATGGGCGCTCTTTTGCGGGTACGGGAATATCAACCCGTTGTCCATCGACTACGCCTGTCGGCCTCGCCTTAGGTCCCGACTTACCCTGGGCGGATTAGCCTGGCCCAGGAACCCTTGGTCATTCGGCGGAGGAGTTTCTCACTCCTCTTTCGCTACTCATGCCTGCATTCTCACTCGTGTGCCGTCCACGGCTGGGTCACCCCGCCGCTTCCTCCGGCACACGACGCTCCCCTACCCATCCGTACACCTGGCCGGCCGTCCGAGGACGACCGGCGGGCTAACGTACGAATGCCACAGCTTCGGTGGTGTGCTTGAGCCCCGTTACATTGTCGGCGCAGAATCACTTGACCAGTGAGCTATTACGCACTCTTTCAAGGGTGGCTGCTTCTAAGCCAACCTCCTGGTTGTCTATGCGACTCCACATCCTTTCCCACTTAGCACACGCTTAGGGACCTTAGCTGGTGATCTGGGTTGTTTCCCTCTCGACTACGAACCTTATCGCCCGCAGTCTCACTGCCGCGCTCTCACTTACCGGCATTCGGAGTTTGGCTGATTTCGGTAAGCTTGTGGGCCCCCTAGACCATCCAGTAGCTCTACCTCCGGCAAGAAACACGCGACGCTGCACCTATATGCATTTCGGGGAGAACCAGCTATCACGAAGTTTGATTGGCCTTTCACCCCTACCCACAGCTCATCCCCCAGGTTTTCAACCCTGGTGGGTTCGGTCCTCCACGCGGTCTTACCCGCGCTTCAACCTGGCCATGGGTAGATCACTTCGCTTCGGGTCTAGATCACGCGACTAATTCGCCCTATTCGGACTCGCTTTCGCTACGGCTACCCCTCACGGGTTAACCTCGCCACGTAACGCTAACTCGCAGGCTCATTCTTCAAAAGGCACGCTGTCACGACCATGCGCAAGGCATGGCGACGCTCCAACGGCTTGTAGGCGCGCGGTTTCAGGTACTATTTCACTCCCCTCCCGGGGTACTTTTCACCTTTCCCTCACGGTACTTGTCCGCTATCGGTCACCAGGGAGTATTTAGGCTTAGCGGGTGGTCCCGCCAGATTCACAGCGAATTTCACGGGCTCGCTGCTACTTGGGGTGACATTCGGGAGGCGTCGAGTTTTCGTCTACGGGGGTATCACCCTCTATGCCGGACCTTCCCAAGTCCTTCGACTAACTACGACGCTTTCTTACTCCCTGCTGGTTCGGCAGAACCAGCCAAACGGCCCCACAACCCCAGATACGCAACGCCTGCCGGCTATCACGCGTATGTGGTTTGGCCTCTTCCGCTTTCGCTCGCCACTACTAACGGAATCGCGGTTGCTTTCTCTTCCTGTGGGTACTGAGATGTTTCACTTCCCCACGTTCCCTCCGCATACCCTATGTGTTCAGGTATGGGTGACAGGACATGACTCCTGCCGGGTTTCCCCATTCGGAAATCCTCGGATCAAAGCTCGGTTGGCAGCTCCCCGAGGCTTATCGCAGCCTCCTACGTCCTTCATCGGCTCCTGGTGCCAAGGCATCCACCGTGCGCCCTTATTAACTTGGCCACAAAGATGCTCGCGTCCACTGTGCAGTTCTCAAGGTACGGGCGGCCCTCGCGGCGACTCATCGCGTACCCGCCCGCAGGCAGGCCGTTCGACGACCGAGAAGGCCGGACACGTTCTGACTTCCCGCAGATGCGAGAAGTCCTGAGGGCGAAGCTTTCCGCTCCCTCAGGACTCAACAGCGTGCCTACGCGATCACGGCGACCGGCGCGAGGTTCCTGTTGCCCGAAGGCAACTGTACTGACTCGCCGGACGTCCGCTCACGCGAACTAGTTAGTGTTCCACCCTTGAGCAGCCTCCGTGGGACGTTCGCTCACGATGAGGCCTTCTGGGCCAAGGCTCTTATCAAGCCGGCCAAGTGCTCCTTAGAAAGGAGGTGATCCAGCCGCACCTTCCGGTACGGCTACCTTGTTACGACTTCGTCCCAATCGCCGATCCCACCTTCGACGGCTCCCTCCACAAGGGTTGGGCCACCGGCTTCGGGTGTTACCGACTTTCGTGACGTGACGGGCGGTGTGTACAAGGCCCGGGAACGTATTCACCGCAGCGTTGCTGATCTGCGATTACTAGCGACTCCGACTTCATGGGGTCGAGTTGCAGACCCCAATCCGAACTGAGACCGGCTTTCTGGGATTCGCTCCACCTTGCGGTATCGCAGCCCTTTGTACCGGCCATTGTAGCATGTGTGCAGCCCTAGACATAAGGGGCATGATGACTTGACGTCATCCCCACCTTCCTCCGAGTTGACCCCGGCAGTCTCCTATGAGTCCCCGACATTACTCGCTGGCAACATAGGACGAGGGTTGCGCTCGTTGCGGGACTTAACCCAACATCTCACGACACGAGCTGACGACAGCCATGCACCACCTGTGCAAGGCCCTTACGGACCTCATATCTCTATGAGATTTCCCTGCATGTCAAGCCTAGGTAAGGTTCTTCGCGTTGCATCGAATTAAGCCACATGCTCCGCCGCTTGTGCGGGCCCCCGTCAATTCCTTTGAGTTTTAGCCTTGCGGCCGTACTCCCCAGGCGGGGCGCTTAATGCGTTAGCTGCGGCACAGACCACGTGGAATGTGGCCCACACCTAGCGCCCACCGTTTACGGCGTGGACTACCAGGGTATCTAATCCTGTTCGCTCCCCACGCTTTCGCTCCTCAGCGTCAATGTCGGCCCAGAGACCCGCCTTCGCCACCGGTGTTCCTCCTGATATCTGCGCATTTCACCGCTACACCAGGAATTCCAGTCTCCCCTACCGAATTCTAGCTAGCCCGTATCGGCTGCAGGCCCGGGGTTGAGCCCCAGGTTTTCACAGCCGACGCGACTAGCCGCCTACGAGCTCTTTACGCCCAATAATTCCGGACAACGCTTGCACCCTACGTATTACCGCGGCTGCTGGCACGTAGTTGGCCGGTGCTTCTTCTGCAGGTACCGTCACTTTCGCTTCGTCCCTGCTGAAAGAGGTTTACAACCCGAAGGCAGTCATCCCTCACGCGGCGTCGCTGCATCAGGCTTTCGCCCATTGTGCAATATTCCCCACTGCTGCCTCCCGTAGGAGTCTGGGCCGTGTCTCAGTCCCAGTGTGGCCGGTCGCCCTCTCAGGCCGGCTACCCGTCGTCGCCTTGGTAGGCCGTTACCCCACCAACAAGCTGATAGGCCGCGGGCCCATCCCTAGCCGAAAAACTTTCCAAGTCAGAGGATGCCCTCCGACTTCATATCCGGTATTAGTCCCGATTTCCCGGGGTTATCCCAGAGCTAGGGGCAGGTTGCCCACGTGTTACTCACCCGTTCGCCGCTCCGTCTTCCTCCCGAAGGAGGAGCGTCGCTCGACTTGCATGTGTTAAGCACGCCGCCAGCGTTCGTCCTGAGCCAGGATCAAACTCTCCGTGTAGGTATGTATGACAACCGGGCGAACCCGGATAGTCGTCACAGAAAGTTACCGTCTTGGCGACGGTGTCAATCACTGGTTCATCCGAGCTGGGTGTTTCTTTTAACTCGTATGTACCAAAGGAATCTCTTTCACGCACTCCGGCGCAAGGCCGAGTTGCGTGGACGAGAGTTATTTCATGGCACTAACTTTCGGCACGCTGTTGAGTTCTCAAGGAGCGGACGCACACCGTCCCGGCCCTTTCGAGCCGTTCAGGGGCAACCCGAGTCACGCTACCCGGTCGTTTCCGCTGGGTCAAACCGCCCCAGCTCCGCCCGGCTTCCCGCTTGGTCGCCGCACACGGCTGCCGGATCAGACCGGGCCGCGGCGCGTCGCGCTTGGGGGATGTTCGACCGGCTCCCTCGGTGCCCTGCCGGTCTCCCGGCCGGCCCGTCGTGGCTCCGTGCGTCGAACAAGGAGAAGATTAGTCAGGCCGCAGGCGGCGAGTCAAATCGGGGGCCACCCGGCCGGCAAGCCAGTGTTTGTCGGGGTTTGCCGCGCCAGGCAGCTTGCTTTCTTCGGCGGCCGCGCAGGGTTCGGTCTTGTGACCTGAGGCACCCCTGGCCGCACGATCACGGCTCGCGCAACCGGACGGCCCGGCGCTTGCCGTTTGCCAGGACACGGCCGGCGAGGGCGCTGCGCGGATGGTCGTACTGGCGCGCCGACAACGGCTCCCCGTCGATCCGGACCGCACCGGCGTCGATGTCGCGGCGCGCCGCACTGGTGCTCGCCGCAACGGCGGCGGACACCATCAACGCGGGCAGGTGGATCGGGTCGCCGTCGGGCAACGCGAAGGTGGGCACGTCGGTGGGCACCTCATGGCGCTTGAAGACCGCGTCGAACTGCTCCTCGGCCACACGTGCAGCCGCTGCGCCGTGATACAGCGCGACGACCGCGCGAGCCATGCGCCGCTTGGCCTGATTCGCGCCGCTGCCGCCGGCCGCGACCTGGTGCTCCAGTTCGTCGACCTCCCGCGGGTGCAGGGCGGTGCACAGTCGCGCGTACCTGCCGACCACGCTGTCCGGCACGCTCATCAACTTGCCGAACTGTTCGCCGGCGGGCTCGCGGATCCCGATGAAGTTCCCGAGCGACTTGCCCATCTTCTCCACGCCGTCGGTCCCCACCAGCAGCGGCACGGTGAGGACGGCCTGGGGCGCCTGCCCGCGCGAGCGCTGCAGTTCCCGGCCCACCAGGTTGTTGAAGGTCTGATCGGTTCCGCCGAGTTCGATGTCCGCGTGGATCGCGACCGAGTCGATCCCCTGCAGAAGCGGATAGAAGAACTCGCTCAGGGTGATCGGCTGGTTCGCGGCGAACCGCCGGGAGAAGTCGTCGCGCTCGAGCAGTTGGGCGACCGTGACCTGCCTGGTGTAGCCGAGCAACTCGGCCAGGTCCATCGTGCCCAGCCAGTCGGCGTTGTTGACCACCTCGGCATGCTCGCGGTCCAGGATCTGCATGAGCTGGTCAAAGTAGCCGGTCGCGTTCGCCACGACCTGTTCGGCACTTTGCGCCACCCGGGTCGCGGTACGGCCGGACGGATCGCCGACCTGGCCGGTGAAGCCGCCGACGACGAGAACCGCCGTGTGCCCGAAGTCCTGGAACTGGCGCAGCTTGCGCAGCACGACCGCGTGCCCCAGGGTGAGGTCGCTTCCGGACGGGTCGATCCCGAGCTTCACCCGCAGCGGACGCCCCTCCCGATCGGCCGCACGCAGCCGCTCGGCGAGTCCGTCCGCGGGCAGGATCTGGGCAGCCCCGGACGCCAGTACCTCATAGGCCTCGCGCAGGTGTTCCGGGAGTGTGCCGGGAAGGTTCGTCTCGTCGCTCACCTGGCTAAGTCTGCCGGTCGGTGCGCTGTCGCGTACGTCCACCTGCCTTGAAGACCGACACCGACGGCTCGCCGGACAGCCAGAACCGCCACGGCCGCTCGGCCGCAGCGCTGATCCCGACCCGCGGCCCCTGCTGGACACCGCGTGCGCGGCGTGACGGCATGCTCTGCAACTGCACGGCGGAGGTCGCAGCACACAGGTCCGACCCGTTGGCGGTGCCGTTGAGGCCGAGGCAACCGGCAAGCCGGGCGGGGCCGCGTGCCAGGTCGCGTTCGCTGCGAGCCGCCGGGCGGCGCGAGAACGCCGTCTCGATACCGTCGATCACCTCGCCGGCGCGCAGCAGTACCGCCGAGGCGCGGCCGTCCACGTCGCAGACGATGTTCGCGCACCAGTGCATGCCGTAGCTGAAGTAGCAGTACAGGTGACCAGGCGGTCCGAACATCACCGCGGTGCGCAGCGTGCGTCCGCGGTAGGCATGCGAGGCCGGATCGTCGAGCCCCTGGTACGCCTCCACCTCGGTGAGCCGCAGCGCGACAGTGGCCTGGCCGAGCGTGGAGACCAGCACAGCACCGAGCAGCCGGGGCGCCAGCTGCACCGCCGGGCGGCCCAGCCGGTCCCGGGAAACCGGCACCGTCAGCCCCGCGGCTGCTGAGCAGCACCGGCAGGAGCGACCCCGGCCGAAGCCGCGGCGGTCCAACTGCGGGCCCGCTCGATCGCCTCGTGGACCAGGCCCGCCTGCTCGGCCACCCGGTCGGGCGCCGTGCCGCCGTACGAACTTCGCGAGGCCAGCGAGCCGCCGACCGTCAGCACGGCGCGCACCCCGGGCGTCAGGCGCGGGGAGATCGCAGCGAAGTCGGCATCGCCGAGTTGGTCGAGCTCGATGCCCCTGTCCTCGCACACGCGCACGCACTCGCCGGCGACCTCGTGTGCGATGCGGAACGGCACGCGGCGGCGCACCAGCCACTCGGCGATGTCGGTCGCCAGTGAGAACCCCTGCGGAGCGAGCTGCTCGAGTCGCTCGGTGTGGAAGGTCAACGTGCGCATCATGCCGGCCATCGCGGGAAGCAGTAGGTGCAGGTTGTCGATCGCGTCGAAGACCGGTTCCTTGTCCTCCTGCAGGTCCCGGTTGTACGCGAGCGGCAGGCCCTTGAGCGTCGCGAGCAACCCGGCGAGGTCCCCGATCAACCGCCCGGCCTTGCCGCGCGCCAGTTCGGCGACGTCCGGGTTCTTCTTCTGCGGCATGATGGACGAGCCGGTCGAGTACGCGTCGTCCAGGCTGACGAAGGAGAACTCCTTGGTCGACCAGAGGATGACCTCCTCGGCGATGCGCGACAGGTCGACCGCGAGCATCGCGGTCACGAACGCGAACTCGGCGACCACGTCCCGCGATGCCGTCGCGTCGATCGAGTTCTCGCAGGCGCCGTCGAACCCGAGCTCGGCAGCCACGGCCTGCGGGTCGAGCCCGAGCGAGGAGCCGGCGAGCGCCCCGGCCCCATACGGGCTGCGCGCGGCGCGCCCGTCCCAGTCGCGGAAGCGGTCCACGTCGCGCAGCAGGGCCCAGCAGTGCGCGAGCAGGTGGTGCGACAGCAGCACCGGCTGGGCGTGCTGCAGGTGCGTCCGACCGGGCATGGCCACGCCGTGGTGCCGCCGCGCCTGCTCGGCCAGGGCTGCGATGACCGTCAGGGTCCCGGCCGCGAGCGAACGCGCCTCGTCGCGCAGGTACATGCGGATGAGCGTCGCTATCTGGTCGTTGCGCGATCGGCCGGCGCGCAGCCGGCCACCGAGTTCGGCACCGACCTGCAGCAGCAGCCCGCGCTCGAGGGCCGTGTGCACATCCTCGTCCGCCGGATCCGGTCCGAACTGCCCGGACGCGACGTCGGCGTCGAGCGCGGCCAGGCCGGCGAGCATCTCGGTGAGTTCGGCGTCGGTGAGCAGGCCGGCACCGTGCAGCACCCGGGCGTGTGCCCGGGAGCCCGCGAGGTCGTAGCGGGCCAGCCGCCAGTCGAAATGGGTGGACAGCGACAGAGCGGCGAGCGCATCGGCCGGACCGCCGGCGAAGCGCCCACCCCACAGGCTCACCCGTTCGTCAGTCAACGCCGAGCTCCATCGCCGCGCTGTCCAGGGCGGTGTCGTCGGACCCGTGGTCGCCCTCGGCAGCCGGGTTCGCGGCGATCTGGTCGGCTCCGCCCTCGGCGAGCACGCCGGGCTCCAACTCGCCGAACAGGTAAGTGCGTTCGAGCTGCGTGCCCGCCTGCGCGGCGTACTGCTCGAGCTTGGCTCGTGAGTCGGCGATGTCGAGGTTGCGCATGGTCAGTTGGCCGATCCGGTCGACCGGGCCGAACGCGGCGTTCTCGGTGCGCTCCATGGACAGCTTGTCCGGATGGTAGGAGAACGCCGGGCCGCGCGTGTCCAGGACCGAGTAGTCCTCGCCGCGACGCAGCCGGACGGTCACCTCGCCGGTGACGAGGGAGGCGACCCACCGCTGGATCGACTCGCGCAGCATCAGCGACTGCGGGTCCAGCCAGCGGCCCTCGTACAGCAGCCGCCCCAGCCGCCGTCCCTCGACGTGGTAGTTCGCGATGGTGTCCTCGTTGTGGATCGCGTTGAGCAGCCGCTCGTACCCGATCCACAGCAACGCCATGCCGGGTGCTTCATAGATGCCGCGTGACTTCGCCTCGATGATCCGGTTCTCGATCTGGTCGGACATTCCCAGTCCGTGCCGGCCGCCGACGGCGTTGGCCTGCCTGACCAGCTCGACCGGGTCGTCGTACGCCACGTCGTTGATCGCGACCGGCCGGCCGCTCACGAAGCGCAGCGTCACCTGCTCGGGTTCGATCGTCACCGCGGGATCCCAGAACTTGACGCCCATGATCGGCTCGACGGTCTCGAGCGAGACGTCCAGGTGTTCGAGGGTCTTGGCCTCGTGGGTGGCGCCCCAGATGTTGGCATCGGTGGAGTACGCCTTCTCCTGGCTGTCGCGGTACGGCAACTCGTGCTCGACGAGCCACTGGCTCATCTCGGTGCGGCCGCCCAGCTCGCTGACGAAGTCGGCGTCCAGCCACGGCTTGTAGATCCGCAGCGCGGGATTTGCCAGCAGGCCGTACCGGTAGAAGCGCTCGATGTCGTTGCCCTTGAACGTCGAACCGTCGCCCCAGATGTGCACGTCGTCAGAGGCCATCGCGCGCACCAGCATGGTGCCGGTGACGGCGCGTCCGAGCGGGGTCGTGTTGAAGTAGGCCCGGCCGGCGGAGCGGATGTGGAAGGCGCCGCACGCCAATGCCGCGAAGCCCTCCTCGACCAGCTCGCGGCGGCAGTCGACCGCCCGCGCCAGCACGGCGCCGTATTGCAGCGCGCGCGCCGGGACTCCGGAGACGTCCGCCTCGTCGTACTGACCGATGTCGGCGGTATAGGCGCACGGGACGGCGCCCTTGGCACGCATCCAGGCGACCGCCACCGAGGTGTCGAGGCCGCCGGAGAACGCGATGCCGACGCGCTCGCCGGCCGGTAGGGAGGTGAGGACCTTGCTCACTGCGATGTGTCTCCTGCGTTGTCGGGGCGATCAGGCGGACTGGGAGAGCTGGACGAGGTGATCGGCGAGCGCGCGCCCGCCGCCGGGATCGCGGGCGATCACCAGGATCGTGTCGTCCCCTGCGACCGTACCGAGCACCTGCGGCAGTCCGGCGCGGTCGAGCGCGCTGGCCAGGAAGTTGGACGCACCGGGCGGGGTGCGCAGCACGACCAGGTTGGCGCTCGCCTCGGCGGAGACGAGCAGCTCGGCGAGCAGCCGGACCAGCCGCTGCGGCGGCCCGTCCTGTGCACCGCGAGCGGCCAGCGGCGAGCCGTCCTCGGGCACGACGTAGACCGGCAATCCGCCGTCGGGGGGCCGCAGTTTCACCGCCCCCAACTCGTCCAGGTCACGCGACAGCGTCGCCTGCGTGACGTGCAGGCCGGCGGCATCGAGCTCCCTGGCCAGCTCGGCCTGCGACCGTACTTCGCGCCGAGACAGCGTGGCCACGATGCGGGCGTGCCGCGCGGCCTTGTTGTTGAGCTCGTGGACGGACGCGATGGCCCGCTTGGCCGCCATCAGCCGTGCTCCAGCAGCCAGGTCAGCAGCGCCTTCTGCGCATGCAGCCGGTTCTCCGCCTCGTCCCAGACGACGCTCTGCGGCCCGTCGATGACCTCCGCCGAGATCTCCTTGCCGCGGTAGGCGGGAAGGCAGTGCAGCACGATCGCATCCGGCGCGGCCTTGCCCAGCGCCGCCGCGTCGAGCGCGTACCGGCGGAACGGCGCCTCCCGTTCGGCAGCCTGGTCTTCCTGCCCCATGGACACCCAGGTGTCGGTGGCCACGACGTCGGCGCCGTCCAGTGCGGTTGCCGGGTCGTCGGTGACCGTGACCGACGCACCGGTCCGTGCCGCGATCTGCCGCGCTGCGGCCACGATCGCCGGGTCGGGCCGGTAACCGTCCGGGCCCGCGACACGCACGTGCAGTCCGGCCGCGGCGCCGCCCAGCAGGTAGGAGTGGGACATGTTGTTGGCGGCATCGCCGAGGTAGGCCAGGGTGAGGCCGGCGAGCCGCTTCTTGTGCTCGCGGATGGTCTGCAGGTCGGCGAGGATCTGGCACGGGTGGAAGCTGTCGGTCAGCGCGTTCACGACAGGTACCGGGCTGAGGGCGGCCATCTCGGCGAGCTGCTCCTGCGCGTAGGTACGCCAGACGATCGCCGCGACCTGGCGGGACAGCACCCGGGTGATGTCGGCGATCGACTCGCGCACGCCGATGCCGGCCAGCCGCCCGTCGATGACCACCGGCTGGCCGCCCAGCTCGGACACGCCCACCGCGAAGGACAACTGGGTGCGCAACGTCTGCTTGTCGAAGATCAGTGCGACCGACCGGGGTCCGGTCAACGGCCGGTGCCGGTGCCGATCGGCCTTCATCGCGTCGGCCAGGTCGAGCACCTCGAGCAGTTCGTCAGGCGCGAGGTCGTCGTCGCGCAGGAAGTGCCGAACGTTCATGAGATCTCGTCCAGGGCCGATTGCAGACGGGGTAGCGCTTCGTCGACGTCCTCCTCGGTGAGGACCAGCGGAGGGGCCAGTCGGATGACGTCGGGCTTGACCGCGTTCACGAGCAGCCCGTTGCGGCGGGCGGCGGTCTCGACCGCGGCCGCGTGCGCGCCGGTGAGGGTCAGCGCACGCCACAGGCCGCTGCCCCGGCTGCCGGCGACCAGCGGGCTCTGCAGCGCGTCCAGGCCGTGCCCGAGGTGTTCACCGACCCGTTTGACCGAGTCGAGCAGGTGTTCGTCGGCGATGGTGCCGATGACGGCGAGCGCGGCCGCGCAGGCGACCGGGTTGCCGCCGAACGTGCTCCCGTGATCGCCGGGCCGGAACAGTTCGCCGGCCGTGCCGATCGCGAGGCAGGCCCCGATCGGAAGGCCGCCCCCGAGCCCCTTCGCCAGCGTGATCACGTCCGGGCGCACGCCCTCGGCCATGCTCGCGAACCAGTGCCCGGTACGGCCGATGCCGCTCTGCACCTCGTCGACGACGAGCAGCGAACCGGCCGCGGTGCAGATCTCCCGGGCCGCGCGCAGATAGCCGGCCGGAGGCGGGACGACGCCGCCCTCGCCGAGCGTCGGCTCGACGAAGACCGCCGCCGTGTGCGCGCCCACCGCCGCGCGCAGGGCGTCAGCATCGCCGTACTCGACGAAGGTGACCGGACCCGGCAGCGGCTCGAACGGCGTGCGCTTGGCGGCGTTGCCCGTGATCGACAGGGCACCGAGCGTGCGGCCGTGGAAGCCGTCGACGGCCGCTACAAGCTCGGTGCGGCCGTGGGCCGCACCGAAGCGGCGGGACAGCTTGATCGCGCACTCGTTTGCCTCGGCGCCACTGTTGGCGAAGAACACCCTCGCCGGCAGGCCGAGCAGCCCGACCAGTCGTTCGGCCAGGCGAACGCCGGGCTCGTGCAGGTACAGGTTCGACGTGTGCGCGAGCCTGGCCACCTGTTCGCTGACCGCGGCGATCAACGCGGGGTGCGCGTGCCCCAGGGCGGACACCGCGATACCGGCGACGAAGTCGAGGTACTCGACGCCGTCGGTGTCCCACACCCGGACGCCGCGACCGTGATCGAGCGCGAGCGGTGGCGTGCCGTAGTTCGGCATCATCACCGTGTTCCAACGATCTTGCAGGTCCGTCATCGGTGCTCCTTCGCGGGCAGGACCATGGTGCCGATTCCGTCTGTGGTGAAGACCTCGAGCAGCAGCGCGTGCGGCACCCGGCCGTCGAGGACATGGGCGCGCCGCACGCCGCCGGTGACCGCGCGCACACACGCCTCCATCTTCGGGACCATGCCACTGGACAGGCCGGGCAGCAGGGCGGCGAGGTCATCGACCCCGATCTGGCTGATGATCTGCGTGCTCGCGGGCCAGTCGGCGTACAGGCCCTCGACGTCGGTCAGGACCACCAGCTTCTCCGCACCCAGCCCGACCGCTACCGCGGCCGCGGCCGTGTCGGCGTTCACGTTGTAGCTCAAGCCGTCCACGCCGCGCGCGACCGTGGCGATCACCGGTATCCGGCCGGCGTCGAGCAGCGCGTGCACCGCCGCCGGGTCGACAGCGACGATGTCGCCGACCTGGCCGATGTCAACCGGTTGGCCATCGACGATCGCCGGGCGGCGCTCGGCGGTCAGCAGGCCGGCGTCCTCACCGGACATGCCCACGGCGAACGGGCCGTGGTCGTTGACCAGGTTGACGATGTCGCCGTTCACCTGTCCGGTCAGCACCATCCGCACGACGGCCATCGCCTCGGGCGTGGTGACGCGCAGACCGCCGCGGAACTCCGAGGCGATGCCGAGCCGGTTCAGGTGCTCGGTGATCTGCGGCCCGCCGCCGTGCACGACGACAGGCTTGAGGCCGGCATAGCGCAGGAAGACGATGTCCTCGGCGAAGGCACGCTGCAGTTGCGGGCTGCTCATCGCGTTGCCGCCGTACTTGACCACCACGATCTTGCCGTGGAACCGCTCCAGCCAGGGCAGCGCGTCGACCAGCACGGCTGCCTTCGTGAGCGCCTGCTCCCTGCTCATGTGGGGAGCAGTCTCGTGAACTGCGTTCATGAGGAATACGCGGAGTTCTCTTCGACATAGTCGTGGCTCAGGTCGGTCGTCCAGATCGTCGCGGACTCGGTGCCGGCGTGCAGGTCGACCTCGATGCGCACCTCGCGGCCGGTCAGGTCCACCGTGCTGCGGTCCTCCCCCGGCGCGCCCGCGCGGCACACCGCCACGCCGTTGATCGCGACGTCCAGCGCGTCCGGCTCGAACGCGGCGCGGGTCGTGCCGATGGCGGCGAGCACCCGGCCCCAGTTCGGGTCGTTGCCGAACAGTGCGCACTTGAGCAGGTTGTTGCGGGCGATGGATCGCGCCACCTCGACGGCGTCGTCCTCGCTGGCCGCGCCGCCCACGAAGACCTCGACGCGCTTGCTCGCCCCCTCGGCGTCGGCGATCAACTGCTGCGCCAGATCGGCGCACACCGTGCGCAGCGCGTCGATGAACGTCGGGACGTCCGGCGACACACCGGACGCGCCGCTGGCCATCAGGATCACCGTGTCGTTGGTCGACATGCAGCCGTCGGCATCGACCCGGTCGAACGTGACCCTCGTGGCGGCGCGCAGAGCCTGGTCGGCGGTGAACGCGTCCACCACCGCGTCGGTGGTCAGCACGCACAGCATCGTCGCGAGGCCGGGGGCGAGCATGCCGGCACCCTTGGCCATCCCGCCGATCGTCCAGCCCTGGTTCGTGGTGGCGGCTTGCTTGGCCACCGTGTCAGTGGTCCGGATGGCGTCGGCGGCGGCGTCCCCGTCCACGCAGAGCGCTGCCGCGGCGGCACCGATCCCGCCGAGAACCGCGTCCATCGGCAGCCGCTCGCCGATCAGACCGGTCGAGCAGACCGCCACGTCGCCGGCTCCGACGCCGAGCGCAGAGGCAACGTGCTCGGCGGTGCGGTGGGTGTCGGCGAACCCGTCCGGCCCGGTGCACGCGTTCGCGCCGCCGGAGTTGAGTACCACCGCGCGCAGCCGACCGTCGGCCACCGCCTGCCGCGACCACAGCACCGGCGCCGCCTGGACCCGGTTGGAGGTGAACACCGCAGCAGCGACGTCGAGCGGACCCTCGTTGACGACGAGTGCGACGTCCCGGCCGCCGCTCGCCTTGATCCCCGCCACGACGCCCGCCGCACGAAATCCGGTGGCAGCGGTGACACTCATGGTGCGACTCCGTCGATCGAGAGGCCGGCGGTTTCGGCCAGGCCGAGCATCAGGTTGGCGTTCTGGACGGCCTGACCGGCTGCCCCTTTGCCGAGGTTGTCGATGGCGCTGGTGACGATGATGCGGCCGGAGTCGAGGTCGACAGTGGCCTGCAGGTGTGCGGAGTTGGACCCGGCGGTGGCAGCGGTATGCGGCTGCTGGCCGGGAGCCAGCAGGTGCACGAACGGTTCGCCGTCATAGGCGCCGGCGAGCACCGCCCGGGCGTCGTCCTCGGTGGTGCTGCCGATCGGGCGCAACGCGATCGCGGCGAGAATGCCGCGGGGCATCGGCGCGAGCACGGGCGTCATCGTCGCGCTCGTGACCCCGGCTGCCTGCTTGAGTTCGGCGAGGTGGCGGTGTGCCCCCACCTTGTACGCCGACAGGTCCCCCATGACCTCACTGGCCAGCAGGTGCACTGCCGCGGCGCGTCCGGCGCCGGACGTCCCGCTCGTCGAGACCACGACGACGTCGTCCGGCGCGGCCAGCCCGGCCGCGATCAACGGCGCGGCGCCGAGGATCGCTGCGACGGCGTGGCAGCCGGTGTTCGCGACCCGTGCAGACGCCGCGATCGAGTCGCGCTGGCCGGGTAGCTCGGGCAGCCCGTATGTCCAAGGCTCGGCGAAGTCGCCGCCGTAGTAGCGCTCGTGCGCGGCGCGGTCGGTCAGCCGGTGGTCCGAACCGAGGTCGACGAGCTTCTGCTCCGGCGGCAGCTGCGCGGCGAGCGCCGCCGACGCGCCGTGTGGCAGCGCGAGGAACACCAACTCCGCGTCGCGCAACGCCTCGGCGGTCGTATCGACGAACCGCAGCCCGGCGACGGAGCGCAGGTGTGGCAGTACGTCCCCGATGCACTGACCCGCGTTGCCGTGGGCGGTGGCGGCAACCAGGTCCAGGTCCGGGTGGCCGGCGACCAGTCGCAGCACCTCACCGCCTGCATAGCCGCTGGCGCCGGCGATCGCGACCCGATATCCCATGTGAAGGATTATGCACCACTGCGCAACTTCATGCAGTAGCGGGTCGGCCGCGTTGCGTGCCCACCACCACGGCGCGCAACACCGCCTCCAACGTCACCATCCCGAGCGAGACACCGTGCTGCTCCACCACGGCGAGGTGGGTGGCCGAACGACGCATCGCGGTGAGCACCCCGGCCACGGGAGCATCGGGCGCGACGGCCACCATCCGGCGGTGCACCCTCGGCGGCAGCACGGCCTCGAGCTGGTCGTCGTCGACCGTCAGCACGTCCTTGGCGTGGATGTACCCGGTCAACCGTGCGCCGTCTCGGATCGGGAAGCGGGACAGGCCGGTCTCGGCCACCAGCGCCTCGACCTCGCGAGCGGTCGCGTTCGGGCCTACGGAGACGATGTCGGCCAGCGGCGTGAGCAGATCGACCGCCGTGGTCGCCTCGATCCGCAGCGCGGCCTGCAGGCGGCGCTGCTCCTCGCGGTCGAGCAGCCCCTCGGACGCCGATTCGGCGACCAGGTCACTGAGTTCCTCGGACGTGTAGGCGCCACCGAGTTCGTCCTTCGGCTGAACGCCGAACAGCCGCACGATCGTGTTCGCGAGCCCGTTGACGACCACCAGGATCGGCCGGGTCATCCGGACCCAGACCGACATCGGCGGCCCCAGCCACAGCGCCGCGCGCACCGGGCCGGCGAGCGCGAGGTTCTTGGGCACCATCTCGCCGAGCACCATGTGGCAGAACGAGACGAAGGCCAGCGCGATCACGAACGCGATCGGGTGGGACAGCGAGCCCGGAACGCCGACCGGATCGAGCGCGTCCTCCAGCAGTCGGGCGAACGCCGGCTCGGCCACCGCGCCCAGGCCCAGCGAACAGGCGGCGATCCCCAACTGCGAACCGGCCAGCATCCGCGGCAGGGCGCGCAGCTGCAGCAGGGTCACTCGCGCGGCGCGTCCCCCACCGGCAGCCAGCGGCTCTATCTGATCCCGCCGCGCGGTGATCAACGCGAACTGGGCACCGACGAAGAACGCGTTTCCGACAAGGAACAGCACGGCGAGCAGCAGGTGCCGGCTCATGGCTGTGCCCGATCCGGCGCGGGAGCTACCGCCACCCGGTCGACCCGGCGCTGGTCCATCCGGACGACGCGCAACTGCCAGCCGGCGAGCTCCATCGCGTCGCGGGCCTCGGGGATGCGGCCGAGCCGGTCCATCAGGATGCCTGCGACCGTGTCGAACGGGCCGGGAAGCGGGTCGATGCCGAGCAGTTCGGCCAACCCGTCCTTGTGCAGTTGGCCGGAGACGACCCAGCGATGCTCGCCCGCCGGCTCGATCTCCGGCACCTCGGCAGCATCGTGCTCGTCGCGAATCTGGCCGACGAGTTCCTCGACGAGATCCTCCACCGTGACCAGGCCCGCCGTGCCGCCGTATTCGTCGACGACGATCGCCAGCTGCATCCGGGCGACCGAGAGGCGTCTGAGTACCGCGTCGCAGTCCAGCGACTCGGGCACCCGGGCGGGCGGCTGCATCATCGCGCGCACCGAGATCTGGTCCCGCCGCTCGCGCGCGATCGCGAAGGCCAGCTTGACGTGCACGATGCCGGCGATGTCGTCGAGGTCCTCGCCGAGGACCGGGAATCGCGATCGACCGGTCGCGCGGGCGGCCGCGAGCAGGTCCGCCGCGGTGGCGTCCGAGTCCAGAGCCACCATCCGCACCCGGGACGTCATCACATCCGCCGCGGTCTTGGCACCGAAGCTCAGCGCCCGGTCGAGCAGCAGTGCGGTTTCGACGCCGAGCGTGCCCTCCTCGGCGGACGAGGTGATCACGCTGCGCAGTTCGGCCGGGGTCCGCGCCGCCCGCAGCTCCTGCTTCGGGGTCACGCCGAGCGCGCGCACGATCGCGTTCGCCGCCCCGTCGAAGACGGCCACCACCGGGCGTCCGGTCCTGGCCCAGGCGCGCTGGAACGGCGCGACGCGCCGGCCCACCTCGAGCGGCCGGGAGATCGCCAGGTTCTGCGGGACGAGCTCGCCGAACAGCATCTGGGCCAAGGTGGCCAGCACCAGCGCGAACACGACGGCGGTCGGTTCGACGGCCCCGGCCGGCAGCCCGATCCCGCGCGCGGCCGGCCGCAACGCGTCGGCCACGACCGGCTGGGCGACGAACCCGAGCAGCAGCGAGCACACCGTGATGCCCAGCTGCGCGGCGGACAGCTGGAAGGACAGCTCGCCGACCAGCCGCCGGACGAGGCCGGCGCGCCGGTCACCGGTGTCGGCCAGCCGCTCCAGCTTGGCGCGGTCGACCGACGTCAGCGCGAACTCTGCGGCCACGAACAGCGCGTTCGCGGCGATGAGCACGACCAGGGCCACCCAGCCGAGGGGGGTCGGCATCTGCTGCGATCAGCCGCGCAATCGTGCGCCGGTGACCGCGGCACGGGCGGTCGCGGCATCGCGCGCGGCCGTCGCCTCCTCGACGGTCAGCGTTCGATCCGGCGCCCGGAACCGAAGGGCGAACGCCAACGACTTCACGCTCTCGCCGAGCCGCTCGGCGTCGACATAGACGTCGAACAGCCGCACGCTCTCCAGCAGCTCGCCCGCCCCGGCGCGTACCTCGGCCAGCACCGCCGCGGACGGCACGCCCGCCGGCACGACGAGCGCGAGATCGAGCAGCACCGGAGGGAAGCTCGACAGCTGCGGCGCCTGTGCCGGCGGTGGCGGATTGAGTGCGTCCACGTCGAGTTCCATCGCACAGGTGCGCTCCGGCAGGCCGAGGGCGGCCACCACCCGCGGGTGCAGTTCGCCGGCGTGGCCGATGATCGAACCGTCCAGCACGATCTCGGCGCACCGTCCCGGGTGCCACGGAGCGACCCGCGCCGAACGCACGTCGAGCTCGACGCGGGCCGCCGCGCCGACGACGCGCGCCGCCTCGATCGCGTCCGCCCAGCCCGCCGCACGTCCGGGGCCCCACCAGCCCGGTGCGACGAACTCGCCGCACAGCACCGCGGCGACGTGCCGCGGCTGGTACGGGATCGCCGCGTAGATGTCGGCGAGCTCGGTCTCGCTCGGGCGGTGCTCGACGCCCGGCCGGGGCATCGGTGGCGCTCCCTCGCGCGCGAAGTAGACCAGGCCCGTCTCGAACAATGCCAGGTCGCGCGCGCCGCGGCCGAGGTTGCGTTGCACGGTCGCCAGCAGCCCGGGCAGCAGCGTGGTGCGCATCAGTGGCTCGGTGTCCGAGAGCGGGTTGGCCAGCCGCAGGGCGGCACGTCGTCGATCACTGGCGGGTAGCCCCAGGTGATCGGCCGCGTCCAGCGGCACGAACGGATAGCTCAACACCTCGGTGTAGCCCGCCGCGGCGAGCGCCCGGGACAGCGTGCGGCGCAGCTGCTGCGACGGGGTCAGCCCACGGCCGGCGCGCTGGGTGGGCAGCCGGGCCGGCAGCCGCTCGTAGCCGACCAGCCGTACGACCTCCTCGACCAGGTCGGCGGGGTCGGTCAGGTCCGGACGCCAGGTCGGCGGCAGCACCTGCAGGACATCGCCGCCGTCGACCGCGCAGCCGACGCCGGACAGGTGCTGGACGACGGTGGCCCGGTCGATCGGCATGCCCGCGATCGCGGCCGGACGCCCGGCGTTGAGCGCGATCAGCGAGCGCGCCGGGCCGTCGCCGACAACCGTGTAGCCGTCGACCGCGGTGGCGCCGCCGTGCTCGGCGAGCAGGTCGACGCACCGCTGCAGGGCAACGCCGGCGACCATCGGGTCGACGCCGCGCTCGAAACGCTTGGCGGCCTCACTGGGCAGCTTGTGCCGGCGCACCGCCCGCGAGATCGAGGCGGGGTGCCAGTGCGCTGCCTCCAGCACGATGTCGGTGGTGGCCGCGCCGATCTCGGTCGACGCGCCGCCCATCACGCCGGCAAGGGCGATCGGGCCCGACTCGTCGGTGACGAGCAGGTCGTCCGGATCGAGCTCGCGCACCACGTCGTCGAGCGTCGTGAGCTTCTCACCGGCGACCGCACGACGCACCGTGATCGCGCCGGTCAGCTTCGCGCGGTCGAACGCGTGCAGCGGCTGCCCGGTCTCCAGCATCACGTAGTTCGTGACGTCGACAGCGAGCGAGATCGGGCGCATGCCGCTCTGCCGCAGCCGGCGCGCCATCCAGTCGGGCGTCGGCGCGGCCGGGTTCAACCCGGTGATCGCGCGCGCGGAGAACTGGTCGCAGCCGTCGGCGTCCTCGACGGTGACCGGATGGGCGAGGCCGGCGATCGCCGGTGCCTCGGCATCGATGTCGTGGAACGGGACGCGAAGTGCCAGCGATGCCTCGCGCGCCAGGCCCCGGACGGACAGGCAGTAACCGCGGTCCGGGGTGATCGCGATGTCCAGCACCGCGTCGCGAAGGCCGAGCACGTCCAACGCATCGGCACCGGGCTGCGCGTCGACGTCGAGCACCAGGATCCCGAGGTGTTCATCGCCGATGCCGAGTTCGCGGGTCGAGCAGATCATCCCGTCGGACACGTGCCCGTACGTCTTGCGGGCCGAGATCGCGAACCCACCAGGCAGCACCGCACCGGGAAGCGACACCACCACCAGGTCACCGGGCGCGAAGTTGTGGGCGCCGCAGACGATGCCGCGTGGCTCAGCCTCGCCGACGTCCACCTGGCACCAGCGGATCGTCTTGCCGTTCCTCTGCGGCTCGTCCTCGAACGAGAGCACCCGTCCGACGAGGATCGGGCCGGACAGGCCGTCCGCGCCCGACTCGACGCGCTCGACCTCCAGACCGACGCGGACGAGCGCGTCCCCGAGCGCCCGCGCCGACAGTCCGTCGGGCAGCTCGACGTGCTCGGCCAGCCAGCTCACCGGGGCGCGCATCAGGCCTCCATTCCGAATGCGGCGGTGAAGCGGACGTCGCCCTCGACGACGTCCCGCATGTCCTGGACGCTGTTGCGGAACATCAGGGTGCGCTCGATCCCCATGCCGAACGCGAATCCGGTGTAGCGGTCGGGGTCGATCCCGCAGGCGGTGAGCACGCGAGGATTGACCATGCCGCAGCCGCCCCACTCGATCCAGCCCTCGCTGCTACAGGTGCGGCACGGGCGGTCCGGATTGCCCACCGACTCACCGCGGCAGACGAAGCAGATCAGGTCGACCTCCGCGCTCGGTTCGGTGAACGGGAAGTACGAGGGCCGCAGCCGGGTGGTGATGCCGATGCCGAACACCTCCTCGGCGAGGTGATCGAGGGTGCCCTTCAGGTGCGCCATCGTGATGCCCTCGTCGACGACCAGGCCTTCAACCTGGTGGAACACCGGGGTGTGCGTCGCGTCCAGCTCGTCGGTACGGAACACCTTGCCGGGACAGATCACGTAGATCGGCGGCTGGCGAACCAGCATCGCGCGCGCCTGCACCGGCGAGGTATGCGTGCGCAGGACCAGACCGGAGTCGGGCGAGGTGACGAAGAACGTGTCCATCATCGAGCGGGCCGGATGATCGGCGCCGATGTTGAGTGCGTCGAAGTTGAACCACTCGGCCTCGATCTCAGGTCCCTCGGCGACCTCGTACCCCATCGCGAGGAAGATGTCCGCGATCCGCTCCTGCAGCGTCGTCAACGGGTGGCGAGCACCGCTCGGGCGCTCGTCGGTGGGCAGTGTGACGTCGACGGCCTCCTCGACCAGCATGCGCTCGTCCCGCTCGGCTGCCAGGACGACCTGCCTGGCCTCGAGGGCGTCCTTCACCGCGGTGCGCGCGGCGCCGACGCGCTGCCCGGCCGCCTTGCGGGCTGCCGGCGGCAGCGCGCCGATCTCCCGGTTGGCCAGGGCGAGCGGTGAATGATCACCCGTGTGCGCCAGCCGGGCGGTCTTGAGCTGATCGAGGTCGGCGGCCGCGGCGAACGCGGCCAGCGCGGCGGAGACGTTCGCGTCGAGCGCCTCCGGTTGCAGCGCGGCGACCTCGACGGGGTCGAAACCCTTATCGGTCATGGTGAGTTCTTTCCTGGAGCACGTTCCGGACACGGACAGGGCGGACGCCGGCGGCCCGGCCGGACGTCAACGCGACGACGATGCGGCCGCCAGCCGCGCGCCGAATGGCGAAGGGCTGCCGCAAGCGAGGACTGTCGAACTCACCCTGCAAGCATAGCGGTCAGCTGCGCTGCGCCCGGGCGCTGGCGTAGAGGCACACCGCTGCCGCCGCGGCGAGGTTCAGGCTCTCGGCGCGGCCGTGGAGCGGGACGCGGACGGACGCGTCCGCGGCGGCGACCAGCTCGGCGGGCAGCCCACGCGCCTCGTTGCCGAACAGCCAGACGGTCGGCGCTGCGAGCGTCCCGTCGTCGGCGAGCGCGTCCAGGTCGCGCGCGCCGGCGCCGGTCGTCGCGAGCACGCTCAGCCCGTGCGCCCTGGCGAGTTCGAGCAGTCCGTCGGCTCCGGCAGCGATCACGACGTCGAGATGGAACAGGCTGCCGGCACTCGCCCGGACTGCCTTGCCGTTGTAAGGATCCACCCCCCCGACCAGCACCACGGCCGTGGCGCCGGCCGCGTCGGCGGTGCGCAGGATCGTCCCGGCGTTGCCCGGATCGCTGGCGTCGACGAGCGCCGCGACCAGTCGCGGCCGGCGCTCCATCGCAGTGGCGAGCGGGACGTCGATCGTCCGGCACACCGCAACCAGGCCCTGCGGCGTGATCGTCTCGGACAGTCCGGCCGCATCCTTGGCACCGATCTCGGACGCGCCGCCGGTCAGCTCGGGGTGGCGCTCGATCGCCTCAGCGGTCGCGAACAGCTCCAGCACCGCCCCGGCACCGAGCGCCTCGCGAACTGCCTGCGCGCCCTCGGCAAGGAAACGCCCGGCGTCGCGGCGGCCCTGCCGTCGGGTGAGACGGCGGGCCGCAACGAGCCGGGCGTTCGAGCTGCTCAGCAATCAGGCGGCCGGCGACTGGGCGCCACCGGTGCCTTCGGCAGCGACCGCTGCGCGCGCCACCTCGACGAGCGCGGCGAACGCGGCCTCGTCAGTGACGGCCAGGTCGGCCAGTACCTTGCGGTCGACGCTGACCCCGGCCAGGCGAAGTCCCTGGATGAACCGGTTGTAGGTGATGTCGTTCGCGCGGGCCGCGGCGTTGATGCGGGTGATCCACAGCTGCCGGAAGTCACCCTTGCGCGCCTTGCGGTCACGGTAGGAGTAGGTCGCCGAGTGGAGCAGCTGCTCCTTGGCCTTGCGGTAGAGCCGCGAACGCTGGCCGCGGTAACCGCTGGCGGCTTCGAGAGTGCTCCGGCGCTTCTTCTGGGCGTTCACTGCCCGCTTGACGCGTGCCACAACAAGATCCTTGGGTGTTCGGGCCGCCCGGTGTGGGCGGCGGGTTTGACGAGCTACAGCAGGGGCGCCGCGCTCAGCGGCCGAGCAGCTTCTTCACACGCGGCGCGTCGACTGCGGCAACTTCCTTCACGCCGGTCAGCCGGCGAGTCAACGTGGAGGGCTTCTTCTCCAGGTTGTGGCGCATGCCGGAGTGCTGGGTCAGCAGCTTTCCGGTGCCGGTGACCTTGACGCGCTTCTTGATCCCGCTGTGGGTCTTGTTCTTGGGCATTGCGGTGGTCCTGTTCGCTGGTGCGCCGGCGACTTACTCGGTGCCGGCGGTCTCGGTGGTGCTCTCGCGAGGCACCCGGGTGGGCTTGGAGCTGCGGTGCGGCGCGACGACCATGATCATGTTGCGGCCGTCCTGCTTCGGCGAGGACTCCACGAAGCCGAGTTCGGAGATGTCATCAGCCAGACGTTGCAGAAGGCGGAATCCCAGTTCCGGACGCGACTGCTCGCGGCCGCGGAACATGATGGTGATCTTCACCTTGTCGCCCTGCTTGAGGAATCGCTCGACGTGACCCTTCTTGGTCTCGTAGTCGTGCGAGTCGATCTTCGGGCGGAGCTTCATCTCCTTGATGACGGTCAGGGCCTGGTTGCGGCGGGCCTCGCGGGCCTTCTGCGCGCTCTCGTACTTGAACTTGCCGTAGTCCATGAGCTTGCAGACGGGCGGACGCGCCATCGGTGCGACCTCGACAAGATCCAGGTCCGACTCGAGTGCCAATTCGAGAGCCTTGCCGATCGGCACGATGCCGACCTGCTCGCCCTCGGGACCGACGAGTCTGACCTCGGGAACGCGGATCCGGTCGTTGATCCTCGGTTCAGAGCTGATGGGACCTCCTTGGTCGTTCTGGCGATTCGTGCCTGCGGGCCGAATGACAACGGCCCCGTCGCGTATGCGCGCGGGGCCGGGAGCCGACCGGTCCGGGACGCCGCCGGGTGGCGACGCGACGACCCGCGAGGGCCGATCGTCCGGACCGGACCCGGCGCACCGTCGGTGGCTCGGGTGGGAGGCTGGTGGGCTTCCGCTTGCACACCCCCGCGTCTGCGGGGGCTGGTCGCAATGACAGGGTATCAGGGTGACCGATACCGAACCAACACGCGCGACCGACGACCCGAACGCCCGGCCGGCCGTAGGAGTTCCGGGCAGCGCCTCCCAGCCGCACCCCAGCGACGGCATCCCGCTGCCGGGCCACGGCCTGGACGAACTGGACGACACCCCGGTGCGCGAACTGGCGGCCATCCCCGCCGTCGAGGTGATCACCCGGGCCGCGGTGATGCTGATGAGCGCGTCGGCGGAGAAGCTCGGCCTGGCTCCGGACGGCGAGCCGCACCAGGACCTGGACGAGGCGCGGCGGCTGATCACCGCGCTGGCCGGGCTGGTCGCTGCGTCGCAGGAGTACCTCGGCGCACACCGCCAGCCGTTGCGTGACGGGGTGAAGACGTTGCAGAGCGCGTTCCGCGAGGCGTCGTCGTACCCGGACGAGCCCGGCCAGGGGCCGGGCGAGAAGCTGCTGCCCTAGGCGCACGGGTGGCCCAGGCGCGGGTGGGCATCTCCGGCTGGCGGTATCCGCCGTGGCGCGGGGTGTTCTACCCGCGCGGGCTGCCGCAGCGGCGCGAGCTGGAGTACGCGTCCGGCCGGTTGGCCACCATCGAGATCAACGGCTCGTTCTACTCGCTGCAGCGCCCCGAGTCGTACGCGAACTGGCGTGCGCAGACCCCCGACGGTTTCGTGTTCTCGGTCAAGGGACCGCGCTTCGTGACGCACCTGAAGAAGCTGCGGGACGTGGCGGCGCCGGTGGCGAACTTCTTCGCTTCCGGCCCGCTCGCGCTCGGCGACAAGCTCGGCCCGATCCTGTGGCAGCTGCCGCCCAGCCTCGGCTACGACGCCGAGCGACTGGCCTCGTTCTTCGCGCTGCTACCGCGTTCGACGCTCGAGGCGGTGTCGCTCGCGCACCGGCACGACGAGCGGGTGGCCGGGCGGACCTGGCTCGCCACCGATGCCGACCGTCCCATCCGGCACGCGCTCGAGGTGCGGCACCGCAGCTTCCTGACGCCCGCGTTCACCGCGCTGCTGCGCGAGCACGAGATCGCCGTGGTCGTCGCCGACACCGCGGGCAAGTGGCCGCTGATCGCCGAGGTCACCACGGGCTTCGCGTACGTCCGGCTGCACGGCGACGTCGAGCTGTACACCAGCGGGTACACCGACGAGGCGCTGGACCTGTGGGCGGCGAGGGTGCGCGGCTGGACAGCGACCGGCCACGACGTGTTCGTCTACTTCGACAACGACGTCAAGGTGCGCGCCCCGTTCGACGCGCTGGCGCTGGCGGCTCGGCTGACGTGACGAACCGGCGCATCCACGCCCGCTGGCGAGGATGCGCCGGTTCTCACGCGACGCGGCTCAGGACTCCTTGTCCGCCTCCGCCTTCGCTCGGGCGGCGATCTCGTCGACGATGCTCGCGTCGGCAAGCGTCGTCGTGTCACCGAGGGCGCGGTTCTCCGCCACGTCCTTGAGCAGCCGGCGCATGATCTTCCCGGAGCGGGTCTTGGGCAGCTCCGGCGTGAAGACGATGTTCGCCGGTTTGGCGATCGGGCCGATCACCTTCGCCACGTGGTCGCGCAGTTCCTTCGCCTTCTCCGGCGAACCGTCCTTGCCGCCCTTGAGGATGACGTACGCGACCACGGCCTGGCCGGTGATCGCGTCGCTGCGCGCGGTGACCGCGGCCTCGGCGACTTCGGGGTGGTCGACCAGCGCGCTTTCGATCTCGATCGTCGACAGGCGGTGGCCCGAGACGTTCATGACGTCGTCGATGCGGCCCATCAGCCAGAAGTCGCCGTCCTCGTCGACGCGCGCACCGTCACCGGCCATGTACACGCCCGGGAACCGGCTCCAGTAGACATCGCGGAACCGGTCGTTGTCGTTGTACAGGCCGCGCAACATGGCCGGCCACGGCTTCTTCACGACCAGGAAGCCCGCACCTTGCCCGGGCGGGATCTCGTTGCCGTCGTTGTCGTAGACGGCCGGCTCGATCCCCGGGAACGGCTTGGTGGCCGAACCGGGCTTGAGCGTCGTGACGCCCGGCAGCGGGCTGATCAGGATCATCCCGTTCTCGGTCTGCCACCAGGTGTCCACGACGGGCGTCTTGCCCGCACCGATGTTGTCGCGGTACCAGACCCACGCTTCAGGATTGATCGGCTCGCCGACGGAGCCGAGCACCTTGAGCGAACTGAGGTCGTGCCTCTGGGCGTACTCGGGACCCCACTTCATGTGGGTGCGAATCGCCGTCGGCGCGCAGTACAGGACGGTCGCCTTGTAGCGCTCGATGATGTCCCACCAGCGATCCTTGTCCGGATAGTCCGGGGTCCCCTCGTACATCACGGAGGTCGTCGCGTTGACCAGTGGCCCGAACACGATGTAGCTGTGCCCGGTGATCCAGCCGATGTCCGCGGCGCACCAGTACACCGTCTCCGGCTTGATGTCGAAGATGTAGTGGTGTGTCGTCGACGTGCCCGCCAGGTAACCGGCGGTGGTGTGCACCACGCCCTTGGGCTTGCCCGTGGTGCCGCTGGAGTACATCACGAACAGCATCGCTTCGCTGTCCATCGGCTCGCACGGGCAGGTGGCCGGATCGTCGCTCTGCCGGTCCACCACGTCGGCCCACCAGTGGTCGCGGCCGTCCTTCATCACGACGTCGTTGCCGCCCCGCTTGACCACGATGCAGGTGGTGACCGAGGGTGCGCTGTCCATGGCGGCGTCGGCGTTCACCTTCAGGTCGAACACCTTGCCCCGGCGCCACGACCCGTCCTGCGTGACCACGTACTGGCACTGCATGTCGTTCAGGCGACCGGACAGCGAGTCCGGACTGAACCCGCCGAACACGACCGTGAACGGCGCCCCGAGCCGGGCCAGGGCGAGCATCGTCACCGGCAGTTCGGGAACCATGCCCATGTAGATGCCGACGTGGCTGCCCTTAGAAACACCCAGCTCCTTGAAGGCGTTGGCCGCCTTCACCACCCGACGCTGCAGGTCGGCGTAGCTGATGGTGATCTTGTCGGCCGGGTTCTCGCCCTCCCAGTAGTAGGCGACCTTGTCGCCCAACCCGTTCTCGACGTGCCGGTCGACGCAGTTGTAACACGCGTTGAGCGTGCCGCCGAGGTACCACTTGGCGAACGGCGGGTCCCACTCCTTGAGCTTGGTGAACGGCGTGAACCACGACAGCCGGTCGCGGCCCTCGCGCTCCCAGAACTCGTCCGGGTCGCCGTCGTACAGGTCTGCCTTGGCGTTCGCCTGCGCGGCGAAGTCAGGAGACGGCGGGTACCTGCGCTGCTCGAGGAGCAGCGAGGCGATGTTCTGATTGTCCTGTGGTTGTGTCATAGGTGCCCTACCTTCTGGGGTAAGCGGCGCACTTCACATCGCACCGTGCGACGAACGCTTCCCCTGCTCATCGAACATAGTTCGGTTGTTGCCTGCTGCAAAGGCTCCGACGTCTCAGCGTGGGAACGTCGGCAGGACGACGCGCTTGAACGTCGAGTTGACGACACCGGCGAACGATGCGTACCAGGCGGCGATCGCGGTCAGGATGCCGATCCAGCCACCGATGTGGATCCAGGCGTTGCTGTTCGCCTCGAAGTCGGCCACGCTCTCGCTGAAGAAGCCGATGGTCAGCGCCAGGAACGCCAGGGTCAGCAGCACGAACACCGCGAAGATCGCACCGGTCGTCCGGGCGGATGCGACTGTCATGTACGCCGTGAAGATGGTCCAGCACAGCAGGTAGAGCGCGACGCCGTGCAGCAGGTCGTTGGGCTTGGCGTTGGCCGGCAGGTGCGTGAGGATCCACCAGAAGGAGAGCCAGAACGCGCCGTACGAGCTGAACGCGAGCGCTCCGAACGTGTTGCCCTTCGCGAACTCCCACATCCCGGCGAGCAGCTGGGCGAGGCCGCCGTAGAAGAACGCGAGGCCGAAGACGATGGACTGCACCGACGCGCCGAGCATGTTGGTGTTGATCACGGACAGGAAGAACGTCGTGGCAGCGAAGCCGGCCAGACCGAGCGGGCCGGGATCGGCGAATCCGGCACCCCAGCCGGAGAGCTTCGGCGGGCTGACCATCGGGTCGCGCTCGGCGGGACGCGCCACGTTGTGTTCCCCTTCGGCAGCGGTTGACATCTGCTGTCCCCTTTCGGCTTGCACCCGGCCAGTTCCGGGCTCACCGCAGGACGCTGCCAGTGACCCTGCTCACCGCGCAGCGGCGCCGGACCGTCAGATCGCCGGATGCGCCGGTGTCGTCGTCCGGCGGTCCGGCTCGTGCGGCGAACGGTCGGTTCCGGACGACGAACGGATCGGGCCGCGCAGCTCGTCGGCGAGCGCCTCCGGCGCGTGCAGGCGCACCATCACCCGCCCGGCGTCGGCCGGCACCCGCGACGCCGTCACCCGGGACACCGCGATCATCACCGCGAAGGTGAGCGGGACGGCCCAGGCCGCAGGTTGCGCGAGCAGCGCCCCGGGCCAGCCGCTACCCGTGCCGGCGACGATCGTGAACACCACCGCTGCAGTCGCCAACGTGCCGCCCAGGACGAGCCCGGCCAGCGCGCCGACGTCGGTGAGCCGGCGCCACCACACGCCGAGAACCAGCAGCGGGCAGAAGGTGGCGGCCGCGACGGCAAACGCCAGACCGACCACCGCGGCAAGACCGAGGTGCTGGCTCGGCAGGCTGAGCAGATAGGGCACGCCGATCGCGGCGATGGCGCCCAGCCGGAACGAGCGGATCCGCTGGGCGCGGCGCCGTTCGCGCGGTACGCGAAGTACGTCCTGCGACAGCACCCCGGCGACCGAGACGGTCAGGCCGGACGCGGTGGACAGGAAGGCGGCGAAGGCGCCGGCGGTGATCAGCGCGCTCAGCAGGACACCCAGCTCGCCGCCGATCATCCGCTCCGGCAGCAGCAGGACGGTCGCATCGGTCTTGCCGGTCAGCAGCAGGTCCGGCACGTAGCGCCTGCCGAGCGCGCCGAACACGGTCGGCAGCAGGTAGAAGGCCGACAGCAGCCCGATCACGACGAACGTGGTGCGCCGGGTGTCCCGTCCGTCCGGATTCGTGTAGAACCGGACGAGCACGTGCGGCAACCCCATGGTGCCCAGGCAGATCGCCAGGATCAGCGACAGGCTCGCGTACAGCGGATGGTCCTTGCCCGAGCCCAGCGGGCTCAGCCAGGACTGGTTGCGCTGCGACGGCAGGCTCGTGACGACCGGCACGACATCGCCGCGCTGCAGCGTGACCACGGTGTGCGCACCCAGCCGGTGCTCCCCCACGCTCACCGCCGTGCGCCCGTGCACCGCCGCGCCGTCGAGCGTGCCGTCGATCAGCAACGATTCGGCGATCGGCGCTCGGACGGCGGTCGCGGCGTCCAGGGTGACGACGGTCCGTTGGTGCGCGGCGGGATAGCCGTGCGCGATCGCGTCGTCCCGGTGCTGCCAGACGAACAGCAGGGCGAGCGCGGGCACCAGCATGGCGAGGAACTTCAGCCAGAACTGCAGTGCCTGCGCGAAGGTGATCGAACGCATCCCGCCGGCGGCGACCGCGACCAGCACCACGGCGCACACGATCAGGCCGCCTGCCCAGGTGGGCGCACCGGTCTGGGTGGACAGCGTCAGCCCGGCACCCTGCAACTGCGGCACCAGGTAGAGCCAGCCGATCAGCACCACGAGCACGCTCGCGGCCCGGCGCACCAGGACCGAGCCGAGCCGGATCTCGGCGAAGTCGGGCAGCGTGTAGGCCCCGCTACGGCGCAGTGGCGCGGCCACCAGCGCGAGCAGCACCAGATATCCCGCGGTGTACCCGACCGGATACCACAGCACGTCGAAGCCGTAGGCGAGGATCAGCCCGGCGATCCCGAGATAGGACGCCGCGGACAGGTACTCGCCGCCGATCGCGGCCGCGTTCCACCGCGGCGTCACCGCCCGCGAGGCGACGTAGAAGTCGCTGGTCGTGCGCGCCCGGCGCAGGCCGAAGGTGCCGGCCACCATGGTGGCGACGGCGACGATCGCGACCGCCGCGATGGCGGCGCCGTGCCCGCTCACGCGCTCATCGCTTGCGCACCAGGTCGGTGAAGGCCTGCTCGTTGCGCTCTGCCTGCCGGACGGCATACGCGGCAAGCGCGATCAGCGCGGGATAGATCAGCACGCCGAGCAGCAACCACGGCAACGGGAGGCCCAGCACCCGGACCGTGGCGAAGCGCGGGGCCAGGGCGCCGGCCAACGCGATCCCCACCAGCAGCACGCCGACACCGCCGCACACGGTGACCGCCAGCCGGCGTTGGCTGCGGATCAGCGAGCGCATGTACACCTCGCCGAGCGCGGTCTGCTCGTCGATCTCGCGCACCGGCGGGCGGGCGGCTCCCCGACGGGCCGCCTCGGTGCGCGGATGGGTGATCCGTACCCGCTTGACCGGCTCACTCATCCTCGCTCACCCGCCCATCGCTCGCCCGCTCACAGCGGCGTGAGCCGATCCCGCAGCGAACGCGTGTGGCGCCTGCTCACCGGCAGTTCGTCCTTGCCGAGGCGCACGGTCGTCCGGCCGTCGGCGACCCGGACCTCGTCGATGTGGGCAAGGGCGACCAGCGTGCTGCGATGGATGCGCACGAAGCCCGCAGCCGACCACCGCTGCTCCAGCACGGTCAGCGGGGTGCGCAGCAGGTGGCTGTCCTCAGCGGTGTGCAGCCGCGCGTAGTCACCCTGCGCCTCGACGAAACGCACCTGCGAACGGCGCACGAACCTGGTGACGCCGGCCAGTTCGACCGCGATCGTCTCGTCCTCGGCCGTGGACGTGTCCGGCTGCCCCGCGGTGACCACGCGGCGCACCGCCTCGGCCAGCCGGTCGGCATGCACCGGCTTCATCAGGTAGTCGGTGGCCTGCAGGTCGAAGGCATCGACCGCGTGGTCGTCGTAGGCGGTGACGAACACGACCTGCGGCCGATGGGTGAAGCGGCTTACCACGCGAGCCAGTTCGACGCCGTCCAGTCCGGGCATCTTGATGTCGCAGAAGACGACGTCGAACAGCTGGTCGTTGAGCAGCTTGAGGGCATGTGCGGCGTTCGTCGCGGTGCGTACCGTCTCGACCCTGGGATCCTCGCCGAGCAGGAACGCCAACTCCTCGCGCGCGGGCACCTCGTCGTCGACGACCAACACCTGCAGCCGCACGGGTGCGCTCGCTCCGTCGGCCATGGACGGCAGGCTACCGCCTGCTCAGCCGCGTGGTGCGGGATCGGCGCGCACGCCCGGCGAGAACTTCGGGACCCGGAAGGAGACCTTGGTGCCGGCCGTGGGCGCGGTCTCGATCACCAGCCCGTACGGATCGCCGTACACCTGGCGCAGCCGGGCGTCGACGTTGCCCAGCCCGACCGAGCCGCCCCGCGCACCCGCCCCGGCGTCGATGCCCTCCAGGGCTGCCCGGATCACTCCAGGATCCGAGCCCGCGCCGTCGTCCTCGACGGTGATCAGCGCGTCCTGGCCGGCGTCGACCGCCGCGATGGAGACGGTCACCACCTCGGCCGCGCCCTCCAGCCCGTGCCGCACCGCGTTCTCCACCAGCGGCTGGACGACGAGGAACGGCACCGCGATCGGCAGCACCTCCGGCGCGACCCGCAGTGAGACGCGCAGCCGCTCACCGAAGCGGGCCTGCTCCAGCACCAGGTACCGCTCGGTGTTGCGCAACTCGTCGGCCAGGGTGGCGAACTCGCCGCCGCGCCGCAGCGCGTAGCGGGTGAAGTCGGCGAACTCGAGCAGCAGTTCGCGGGCTCGCTCGGCGTCCGTGCGCATGAACGAGGCGACCGCGTTGAGCGAGTTGTAGACGAAGTGCGGGCTGATCTGGGCACGCAAGGCACGCAGCTCGGCCTCCATCAGCTGGGTGCGCTGCTGGTCGGCGCCGGCCAGTTCGAGCTGTCCGGACACCCACCGCGCCACCTCCTCCACGGCGCGGACGAGCATCGCGGAGCTGTCCCGGCTGTAGGCGACCAGGGCGCCGACCACGGTGCCCCGGTCGACGAGTGGCGCGGCCACCGCGACGCGTGCCGGGCAGTCCGGGGCGCCGCAGGACACCTCCCGCGCAGCGACGATGACCGTGCGCGCGTCGCGCAATGCGTGCCGCGCGTGCGTCACCGCAGCGTCGGCGTGGTGATGCGAGCCGCCGTCGACTGCCAGCACCCGCGAGCTGTCGGTCAGCGCGACCGCGGTGGTGCCGAGCAAGGCACGCAGATGCTTCACCGCGCGTTCGGAGCCGGGCCGGGTCAGTCCCTCGCGCAGCCCGAGTGAGGCGAGGCTGGCGGTGTGCAGCGTGTCGAAGGTGGCCCGGTCGGCCGATGTGCCCAGGTCGCGGCGCCGGTAGACGAGATAGGCGATTCCCGCCACGCCCGCGACCACGGCAGCCGCGGCCAGCACCGGGAGCGGGCTCACCGGCTACCGCTCGGGGTGGGCGGCGGCGAACAGCTCGCGCAGCCGGGCCATCGTCTGCACCGCTCGCTCCCTGTCCAGCCGCTGGACCGCGTAGATCGCCAGCGTCTCCTCGCCGGGCAGCACCAGGCGGGCGAAGCGGACCTTGCGCGGGAACTCGACGCGCACGATCACGTCCCACGGCACGACGCGCCAGCCGCCGAGGAACGAGCGCAGCCGCACCGCGGTCTCGTCGGCCTCCATCCGCGGCCGGGTCGGCATCAGGCACAGCCCGGCCAGGATGATCCCGATCACCACCGTGCCGACCTGGTCGATCGAGGCGAAGTGCGCGCCGGCGTTGTCACGCTTCTGCAGCAGCGCGGTGATCACGAACGCGGCCAGCACCACGACTGCCCCGGCGTACCCGATCCGGGCCATGACGACCGGCTTGGCGCGCACGCTCATCACAGCCGGCACGCGTGGATGTCGGTCACGAAGATGGCGCGGGCACCGACGTCCCACAACTCGTCCATGATGCGGTTCGTCTGCTTGCGCAGCACCATCGAACGCACCGCCGACCAGCCGCGCTCGTGCAGCGGCGCCACGGTGGGCGACTCGATGCCCGGTGTGATCGCGACGGCCTTCTCCACCAGTTCGTCCGGGATGTCGTAGTCCATCAGGACGTACCGGCGCGCGATGATCACGCCCTGCAGCCGCCGCACCAGCTGCTCCACCTTCGGGGTCGGCTCCGCGCCGGCGCGGCGCACCAGCACCGCCTGGCTGGTCAGCAGCGGTTCGCCGAAGATCTCCAGGCCGGCGTTGCGCAACGTGGTGCCCGTCGACACGACGTCGGCGATCGCATCGGCCACCTCCAGGCGCACGGCGGTCTCGACGGCGCCGTCCAGCCGGATCAGTTCGGCGCTGACACCCTGTGCGGCCAGGTACGAGGAGACCACGCCCGGGTAGGCGGTGGCGATCCGCTTGCCGGCCAGGTCGTGCACCGAGCCGGCCGTGTCGGGCAGGCCGGCGAAGCGGAACGTCGACTCGCCGAACCCGAGCTGCAGGACGGTCTCGGCCGGCGCGCCGGAGTCGAGCAGCAGGTCCTCACCGGTGATGCCGACGTCCAGCCGGCCGGAACCGACGTACACGGCGATGTCGCGCGGGCGCAGGAAGAAGAACTCGGTGTCGTTGTCGGCATCGAGCATCACCAGCTCGCGGCTGTCGGTGCGCTGGCGATAGCCGGCCTCGGTCAGCATCTGGCTGGCCGGCTCGGCGAGGGAGCCCTTGTTGGGGAGTGCGATGCGAAGCATGGGATCTACCGATCTGTGCGGACGGGCGGGACGCGGCGGGTCGTCCTACAGATGTCGGTACACGTCATCGAGCCCGATGCCCTTGCCCAGCATGATCACCTGGACGCGGTACAGCAGCTGGCTGATCTCCTCGGCGGTGCGCTCGGCGGACTCGTGCTCGGCGGCCAGCCACACCTCGGCGGCCTCCTCGACGACCTTCTTGCCCTGCGCGTGGACACCGGCATCCAGCGCGGCCACGGTGCCGGATCCGTCCGGACGGAGGCGTTGCCGCTCGGCGAGCTCGGCGAACAGCTGATCGAAGGTCTTCATCGCGTCCGAAGCCTACCGGCGACCGCGCGGGCGGCCGCGCCTGCGTGCCGGCGGCTCGCTCGCACTCGCGCGGCGCAACCGCCACTGCCGCAGGTGGTGAAAGCCGCGCACCGACTCGGGACGGCGCGCCGTGAGCTGGTACCGCCCGTCGCCGGCGAGGGACTCGGCCACCACCCGGTCGACGAGCACCCAGCCGGGCCGGCTCAACGAGGTCAGCCTGCTGGCGATGTTCACCGTCGAGCCGTACACGTCGCCCAGCCGGCTCACCACCGGCCCGCTGGCGAGCCCGATGCGCAATGCGGGCAGCCGCTCGTCGGCCCGGGACCGCTCGAGCAGGTCGAGCGCGATCTCGGCCGCCCGGCTCGGGGTGTCCGCCACGAACAGCACCTCGTCGCCGATCGTCTTCACGATCCGCCCGTGGTGGGCGGACACCACGTCCGTCGTGGTCGCCTCGAACGCCTCCAGCAGCGTGCCGAGTTCTGCCTCGGTGGCGCGCCGGGTGAGCGCGGTGAAGCCGGACATGTCCGCGAAGCCGACCGCCATCGGGACCAGGGTCGACGCGAGCGCGTCGGACGTGGCGTAGGTGGCGACCCGGTTGAAGAACGCGACGAACTGGCGGCGCCACACGAACTCGTGCACCTGCTCGATCAACGGCAGCAGGGTGCCCAGCACCGCCAGCACGCTCTCCTCGGACTCCAGGTGCTCCGGGTGCTGCGCCAGCATCGAGACCAGCAGCTGGCCCTGGCCGGACGCGAGCCGGGAGAACGTCTGGCCGAGGATCCGGGTCATCGTGGCGATCAGCTCGTCATCGGCGACGCCGGACTGCTCGATCGCGCGGACAGCTTCGAGGGTGTCGACGTCCCGCTGGGTGAACACGACCTCGTCGTCACCGACCTGCGCGAAGCCGAGCGCGCGCCACAGCGCGGTCGCGCGTTCGGCGTCCATGCCGGCCCGCTCGGCCACCTGGGCGCGGGTGAACAGGCGCGGTCCGCCGAGCAGCAACTGCTCGGCGCGCTCGACGAGTGCGGGGACGTCCAGCCCGGCAACGAGCGCCGCGCGGGAGGATTCCAGCTCGCCGTCCTCGGCCGGCTCGTCGGTCATGGCGCGTAGGCGGCCAGCGTGACGGCCGTCGCCAGCGCGGCGGCCGTCGCCTCGTAGCCCTTGTCCTCGCGCGAGTCGGGCAGTCCGGCGCGATCGAGGGCTTGGGCCTGGTCGTCGCAGGTCAGCACGCCGAAGCCGACCGGCACCCCGGTGCGCACGGTGACGTCGGTCAGGCCGACGGCCGCGGCGGTGCAGACGTAGTCGAAGTGCGGGGTCCCGCCGCGGATCACCACACCCAGCGCGACGATCGCGTCGAAGCCGGCGCCGGCGAGCCGGGCGGCGGCCACCGGAAGCTCGAACGTGCCCGGCACCTGCACCTCGGTGACATCGGCGACGCGCGAGTCGGCGAGCGCGCGGCGCGCGCCTGCCCGTAGCCCGGCCATCACCTCGGTGTGCCAGCTGCTCGCGACGACGGCCACCCGCAGTCCGGCGGCGCCGTCCACGGCACCGAGTTCGGGCGCGCCGTTCCTCACCCGGACTCCGTCAGGTTCAGGTCGTGGCCCATCCGGTCTCGCTTGGTCTGCAGGTAGCGCAGGTTCTCCGGGTTGGCGTGCACCGGCAGCGGCTCGCGCCCGGTGATGCGCAGCCCGTAACCCTCCAGCCCGGCCCGCTTGGCCGGGTTGTTGCTGAGCAACCGCATCGAGTGGATGCCCAGGTCGACGAGGATCTGCGCGCCGGTGCCGTAGTCGCGGGCGTCGGCGGGCAGCCCCAGCTCGAGGTTGGCATCGAGCGTGTCCGCGCCGGCGTCCTGCAACTGGTAGGCCTGCAGCTTGTGCAGCAGGCCGATGCCACGGCCCTCGTGGCCGCGCACGTAGAGCACGACACCGCGTCCCTCACGGGCCACCGCCGCGAGGGCGGCGTCCAGTTGCGGGCCGCAGTCACAGCGCAGCGAGCCGAACACGTCGCCGGTCAGGCACTCGGAGTGCACCCGCACCAGCACGTCCTCGCCGTCGCCGATGTCGCCGAACACGAACGCGACGTGCTCGCGCCGGTCGTAGCTGGAGGAGTAGCCGACCGCGGTGAACTCCCCGTAACGCAACGGCACCCGCGCCTCGGCGGCCCGCTCGACGAGCTTCTCCGACTTGCGGCGGTAGGCGATGAGGTCCGCGATCGAGATGAGCGCGAGGTCGTGCTCGTCAGCGAAGGCGCGCAGCTCGCCGACGCGCGCCATGCCCGCCGGGTCCTGCTCGCTGACGATCTCGCACAGCACACCGGCAGGCGCCAGCCCGGCGAGCACCGCGAGGTCGACCGCGGCCTCGGTGTGCCCGGGACGGCGCAGCACGCCTCCGTCCTTGGCCCGCAACGGAACGACGTGCCCGGGCCGGGAGAAGTCGGCGGCGGTCGCCCCGGGATCGGCGAGCAGCCGGATGGTGCGCGCGCGGTCGGTGGCCGAGATGCCGGTCGTGACGCCTTCGCGCGCGTCGACGGTGACCGTGTAGGCGGTGCCCCGGCGGTCCTGGTTGACGCGGAACATCGGGGGCAGGTCGAGCCGGTCGGCTTCGCGCTCGGTGATGGGCACGCAGACGTAGCCGGAGGTGTAGCGCACCATGAACGCGAGGAGTTCGGGCGTGGCCAGTTCGGCCGCGAAGATCAGGTCGCCCTCGTTCTCGCGATCCGCGTCGTCGATCACGATGACCGCACGCCCCGCCTTCACGTCCGCGACGGCCCGCTCGACATCGTCCAGCCTGACGTCGCTCATGAGGCGGTCTCCAGCAGGCGTGCGACGTACTTGGCCAGGACGTCCACCTCGAGGTTCACGCTCGCGCCGACCGGCCGGTCGCCCAAGGTGGTCGCGCGCAGCGTCTGCGGGATCAGCCCGACCTCGAACCAATCCGGTCCGACAGCGGTGACGGTCAGCGAGATCCCGTCGACGGCGATCGAACCCTTCTCCGCGACGAACCGGGCGAGCGCGGCCGGCAGGTCGAAGCGCACCGTCTCCCAGGCGCTGCCCGTGGTGCGGTGCAGCACCGTGCCGGTTCCGTCGACGTGCCCCTGCACGACGTGCCCGTCCAGCCGGGAGTCGGCGCGCGTCGCCCGCTCCAGGTTGACCTTCGCGCCCTGCTGCAACGTGCCGAGCACCGAACGCGCGAGCGTCTCGGCCATGACGTCGAAGCTCAGGTGGTGCAGCGGCGGGTAATGGACCCAGCCGGTCACGGTCAGGCAGACGCCGTTCACCGCGATCGAGGCGCCCTCGCTGATGTCCTGCGCGACACGGCCGGCCGCGATCGTCAGCACTGCCGAGTCGTCCTTCGGCGCCACTTCGACGACCTCGCCGAGTTCCTCGATGATGCCGGTGAACACGCTTATCGCTCCCCTGCCGTCTGCTCGGCCCACACCGGCCGGGCGACGACCTTGATGTCCTCACCCAGCCTGCTCACCGAGTCGACATCCAGTGTGACCGCTTCGTCCAGCGAGCCCACGCCCGCGTGACCGAGCGCACTGGGACCATCGCCCAGCAACGTGGGCGCCAGGTAGGCGATGACCTCGTCGACGCAGCGAGCCTCGATGAACGCACCGGCCAGGGTCGGGCCGCCCTCGAGCAGCAGGTGCCGGACCCCGCGGTCGAACAGCGCCTTGAGCGCGAAGCGCGGCACCGCCGTGTCGAGTACCAGCGTCTCGGCGGCGTTGTCGAACACCTGCGCCGACTGCGGGACGCGGTGCCTGCGGTCGAGCACCACGCGCAGGGGCTGGTGCTCGACCGGCTTGTCGTCGCCGTCGCGGACGGTCAGTTGCGGGTCGTCGGCCAGGACGGTGCCGCTGCCCACCACGATCGCGTCGACGACGGCGCGCAGCGCGTGCGCGTCGGCCCGCGAGACCGCCGAGGAGATCCAGCGCGCGGTCAGGTCGACCGCGGCCACGCGTCCGTCCAAGGTGGCGGCGTACTTCCAGGTGACGAACGGGCGGGCGCTGCTGACCGCGTGCAGCCAGGCGCGCAGCGCGCCGCTCGCCGCCTCGATCGCATTGACGCCGGCGACCACCGTGACACCGGCCTCGCGCAGGGCGTCCGAGCCTCCCGCGGCCAGCGGGTTCGGGTCGTCGACCGCGTAGATGACCTTCGCGATTCCCGCCGCGATCAGCGCCTCGGTGCACGGGCCGGTCCGCCCGGTGTGGGCACAGGGTTCGAGCGTGACGACGGCGGTGCCGCCGCGGGCCGCCGCGCCGGCAGCCGCGAGCGCGACGACCTCCGCGTGCGGGCCGCCCGCCGGCGCGGTGACGCCCTCGCCGGCCAATGTCCCGTCCTCGTCGAGCACGACCGCCCCGACCGGCGGGTTCGGGCTGGTGCGCCCTCGCGCGGTCTCGCCGAGAGCGAGTGCCCGGTGCATCGCGGCCTGTTCGGCCTCGGTCAGTTGCATGGTGGTGCTACCGGGCCATGGCGGCGCGCGCCCTGTCCCGCAGCGCGTCCACCGCGCGCGCCGGGTCGTCGGCGCCGTACACCGCGGAGCCGGCCACGAATACGTCGGCGCCGGCCTCGGCGGCGGCTTCGATGGTGTCGGCACCGACGCCACCGTCGACCTCGACGAACAGGCGTAGGTGACCGGCGTTGACCTGCTCGCGCGCCAGGCGGACCTTGGGCAGCACCTCGGCCATGAACTCCTGGCCACCGAAGCCGGGCTCGACCGTCATCACCAGGAGCGTGTCGAACTCGCGCAGGAGCTCCAGGTACGGCTCCAACGGCGTCCCCGGCTTCACCGACAGACCGGCGAAGGCGCCGGCCGCGCGGATCGCACGCGCCACCTGGACCGGGTCGCGCGCGGCCTCGACGTGGATGGTCACGTTCGCGGCGCCCGCCTCGGCGTAGCCCGGGGCCCACCGGTCCGGGTCGTCGATCATCAGGTGGCAGTCGAGCGGGAGGGCGGTGGCCTTGCGCAGGCTCTGCACGACCGGCAGGCCGAGCGTCAGGTTCGGGACGAAGTGGGCATCCATCACGTCCACGTGCAGCCAGTCCGCGTTGTCGACCGCGTCGGCCTCCTCGCCGAGCCGCGCGAAGTCCGCGGCCAGGATGCTGGGCGCGATCATCGGCTCGGGGCGGCCGGGCGTGTTCACGCGCCGAGTCTAGTGACCGCTCAGCCCCACCAGAACGCGGCCGCGATCAGCGCGTACAGCGCGACCAGGGACAGCCCCTCGAACCAGTTGGACTCGCCGTCGAGCACGACCAGAACCGTGACCAGCACCGCGACGGCGAGCACCGCGATCAGCAGCGGCGAGAGCACCAGCGTGAACGTGGCGCCGACGAGCGGGGCGGCGAGCACCACCACGGGCGCGAGCACCAGCGCGATCTGCAGCGGGCTCTGCAGGATCACCGCGAGCGCGACGTCCGGCTTGTTCCGCGCCGCCAGTTGCACCCCGACCACGTTCTCCACCGCGTTGCCCGCGATAGCGACGATCACCAGGCCGGCGAAAGCCTGGCTGATGCCCAGGCTGTCCATCGCCGGCGTCAGGGCGTCGACGAACCAGTCGGACACCAGCGCCGCGGCGACACCGGCCGCGGCGAGCATGCCCAGCGCGAGCGGGAGCGGCCAGTTGGGGGTGTGGGCGGCCGATGTCTCTGCCGCCTCCGGCCCGGTCGCGGCGGTCGCGCCGGTCGCGCCGGTCGCGGCGGTCGCGCCGGTCGCGGCGGTCGCGCCGGTCGCGCCGGTCGCGCCGGTCGCGGCGGTCGCGGCGGTCGCGCCGGTCGCGCCGGTCGCGCCGGTCGCGGCGGTCGCGGCGGTCGACTCGCGCCGGATCGACGCCGGCAGCGAGGCGACGAACAGGGCCAGCAGCACGATCGCGACGATGATCGACAACACCCGCTCGTGGCCGGCGGCGGGCGTGTGCAGGGTCGCGGTCAGCGAGGGGACGAGAAGCGCTGCCACTGCGAGCACGAGCATCAGGCTGAGCCGTTTCGCGGCGTCGGTGCCGAACCGTTGCGTGCCGTGCTTGAGCCCGCCGATGAAGAAGGCGAGCCCGAGCACGGCCAGCACGTTCGCCAGGATCGAGCCGACGATCGCGGAGCGCACCACCTCGTAGAGCCCGGCGTGCAGTGCGAACAGCGTGACGAACAGCTCCGGCAGGTTGCCGAACGCGCTCTGCACGACGCCGGTTGCGCCCGGGCTGAGCTGGTCGCCGAGCGCCTCGACGCTGCGCCCGACGAGTGTTGCGAGCAGCGCGAGTGCGAGTGCCGCGACGATGAACGTGACGACGTCATTGACGCCGGCGAAGTGCAGCACGCCGGCGACGACGCCGATCACAGCGCAGCCACCGGTCAGGCGCAGATCCTTGGAGCTCAGGGTCATGGCGCTCATCCTGCCGTGCTCAGGGCACGCAGCTGGGCACCTCGCCGACGACCATGAACGCGGAGAACGACGCGAGCTGTGGTTCGCCCGGCGCGAACGTCGATTGCCCGGAAGGTGCCAGATCGACGCCGATCACGAACGTCCCACCGGCCGGGAAGTTGGCCGGGCGCACCGTGAACCCGCCGTCGGCGGTGCCAGGATGCTGCCAGTGCACGGCCTTCGCGCTGTAGCCGACCGTGTTCGACGGGGAGGGGCAGTCAGGGACCTCTGATGCGGGGCGCACGAAAATCCTGGTACGCGCACCGGCCCGGTCGAGGGCTGCCTGCAGACCCGCGGGATCGGTCAGCCGACTCCAGTGCACGGCGAAGTGCACCGCGCCGTCGCTGTCCCGTGTCACCGCGTACGCGGCCGATCCGAGCCCCGAGCGCCCTTGGTTCCAGGGCATCGGCGCCACAATGGCGATGGCGGCTGCAGCGCCGGCAACCAGTCCCCCGATGGCGATTCGACCGATCGCCGGCGCTGGGCTTCGGCGGCCGGCCCCACGCGTCCGGGGCTGCGGCGCAGCGACGATCCGGGCGAGCAGCGCGACGGCCTCCGGGGAGCCGGCGTCCGGATGCAGGTCGGCAGCCGGGTCGGCGTTGCGCAGCGCAGTGTCATTCATGAGCGGTCTCCTCGGTTGAGAACCTCGACGGGTGTGGGCGCGCACGCGCCACTGTCGAGCGCAGCAGCGAGCCGGCGTCTGGCCCGATGCAGGCGCACCTTGAAAGCGGCAACCGAGCAGCCGAGGACGCGTGCGGAGTCGGCGCTGTCCAGGCGCTCCCACTCGGCAAGGCGCAGCACCTCGCGGTCACGTTCGGTCAGTTGTTGCAGCGCGGCACCGACTCGGAGCCGATCAGCTATCTCCTCGGCGTGGTCCGGCACGGCGCCGTCGGCGCCGCCTGCGATCTTCTGTCCGAGCCGCGCGCCCCGGGCCTGGCGGCGCACCTCGTTCGCGATCAGCCGGCGAGCGGTTGCGTACAGCCATGGCAGCGCGTGTTCGGGAACCGAGTCGAGACGCCGCCAGGCGGTCAGGAAGGTGTCGGCGACGACCTCCTGCGCCGCATCCACACCCACGCGGCGCACCGCATACCGCACGACCGGTGCGTAGTGACGCCGGAAGAGCTCTTCGAAGCGTTCGCGGTCGGCGTCCACAACTGATTCTTGTCCGGCACTGGACGATCGGTTACGCGCGGAGCAGCGCGCAGAACATGGCGTCGGTGCCGTGGCGGTGCGGCCAGAGCTGCACGGTCGGGCCGTCGCCGAGGTGATCGACGCCGGGGAAGGCCGCCCGGGCGTCGAGCAGGTCGTGGCCGGCGACGATCTCGGACGTCTCGGCCAGGTGTGGCGAGCACGTCACGTACGCAACGACCCCGCCGGGCCGGGTGAGGCGGAGCGCGGCAGCCAGCAGGTCGCGCTGCAGCGCCGTGAGCTCGGGCACGTCCTGCGGGCCACGCCGCCACCGGGCTTCCGGGCGGCGGCGCAGCGCACCGAGTCCGGTGCACGGCGCGTCGAGCAGCACTCGGTCGTATCCCCCGTCCGGAGTGGGCAGTTCGCGCGCGTCGCCGGTCAGCACCTCGACGTCCCAGTGCGCGGTGCTGGCGCGCACCAGCTCGGCGCGGTGCGGGTGCAGTTCGTTCGCGGTGAGGTGCGCGTTGCGCGGTCCGGCCAGCGCGGCCAGCAGCGCGGTCTTGCCGCCGGGTCCCGCGCACAGGTCGAGCCAGCGCTCGTCGCGTCCGTCGAGTGCCGCGTTCGCCAGGGCCAGCGCACACAGCTGGCTGCCCTCGTCCTGCACGCCGGCGCGCCGCTCGCGCACGGCGGACAGCGCGGCGGGATCACCGCCGTCCATCCTTACCGCATAAGGCGAGTAGCGGCCCGGCGAGCCGCCGGACTCGGTCACCAGCTCGTCCCGGTCCGCGCGACCGGGCCAGGCGACGAGGTGGGTCTGGGGGCGCAGGTCGTCTGCCTCGAGTGCGCGCCGGGTCTCGTCCAACTCCCCGTCCGGCTGCTCGCCGAGGGCTGCGGCGAACGCGGCCGCGATCCAGTACGGATGCGCCGTGTGCAGCGCGATCCGGCGCAGCGCGGTGCCGCCCTGCGCCAGTCGCGCAGTCCAGCCGTCCCAGTCCGACGCGGAGACCTTGCGCAATACCGCGTTGAGGAAGCCCGCTGCGCGGCCGTTGCCTGTTGCGCGGGACAGTTCGACGGTCGTGGCGACCGCGGCGTGGGCTGGGATGCGGGTGCGCAACAGCTGGTAGGCGCCGAGGCGGAGCAGGTCGCGGACCTCCGGCTGGACGTCGGCGGGCGGGCGGTCGATGCAGGCGGCGAGCACCTCGTCCAACGTGCCGGCGGCGCGCACGGTGCCGTAGCCGAGCTCGGTGGCGAACGCGGCGTCGCGCCCGGTGAGCCCGTGCTCGCGGAGCAGCGTCGGTAGTGCGAGGTTCGCGTACGCGTCCTCGGCGGCGACGGCGCGCAGCAGCTGGTAGGCGGTCAGCCGCGGCCGATCGACCGGTGCCGGACGGGGCGGCTGCGCCGGGCGGGCGCGGCGCGGGCTGCCGGGACGGCGCGGCGGTCGGCTAGCCAAGCCGGTCCCCCTCGGCCGGGCGCGTGCCGCGGGCCCAGTCGGCCGCGGCCATCGGACGCTTGCCCGGCGGTTGGACGGTGCCGAGCTCGACGTCGGCGGTCGCGGTCCCGGCGTACACGGCGTTGCGCTCGACCCGAACCGCGCCCGCGGCGAGCGTGTCCACCTGCTGCGGGCGCACCGGCCCGAGCTTGAGTCGCTCGCCACGGAACGCCGTCCAGGCGCCCGGGGCGGGCGTGCATGCGCGGACCAGCCGGTCGATGTGCTGCGCGGGGGCCGTCCAGTCGACCTTCGCGTCGGCAACGGTGATCTTGCCGGCTACCGAGACGCCGTCGGGGAGTTGCGGTACTGCGATGAGCGAGCCGTCCTCGATCCCGTCCAGCGTCGCCGCGAGCAGCCCCGCGCCGGACAGTGCCAGTCGCTCGAGCAGGTCGCCGGCCGTATCGTCCCCGCGGATCGTCTCGGTGACCACCCCGAACACCGGCCCGGTGTCCAGCCCCGCCTCGATGAGGAACGTGGTCGCGCCGGTGACGTCGTCACCATGCAGGATCGCGTGTTGCACCGGCGCTGCGCCGCGCCAGGCCGGCAGTAGCGAGAAGTGCAGGTTCACCCAGCCATGCTTCGGAACGGCGAGGGCGGACGGGGGTAACAGCGCTCCGTAGGCGACTACCGGGCAGCAGTCCGGCGCGAGTTCTGCCAGCTGGGCAAGGAAGTCCGGATCGCCGGCGCGTTGCGGGGTGAGGACCGGCAGGCCCGCGTCCCTGGCGAGTTCGGCCACCGGTTGGATGCTCTCGCGGCGGCCCCGCCCGGCGCGCGCGGGGGGCCTGGTGACGACCGCGACGACGTCATGCCGGGACGAGTCGAGCAGGGCCCGCAGCGACGGCACCGCAGCTGCGGGAGTGCCCGCGAAGACCAGCCTCACAAGGCCAGGCCGCGCGTTGCGTGTGGGCTGATCTTCACCGTCGGCGGCGTGAGCCCGGCCCACGACGCCTCGCGGATCTGCTTCATCGCCGCCTTGCGGGTCTGCGCGTCGAGCCGGTCGACGAACAGCACGCCGTCCAGATGATCGGTCTCGTGCTGGATGCAGCGAGCCAGGATCGCGGCGCCCTCGATCGTGAGCGGGTCGCCGAACATGTTCTGTCCGTGCGCGACCACGTTCGCCTTGCGCGTGCAGTCCCAGCTCAGCCCGGGGATCGAAAGGCACCCCTCCGGGCCGTCCTGCTCCTCGTCACTCGGGAAGTGCAGGACGGGGTTGATCAGGTGCCCGGACTGCGCGTCGTCGATGTGATAGGTGAACACGCGCAGGCCGACGCCGATCTGCGGCGCGGCAAGGCCGGAGCCAGGTGCGGCGAGCATCGTCTCGGCAAGGTCGGCGACGAGGGTGCGCAGCTCCTTGTCGAAGTCGGTGACCTCGTCGGCTGCGGTGCGCAGGACCGGGTCACCGAACAGGCGTATCGGCTGGACTGTCACGGCCGCGAGTCTACGGAAGGCCGACGGCGGCCCGGATTGCGCACGAGCCTTGCGGTCGTGGCTGCGCTCCGTCAAAGACGCTGCGACGAGGAGCTGGGCGCTCGGCCGGGTTGCGCTGCTGGGTCGCCTTCCGACGGGGGTGTGCATCCGGTCCGGACGTCGTGGTTCTGTCGGGATCAGCCGATAAAATAAGGCGAAAGTCGGTCCAAACGGGTTGACATGTCGGGATGATGCTGTAGAATCAGACGCATGGGCGAATCCGATCAGATCGTGGTCGACAGGATCACCGTCGACCTGGTCGACCCCGCCCAATGCACCCCACTCCCCACCGCCTCGGACGTGCTGCACCGGCCCGACCAGGCTGCCGGCGCGGCGAGCGTGCTGTACCCGTCCGGTGCGGTGTTGACCGCGGTCGAGTCGCTGCTGCCGGGCCGGCTCTCGGACACCGGCCTGATCGACGCCCTCACCGCCTGTGACCGGCTCCGTGCCCTGGTCGATGCCAAACAGAGCGAACTGCTCGCCGAACTCGCCCACCGCGACCCCGACGGTGAGCAGTTCCTGCGTGAGGAGGCGGCGCTCGCGCTGCACCTAGCACCGGCCACCACCCAGGACCGATTGGACACCGCAGCAGAACTGACCTCGCGGCTGTGGGACACGTTCGACCTGCTCCGCTCGGGGCACCTGTCCGCGGTACACGCCCGCATCCTGGCCACCGCCACCGTCGACCTGCCCGATCCGGTGGCCGCGAAAGTGCAGGCCCAGGTGCTGCGCCGGGCTCCGGGTCAGACACCCGGTGAGTTCCGCGCCGCCGTGCGCCGCGCGGTCGCCAAACACCACGCCAAGAGCCAGAACGAGAAACACCGCGCTGCGGCCGCGCAACGGCACGTGCGGCGCGAGCAGGTCGAGGACGGGATGGGCTGGTTGACCCTGTTCGCCCCGGCCGACGGCATCGAAACCGTATGGACCGCCGTCAACGCCTGGGGCACGAAGACCAGCCGCGAGGACCAGCGCGCCGCCGACCAACGCCGCGCCGACGCCCTCGTGGAGATCTGCACCGCCGCCCTGGCCCTGCCCGGCCTACCCGCCGAACACGGACTACGCCCGAGCGTGAACGTCACCCTGAACCGGCACGGGTTCTCTGCCGTCTTCATGCTGTGCTGCCGACGGGGTTGAGGGCAGCGTAGTGGGCGTGCTCGTACTCGACCGGCGTGATCATGTTGAGCGAGCTGTGCAGGCGCCGGTTGTTGTACCAGTCGACCCAGCCGGCGGTCGCGAACTCCACGTCGGAGACGGTCTTGTAGGGCCCGTCGTGGAAGATCGTGGTGCGGATGCACTCGGTCTTGTACAGGCCGTTGATCGTCTCCATCAGCGCGTTGTCGTAGGCGTCGCCGACCGACCCGATCGAGGGCCGGATGTCTTCGAGCGCCAGGTGCTCGGTCAGCGTGATGGAGGTGTACTGCGTGCCGGCATCGCTGCTAAGCCGAATTCGGCTTAGCGCCGATTATGCCGAGGTCTGCGTTATGCCGAGGATCGGCGGGATCCCCTTTGCTGGCAGGGCTGCGTGACTGATTCCTCGGGCTAACGTTTGGGCCTGTTCGGTGGCAGCGTCCGCCGTGTCCATTCGCGATGCGGAGGAGGAGACGGCCATGGACATGACGGTCACGGGGATCGGGTCGGTTGTTGTCGCGGAGCTGCGCGCGGCCGGCTATATGGAGTCAACGATCGGCAACTACGAGAAGTCGATCAGGGCGTTGACGCAACTCGCCGACGGGCGGGGCGGCAAGTACACACCGGCGCTGGGTGCGGAGTTCGCGGCGATGACGATCAGCCCGCGGACGGGCAGGTTCAGCGTGCAGCGCCGGTTCGACTACGGACGGCTGGTCCGCGTGTTCAACTCCTACGTCACCACGGGCCGGGTCGAGTTGGCTTGCTGCACCCGTGGCGGGGGCGGGCCCCGTCCTGTCTCGCGGGAGTTCGTCCGGCTTGTTGGCGCGTGGGAGGCCGACATGGCTGACCGGGCTCTCGCGTCCGCGACCCGGGATGCCTACGGCCGGGTCGCTCGCGATTACCTGGTGTTCCTGGAGGCAGGCGGGATCCGCCGTCTCCGTGACGCCGACGGGGCGAGCGTGCTGAGCTACCTGAACTCGTTGACGGCTACGTGGAAGACGTCGTCGCTGTTCTGGGTCGTGTCGAACTTCCGCCCGTTCTTGAAGTTCACCGGCCGCAGCGACCTGGTCGACGCGCTCGGGTTGGCTGGCCTCAAGCGCTCTCACCGGATCGTGCCGGCGCTGCCGGACGAGGCGCAGCGCCTGATCGTGCAGGCATGCGCAACGCCGGCTATACCGGCACGGGATGCTGCCATCACGCTGCTTGCGGTCACGACGGGGCTGCGCGCATGCGACATCATCAGTCTGCTTCGTGACGACATCGACTGGCGGGCACGGACCGCGAGCCTCGTGCAGCAGAAGACCCACAACCCGCTGACAGTGCCGCTGACCGATCTGGTAGTCGACCGGCTTGCCGAGTACGTCCTTGACCAGCGGCCAGACTCGCCGGACGAGCATCTGTTCGTGCGTTCGGTGGCCCCGCACACGCGGCTGGCCGACCACGCCACGGTCCACCGGGTGATCACCACGGTGTTCCGTCGGGCCGGCGTCGCGGACGTGCTGGGCAGCACGCGTCTGTTGCGGCACAACGCCGCGACACGGCTGCTGAGGGCGTCGGTGCCGTTGCCGACCATCGCGGCCGTGCTCGGCCACGCGCGGCCGAAATCGACTGACCTGTATCTGAGCGTCGATGTCGTGCGCCTGCTCGACTGCGTCCTCGACGTCCCCGCCGGCGCGCGGCCATGAGCACGAAGGCGCTGGCCGCGAACGGCCATGACTTCACCAGCGCGTTCGCACCGCACCTTGCCGCCTACCTCGCGTTCAAGGAGCAGATGGGGTTCTACGGCGCCTCCAGGGTCTGGTACCTGAGGCAGTTCGACGCCTACTGCACCTCTCACGACCGGACGGTGTTCGACCGCGACACGGTCGAGGGATGGGTCAGCGAGCGTCTGGCCCGCACGGGCCCCTACCGGTCCTGGATGTCCTACATCCGCGATGTCGGCCGCTGGCTGCAGGCCCACGGGCAGTGTGACGCCTACGTCTTGTCGGACCGGTGGAAGGCTCAACGCCTGCCCACGCACCCCTACTTGCTCGGCGAGGCGGAGATCGAGGCGTTCTTCGCTACTGCGGCGGCGGTGCGGGCGGCGTCGCCGTGGCGGTGGCAGTCGGTCGCGTTCTTCACGTTGATGCACTGTTGCGGGCTGCGGACCGGGGAGACCCGGCGGCTACGCCCCGAGCACGTGCACCTGCGCGACAGGACCCTCGACGTGGTCGACTCCAAGGGCAACCGGTCGCGAAGGCTCCCGCTCACTGCCGACGTCACGAGGGTTCTGGCCAAGTGCGACCGCATCACGCGTGCGCATTTCGGACCGTCACGGGCCACCTTCTTCATCTCGAGGACCGGCAACGAGGTCACAGGCGCGACCATCGATGAGATCTTCCGGCGTATCTGGCACCAGGCCGCTCTTTCACGGCCGAGCGGCGGGGTGCAGCCCACGCCCTACGCCTTCCGGCATCACTTCGCCTACGCCAACGTCGATCGCTGGATGGCGCAGGGCAAGGACGTCATGGCGATGCTTCCCTACCTGGCCCGCTACATGGGCCACGCCAGCATCGAGTCGACGTTCTACTACATCCACACCTCGCCGGAGTTCCTGCACGCCTACGACGGACTCACCACCGCAGGCCAGTCGCTGCTGCCGGAGGTCGGATTCGATGACCAAGCATGACCGAGCGACCCGCGAACCGGACTTCTACCGCTACGCCCGCGACTACCTGCACGTCTACCTGCCGACGATGGCGCACCGCTCGGCGAACACGGTCGAGGCCTACCGGATCAGCCTGGAATGCCTCCTGCGCTACCTCGCCGAACAGCACCACGTCGCCCGCGCACACGTCAGCTTCGACCATCTCGACCGGCAGCACTTGAAAGGATGGCTCGCCTGGATGGGCGGGCAGCAGCACTACGCGCCACGGACGATCGGCCTGCGGCTCACCGCCGTCAAAGCGTTCCTGGCCTACTGCGCGGCCGAAGACCTCACCCTCGTCACGGTCAGCCAGCAAGCCAAGACGCTGCGCGCACCCACCGCGGCGAGGGAACCGATCGAGTACCTCACCGAACCCGAGACGAGCGCGGTGCTCGCCGCATTCACCGGCCGCACCCCGAAATCGCGGCGGAACCGGATGCTGCTGATCCTGCTCTACGACACCGCCGCCCGCGTCGGTGAGCTCACCGCCATGACGCTGGCCGACCTGCACCTGCACCGGCCCGGCCATGTGGTCCTCACCGGCAAAGGTGACAAGACCCGCGTCGTCCCGCTCACCGCGAAGACGATCGAACACCTGGACGTCTACCTCGCCGAGTTCCACCCCGGCATCGCCCGAACCGAAACGACCCGCCCGGTGTTCTACAGCTTGCACAACGGGGCACCGACCGCGCTGTCGACCGACACCGTCGCCGCAGTGCTCAAACGCGCCGCCACAACCGCACGCCGAAGATGTCCCTCGATTCCCGAAGACATCCACTGCCACATGCTGCGCAAGACCAAAGCGATGGACCTCTACCAGCAGGGCATCGCGCTGCCGATCATCATGCGACTCCTCGGCCACGAGAACATGTCGACCACCTCGGCGTTCTACGCCTTCGCCACCGTCGACATGATGCGCAAAGCCGTCGATGCCGCCACCCCAGCCGTCACGACACCCCAGGCGCGCCGACTCACGAAGGAGCGACTGCAGGCCCTCTACAGCCTCCGCTAACCGCCGGATCGTTAAGCCGAGGAATCAGTCACGCAGCCCTGCCAGCAAAGGGGATCCCGCCGACCTTCGGCATAACGCAGACCTCGGCATAATCGCTGTGATGGATCAGCCGGCCGGGCTCGGGCTGGTGACCTTCGCGGTCGCGTTGCCACAGCGCGATGCGCAGCGGCGTCATGACCAGCTCTACGGCCTTGGTCGTGGCGGCGTGCCAGGCGACGATGCGTTGGGCGAAGACGTCGACGATGAAGGCCACGTAGACGAACCCGGCCCAGGTGCGCACGTAAGTGAAGTCGGTGACCCACTTCTCGTTCGGCGCGGTCGCGGTGAAGTCCCGGTCGAGCAAATCACCGGCACGCCGGCCGTCCTTGGCCCGGATCGTGGTGCGCACGCCCTTGGCGCGGCGAATCCCCTGATGCTGCAAGGTTTTCATCGCCCGCGCCACCGTACACTCGGCGACGACGAGACCGCGCCGACGCAGCGCCGCGGTCAGCTTGCGCCGCCCGTACAGACCCTCCGGGGTCATGCGCAGCACGCCGTGCTCGTCACGCGCCCAGCACAGCGTCGTGATCTCATCAATCAGCTGCGCGTCGCTGACCGTGCGCGCCGCCGGCGCGCTGGTGCGCCACGACCGGTAGGTCCGCGCGGCGACCTGGCAGCCCTGCTCACGCAGCACCCGGCAGGTCGACTCGACCGCGTGGCCCTCGACGCGCATCTGGTCGATGAACCCCATGATCATCGGTTGCGGGGGTCGAGTTCCCCCACGAAGAAAGTCGTCGCCGCTTTCAAGATCGCGACATCTTCCCGCAGCCGGGCGTTCTCGGCCTTGAGCTTCTTGATCTCCGCGTGCTCGACCGAGGTGGTCCCCGGCCGGGCGCCGGCATCGACATCGGCCTGCAGCACCCACCGGCGCACCGTCTCGGTGCCCAGCCGCTCCTGCTTGGCCACCGCCGCTGAGGCAGCGGTCAGGTTCGGGTACTCAGCGCGATGCTCCAGCACCCGACGCACAGCCCGCTCCTTCACAGCGGGATCGATCTTCTTGGGCATGTCGCCATCCTTCCTGACTCACAAGGAAGCGGCATCAAACCCGTACCGGTTCACCCTCGCCGCCAGCACCCTGGCCGGGACCGACAACCAACCCGGCTACCTCAACGGCGAACCCGTCCCCGCCGACATCGCCCGGCGCCTCGCCACCCAACCCGGCGCCCAGCGCCACTACTGGCCCGTCGACCAGACCGGACACCTCCTCGACCAGACCTGCCAGCACGCACCCGGCACCCCGAACCGGCCCGGGATCGACAGCAGCCTGATCACCCACCGCTACCAACCCACCACCACCATCACCCGGCACGTCATCACCCGCGACCAACACTGCGTCATGCCCGGCTGCCGACGCAGAGCCCACACCTGCCAACTGGATCACCGCACACCCTGGCCCGACGGCCCCACCAGCGTGACCAACCTCGAACCCCTCTGCAAAAGGCACCACGACCTCAAACACCACGCCCGCTGGACCCTCACCCGCACCCCCGACGGCACCTACCACTGGACCTCGGCAACCCGACACCACTACCACTACCGACCACCCGAACTACCCGTCCCCGAACCCGAACCACCGAAGCAGACCGGACCCGACCCCAACGACCAACCACCACCGTTCTGACGTGGCCCGCGGAGGCGGTCCTCGGTGCCGGCATCGGTTGGTCGCGGTTCCATCGGCGCCGCTCCAGCCGCATGTTCGGCTGAACCCGGCGCGTCCCACCTCCGTGCCTGTTCACATCGCGGCGAGGCGCCGCGCTACCAGCAGGAGGTTGGGCCGAATGGCCAAGTCCACGACGCTTCGCACGCCGCTGGGACGCAGCGTCAAGATCATCGAGCAAGGAACCGGGACGCCCGTGGTGTTCCTGCACAGCGGCGTCGGGAGCGCCGGCGAGTGGAAGCAGGTCTTCTCGCTCTGGCCCGACGGCGACCGGCTGATCGCCATCGACGCCTATCGCGACGGCACCGGTCCGGGCACCGCCGGGCGCCGGGACCTCGACGACTACACCGATCAGGTCTACGCGGTCGCCGACCAGGTCGCCGGGCCCGTCCACCTGATCGGATTCTCCTGGGGCGGTGCAACCGCCTTGCGCGCCGCTGCAGTGACTCCCGGACTGATCGCCTCGCTCACCCTCGTCGAGCCCGAGGCATACGCGTTGCTGCGCACCGAGAACCCCGGCGCGTACTCCCAGGTCCGCGGACTGCGCGACCGATGCCGCGCACACATCCGAGCCGGCAGATGGCACGAGGCCTACGCGGAGTTCGTCGACTTCTACAACGGACCCGGCTCGTTCGCCAGCTGGCCGTCCGCACGCCGCGAGGCGTTCGTCCAGGAGCAACAGTCCCGAGCAGACCTGTGGGACGTGCTCTTCGACGACCTGCTTACAGCCGAATCGCTAGCTGACGTGACCGCACCGGTCCACCTCATCGAGGGCTCGCACACATCCGCTGTCGACCACGCCATCTGCGCGGTCCTTCGCCGTCATCTGCCCGACGCGGAACACACCGTGATCGAGGGCGCCGGCCACATGATGCCGCTCACCCATCCCGAGCCGCTCACCCGAGCACTGAGCCACCGGATCTCGCGCTAGATCAGGCCGAGTGCGAGCATCGCGTCGGCGACCTTCACGAAGCCGGCGATGTTGGCGCCGACCACGTAGTTGCCGGGAGCGCCGTACTCCTCGGCCGTCTCGGCGCACCGGTCGTGAATCGCATTCATGATCTCGGCCAGGCGCTGCTCGGTGTGCTCGAACGTCCAGGAGTCGCGCGAGGCGTTCTGCTGCATCTCCAGCGCGCTGGTCGCCACCCCGCCGGCATTGGCTGCCTTGCCCGGTGCGAACAACACCCCCGACTCCAGGAACGCCTTGGTCGCCTCGGGCGTCGTCGGCATGTTGGCGCCCTCGACGACCGCCAGGCACCCATTGCCGATCAACGTCGCGGCATCGTGCGCGTGCAGTTCGTTCTGCGTCGCCGACGGCATCGCCACATCGCACGGCACGTCCCAGACGCTGCCGCCGGCCACGAAGCGGGCACGGCCCCGCTTGTCGGCGTACTCGCTCATCCGCCCCCGCTGCACCTGCTTGATCTGCTTGAGCAGTTCGAGGTCGATGCCGGCCTCGTCCACGACGTAGCCCGCCGAATCCGAGCAGGCGACCACCGTGCCGCCGAGCTGGTGCACCTTCTCCACGGCATAGGTGGCCACGTTCCCCGACCCGGAAACCACCACCCGCTTGCCCTCGAGCGAATCGCCCCGCGTCTGCAACATGCGCTGCGCGAAGAACGTGGCTCCGTACCCGGTCGCCTCCGGACGCACCTGCGAGCCGCCCCAGGTCAGCCCCTTGCCGGTCAGCACACCGGACTCGTAGCGGTTCGTGATCCGCTTGTACTGGCCGAACAGGTAACCGATCTCGCGGCCACCCACCCCGATGTCGCCGGCCGGCACGTCGGTGTACTCGCCGATGTGCCGATACAACTCGGTCATGAACGACTGGCAGAACCGCATCACCTCGGCGTCCGAGCGGCCCTTCGGGTCGAAGTCCGAGCCGCCCTTGCCGCCGCCGATCGGCATGCCGGTCAACGCGTTCTTGAAGATCTGCTCGAAGCCGAGGAACTTGATCGTCCCGAGATACACGGACGGGTGGAAGCGCAAGCCACCCTTGAACGGCCCGAGCGCGGAGTTGAACTCGACCCGAAAGCCCCGGTTGATGTGCACCCGCCCGCGATCGTCCGCCCACGGGACACGGAAGATGATCTGCCGTTCCGGCTCGCACACCCGCGTGACGACACACGCCTCCACGAACTCCGGACGCCGGGCGACCACCGGGACGATGCTGTCGAACACCTCGCGAACGGCCTGATGGAACTCGTCCTCGCCAGGGTTGCGCCGCAGCACGTCGGCGTAGATCGACTCGAGCTTGGAAACCTCAGGTGACGCCACGACGCTGGTCCTCCGCACGATCGGGCCCGGCTGGAGAACCGGGACGGCTGGGTGCGGCAACGCTGACGCTCGCACAGCTTACCGACGGCAGCTTCACTGGATGCTCCCAGGTGCGGCTGTCAGAACAGCTGGTACGGGTCCAGCACGATCTTGACCGGGTCAGCGGCCTTGCGCGCCGACCGGGTGGCCGCCGCAGCCTTCAGCGCGACCGCGAGCGCGGCCCCGTCGGGGCGCGGCACCCGGATCAGCATCCGCTCGTCCTCCCCGCGGGCCGGGGTCGGCCCGATCACCTGCGCCCCGGTGGGCAGCGCGGCGGCGTCCAGCAGTTCGTGCACCGCCCCGGCCGGACCGGTGACCGCAGCCATCCGGGTGGCCGGTGCGAACCCCAGCTCGATCCGGTCGGCCAGCTCGCGGGACGCCGCGCCCGCCGGGTCCCAGCGCACGAGCGCCTGGACGGTGGACACCGCGGCGTCCGCACCGACGACCACCTGACCACCGCTGCGCACGAGCGTCGCCGCGTTCAGCCAGCGGCGCAGCGTCTCCTCAGCCGCCCGCAGGTCGGCACGCGAGAGCAGCGCCCAGCCGTCCAGCAGCAGCGCGGCACCGTACCCGCCCGCGGCGAACGGCTCGGCGCCCGGCGTCGCGACGACCAAAGCCGGCTGCGCCGGCACCTCGGCGAGCACCCGGTCGCCACCGCTGGTGCGCACCGGGACACCGGTGAAGGCGCGGCCCAGCTCCTCGGCGGTCCGGCCGGACCCGACGACCATGGCCCGCATCCGGCGGCCGCCGCAGGTGGGGCAGGCCCAGTCCGGCGCGGGACGGCCACACCACCGGCACTGCGCCCGGGCGTCGCGAGACGGCGCCGCGAGCGGTCCCGAGCAGGTGCCGCAGCGGGCAGGCGTGCGGTCACGCACACACGCCAGCGCGGGCACGTAACCGCCGCGGGGAACCTGGACGAGCACCGGATGGCCGGCGGCGAGCGCGTCATGGGCGGCACGCCAGGCCAGCGAAGGCAACCGGGCCGCCGCGGCGGCAGGGTCCCGGGCCAGCTCGACGTCGTCGCCGGTCGCCTGCACGCGCGGCGCCGCGGCGCGCACGGCGGCCCGGTCGGCCACGATCTCGTGCGCCCACCCGGACTCCAGCAGCAGTTGTGCCTCGGCGGTGCGCGCGAACGCGCCTAGCAGCAGGGCGCAACGGGCCTGGGCAGAGCGCAGCACGAGGACGTCGCGGGTGTGGGCGTACGGTGCCCGCGGCTCGTCATACAGGTCGTCGCCGTCGTCCCAGATGGCGATCAGCCCGAGGTCGGCGACCGGCGCATACGCCGCTGCGCGCGTGCCGATCACCGCGCGCACGGCGCCGCGACGCGCGGCCAGCCAGCGCCGGTACCGCTCGGACGGCCCCAGCTCGGCCGAGAGCGCCACGTGCCGGCCATCGCCGAGGACATCCGTGAAGGCGAGGTCGAGCCGGGCAAGGTCACGGGCGTCCGGGACCACGATCAGGGCGCCACGCCCGGCGGAGAGGGCGACCCGGGCGGCCTCGGCCAGCCGATGCGGCCAGTCCTCCCCCGCCAGCGCGGACCACACGGCCCGCGCCGGCCGTCCGTCAGCGACCGCGGCGAGGAACGACCCGCCGGCGCGGTACCGCGCGAAGCCGGCCCGCTCACCCGGTTCGACGGCTCCGGCCGGCTCGGACCCACGTGCCTCGGCGGCGGCGTGGCGGGACGGCACCCCGAGCCGCACGACGTCGACGAAGTTGCCGGCCCACCGGTCCGCGACCGCGCGGAACAGCGCGGCCGTCTGCGGGGTGAGCACCGGCTCGCCGACGGCCCGCTCCACGAAGGCCAGCCGCCCCTCGTGCTCGCTCGCCGCTGTCCGCTCGAGCACGAACGCGTCCACCAGCCGGCCGGCGAACCGGACGCGCACCCGCGAACCGGCCCGGACCTGCTCGGCCAGCTCGGTCGGGACCACGTAGTCGAACGGCCGGTCCAGGTGCGCCAGCGGCACGTCCACCATCAACCGCGCGACCGGGTCGACGACAGCCGGCGATCGCCCCGTCCGCTTAGCCGTCACGCAGCGTTCCTACCAGCTGGCGCCGATAGTTCCCGCCGCGAAGAGCTTCCCCGCAATCGGGAGGTGCCCCGGCCCGAGGAGCCCGGGCCGGCGCTTCGCGCGGGTCAGGAATTGGCGAGCTTGGCGAGTTGCTCGGCGCGGTCGGTGCGCTCCCAGGTGAAGTCGGGCAGCTCGCGGCCGAAGTGGCCGTACGCCGCGGTCTGCGCGTAGATCGGCCGCTTGAGGTCCAGGTCGCGGATGAGTGCGGCCGGGCGCAGGTCGAACGTCTGCAGCACCGCCTCACTGATTCGCTCCACATCGACGGTCTCGGTGCCGAACGTCTCCAGGAACAGCCCCACCGGCTCGGCCTTGCCGATCGCGTACGCGATCTGGACCTCGCACTTGGTGGCCAGCTTCGCGGCCACGACGTTCTTGGCGACCCAGCGCATCGCGTAGGCGGCCGACCGGTCGACCTTGGACGGATCCTTGCCGGAGAAGGCGCCGCCGCCGTGCCTGGCGTAGCCGCCGTAGGTGTCGACGATGATCTTGCGGCCGGTGAGCCCGGCATCGCCCATCGGGCCGCCGATCTCGAAGCGCCCGGTCGGGTTGACCAGCACCCGGTAGTCATCGACGTCCAGCCCGGCGGCGTACTGCGCGAGCACCGGGCGGATGACGTGCTCCTCGACGTCCGGCTTGAGCAGCGTGTCCAGGTCGATGTCGGCGGCGTGCTGGCTGGACACGACGACGGTGTCCAGCCGGACCGGCTTGTCGTCGACGTACTCGATGGTGACCTGCGTCTTGCCGTCGGGGCGCAGGTACGGGACGGTGCCGTCCTTGCGCACCGCGGACAGCCGCTCGGCGAGCCGGTGCGCCAACGCGATCGGCAGCGGCATCAGCTCGGGCGTCTCGTCGCACGCGAAGCCGAACATCAGGCCCTGATCGCCCGCACCCTGCCGGTCCAGCGGGTCCTCGACGCTGCGGCCCACGCGCGCCTCGTACGCGGTGTCGACACCCTGGGCGATGTCGGGCGACTGCGCGCCGATCGCGACGTTCACGCCGCACGAGGCACCGTCGAAGCCCTTGCGTGAGCTGTCGTAGCCGATCTCGAGGATCCGCTCGCGGACGATGGTCGGGATGTCCGCGTAGGCGTCGGTCGTCACCTCTCCTGCGACGTGCACCTGGCCGGTTGTGATCAGCGTCTCGACAGCGACCCGGCTCGACGGGTCCTGTGCCAGCAGCGCGTCCAGGATCGAATCGCTGATCTGGTCGGCGATCTTGTCAGGGTGTCCTTCGGTGACCGACTCGGACGTGAACAGGCGACGGCTCAACGGGTGCTCCGTGTTGATGTGGCGGATTATCGGCGTCAGTCTAGCCGGGCAGCTATTGCATCGCAGATCGCCGCCGCGAGCACCGCCTTCGGGCCGAACGGGACGTCGACCTCGCCGCCCGCGGCATCGAGGATCACCGCGGCGTTCTCGGCCTGACCGAACGCGCGCCCCTCGCCGACCGCGTTGACGACGAGCAGGTCACAGCCCTTGGCGGCCAGCTTCGCCCGGCCGTGCTCGAGCACGCTGCCGGAGGCGTCACCCGTCTCGGCGGCGAAGCCGACCAGCAGTTGGCCGCTACGGCCGGCTACGAGTTCGGCCAGGATGTCCGGGTTCGCCTCGAGCGCGACCGGCTGCGGCGCCCCCGCCGCCTTCTTGATCTTGTGCTCGGCCGCGGTAACGGGCCGGAAGTCGGCGACTGCCGCGGCCATCACGACGACGTCTGCGTCAGCGGCCGCCTTGAGCACCGCCTCGCGGAGGCTGAGCGCGTCGCCCACCCGGATCACGTCGGCGCCGGACGGAACGGGTAGTTCCACGTTCGCGGCGATCAGCGTGACCCGGGCGCCGCGCGCCGCGGCCACCGTCGCGACGGCGTAGCCCTGCCTGCCGGACGAGGCGTTGCCGAGGAAGCGGACCGGGTCGAGGGGCTCACGCGTGCCGCCCGCCGTGACGACGATCCGGCGGCCGGCGAGGTCCTGCGACAGCGCGCCGGGCCGGCTCAGTACCAGCTCGCACAGCTGCGCGATCTCCGCCGGCTCGGGCAACCGGCCCTTGCCGGTGTCTGCACCGGTGAGGCGGCCGGTTGCCGGCTCGAGCACGATCGCCCCGCGACGGCGCAGCGTCCTGACGTTCTCGACGGTGGCCGGGTGCTCCCACATCTCGGTGTGCATCGCGGGTGCGAACAGCACCGGACACCGCGCTGTCAGCAGCGTGTTCGTGAGCAGGTCGTCGGCCAGCCCGTGCGCCGCCTTGGCCAACAGGTCCGCGGTCGCCGGAGCCACCACGACGAGTTCGGCGTCGCGACCCAGTCGCACGTGCGGCACGTCGGCGGCGTCCGTCCAGACGTCCGAGCTGACCGGACGGTGCGACAGCGCGGCCCACGTCGGCGTACCCACGAACCGCAACGCCGCCTCGGTCGGCGCGACGGTGACGTCGTGCCCGGCCTCGACCAGCTTGCGCAGCAGGTCAGCCGCCTTGTACGCCGCGATGCCGCCGGAGACCCCAAGAACGATCCGGCTCACGGGTGATCACCTCTCCCGCGGCTGCGCCGCGAGTTCTCAGGCTTCAGACGGCTTGAACTCGATCAGGTCGGAGTTGATCTCGCGCAGCGCGATCGACAGCGGCTTCTCCTGCGGCGCGGTCTCGACGAGCGGCCCGACGTACTCGAGCAGGCCCTCACCGAGCTGGCTGTAGTAGGCGTTGATCTGCCGCGCGCGCTTGGCGGCGATGATGACGAGCGCGTACTTGCTCTGGGTGCGATCGAGCAGTTCGTCGATCGGCGGGTTGGTGATGCCCTCGGGCGTGGTGATCGGTGCGGACACAGTGGCGCTCTCTGTTCGGCGAACGGGTGGGCCGGCCGCCGGTGGTCACGGGCAGACGGCCTCGATCAATCCTACCAATTCCGCGGTCGCACGCCCGATATCGTCGTTCACCACGACGGCGTCGAACTCCCCCTCTGCGGCCATCTCGATCCGCGCGCGGTCCAGCCGGGCCGCGATGACGTCCGCCGGCTCGGTGCCGCGTCCGGCCAGCCGGCGCTCCAGTTCAGCCATCGACGGTGGCGCCAGGAACACCAGGAACGCGTCCGGCAGGCTCTGGCGCACCTGCCGCGCTCCTTGCAGTTCGATCTCGAGCAGCGTGGGCTGCCCCGCTGCCAGCCGTTCGGCGAGCGGCGCGCGCGGCGTGCCGTAGAAGTTGCCGGCGAACTCGGCGTGTTCGAGCAGTTCGCCGTCGCGGACGAGCTGGGCGAACTGCTCGACCGAGACGAAGTGGTACTCCACTCCGTCACGTTCGCCGGGTCGTGGTGGCCGGGTCGTGCAGGACACCGACACCCACACGTGCGGGTACAGCTCACGCAGCCGGGCCACGACGGTGCCCTTGCCGACACCGGACGGACCGGACAGCACGGTCAGTCGGGCGGGACGGTCGGGCGGCACGACTGCAGAACCTATCGGGCGCGCACGACGTGAGGCAGGGCACACCGCCGCGCGGCGGTTCACAGCGCTGGTCTAGATTCGTGCGGACCGGAGCGGATGCCGGAAATGGAGTGTGCCTTGCTCATCGGAGTCACCCGCGAGACCGCCCCGCGCGAGACTCGTGTCGCTGCCACGCCGGCCACCGTCAAGCAACTGATCAGCCTGGGTTACGAGGTCGTCGTCGAGTCCGGTGCCGGTCTGGCGTCGGACTTCTCCGACGACGCGTACGCCGAGGCCGGGGCCCGGATCGGGACCGACAGCGAGGCCTGGCAGGCCGACATCGTGTTCGGCGTCAACGCACCGTCGGCCGAGAACATCGGCCGGCTCGCTGAGGGCGCCACGGTGGTCGGGCTGCTCGCCCCGGCACTGAACCCGGACCTGGTCGAGGCGCTCGCGCGGCGGCCCATCACCGCGCTCGCGATGGACGCGGTGCCGCGCATCTCCCGCGCCCAGTCGCTGGACGTGCTGAGTTCGATGGCGAACATCGCCGGCTATCGCGCGGTCATCGAGGCCGCGCACGCGTTCGGCCGGTTCTTCACCGGTCAGGTCACCGCAGCCGGCAAGGTGCCGCCGGCGAAGGTGCTGGTCGCCGGGGCCGGGGTGGCCGGGCTGGCCGCGATCGGCGCGGCCGGCAGCCTGGGCGCGATCGTCCTTGCCACCGACCCCCGCCCCGAGGTGGCCGACCAGGTGCGTTCTCTCGGCGGCGAGTACCTGTCGGTCGAGAGCGCCGAGGCGGAGGTCAGCGCGACCGGCTACGCCAAGGAGATGTCCGAGGACTACAACGCCCGCGCCGCGCGGCTGTACGCCGAGCAGGCGAAGGAGGTCGACATCATCGTCACCACCGCGCTGATCCCGGGCCGGCCGGCGCCCAGGCTGATCACGGCCGAGATGGTGGCGAGCATGCGGCCGGGCAGCGTGATCGTGGACATGGCCGCGGCGAACGGCGGCAACGTCGAGGGCACGGTCGCCGGCGAGGTCGTCGTCACCGACAACCAGGTGACGATCATCGGGTACACCGACCTGGCCGGCCGGCTGCCCGCCCAGGCGTCGCAGCTGTACGGCACCAACCTGGTGAACCTGATGAAGCTGCTGACGCCGGGCAAGGACGGCCAACTGGTCCTGGACTTCGACGACGTCGTGCAGCGCGGCATCGCCGTGGTGCGCAACGGCGAGAAGACCTGGCCACCGCCACCGGTGCAGGTGTCAGCCGCGCCGGCGGCCCCGGTGGGCGCCGCCGCCCGCCCGGTCAAGGAGCCGAAGGTACCGATGCCGGCGCGGGTCAGGTACACGATCGTCGGCGTCGCCGCGGTACTGCTGTTCCTGCTCACCGCGTTCTCGCCGCCACTGCTGCTGGAGCACTTCTTCGTGTTCGCACTGTCGATCGTGATCGGCTATTACGTGATCGGGCACGTGCACCATGCGCTGCACACGCCGCTGATGTCCGTGACGAACGCGATCTCGGGCATCATCGTCGTCGGCGCGTTGCTCCAGGTCGGGCACGCGGACACCACGATCACGGTGCTGTCGTTCGTGGCGATCCTGGTGGCGAGCATCAACGTCTTCGGCGGCTTCACGGTCACCCGCCGCATGCTCGGCATGTTCACCCGATGACCGCCGCCACCGCCGTCCAGGCGGCCTACCTCGTCGCCGCGCTGCTGTTCATCCTCAGCCTCGCCGGCCTGTCCAAGCACGAGAGCGCCAAGGGCGGCGTGACGTTCGGCATCGCCGGCATGGTGATCGCCCTGGCCGCGACCATCGGCTACGCGATCAACGGCCCGGCCGAGTGGCCGGACGGCCTTGCGGCCTCGGGCATCGCGCTGCTGTTCGTCGCAATGGCGATCGGGGCCGTGCTGGGCGTGGTGAAGGCCGTCCGGGTCGAGATGACCGGCATGCCGGAATTGATCGCGATGCTGCACAGCTTCGTCGGTGCCGCGGCCGTCCTGGTGGGCTGGGACGGCTACTACGAGGTCGAGGCGAAGGGCGGCCACCCGGCCGAGTTCGCCGGCGGCCTGCTGCGCATCCACCACGCCGAGGTGTTCATCGGCGTGTTCATCGGCGCGGTCACCTTCACCGGCTCGATCGTCGCGTACCTCAAGTTGGCGGCGAAGATCGACTCCAAGCCGCTGATGCTGCCCGGCAAGAACCTGATCAACCTGGGCGCGCTGGCCGCGTTCGTGGCGCTGACCGTGTTCTTCGTGATCCACCCCAACCTGGCGCTGCTGGTCGCGGTGACCGCGGTGGCGCTCGCGCTCGGCTGGCACCTGGTCGCCTCGATCGGCGGTGGCGACATGCCGGTCGTGGTGTCGATGCTGAACAGCTACTCGGGGTGGGCGGCGGCGGCGTCCGGCTTCCTGCTGAACAACAACCTGCTGATCGTGACCGGTGCGCTCGTCGGCTCGTCCGGTGCGTACCTGTCCTACATCATGTGCACCGCGATGAACCGCTCGTTCATCTCGGTGATCGCGGGCGGTTTCGGCATCGAGGCGTCCGGCGGCGATGACACCGACTACGGCGAGCACCGCGAGATCACCGCCGAGGACGCCGCCGAACTGCTCAAGGAAGCGACGTCGGTGGTGATCACGCCCGGGTACGGGATGGCCGTGGCGCAGGCGCAGTACCCGGTCGCCGAACTGACCCGCAAGCTGCGTGAGCGCGGGGTGCAGGTGCGGTTCGGTATCCACCCTGTTGCCGGCCGGCTGCCCGGCCACATGAACGTGCTGCTCGCCGAGGCGAAGGTGCCGTACGACATCGTCCTGGAGATGGACGAGATCAACGACGACCTGGCCGACACCTCCGTGGTGCTGGTCATCGGCGCGAACGACACGGTGAACCCGGCGGCGGCCGAGGACCCGAGCAGCCCGATCGCCGGTATGCCGGTGCTGCGGGTGTGGGAGGCCCGCGCCGTGATCGTGTTCAAGCGCTCGATGGCGGTCGGCTACGCCGGCGTGCAGAACCCGTTGTTCTTCCGGGACAACACCCAGATGCTCTTCGGCGACGCCAAGGACCGCGTGGAGGACATCATCCGCGCGCTCTGACCCCGCCTTGGGCTCGTCAGTGTTGTCAGTAGGGTGCGCGGTATGGAGTTGCGCCGCCTCGGCACGTCCGGCCTCGTCGTCTCGGTCGTCGGGCTGGGGACGAACAACCTCGGTATGAAGCTCGACGACGAGCAGAGCCGCGAGGTCGTGCATGCCGCCCTGGACGAGGGCATCACGCTGTTCGACACCTCCGACTCCTACGGCGCGTCCGAGGAGCGGCTCGGCCGGCTGCTCGAAGGCCGGCGCGACGACGTCGTGCTGGCGACCAAGTTCGGCAGCGACGTGCGCCCGCGCGGCAACAGCAACGGCGAGGACTGGGGCGCGCGCGGCTCACGGCGGTACGTGCGGCGTGCCGTGGAGGCGTCCTTGCGCCGGCTGCGCACCGACTGGATCGACCTGTACCAGCTGCACCGCCCGGACCCGGCCACGCCGATCGAGGAGACGCTCTCGGCCCTGGACGACCTGGTGCGCGAGGGCAAGGTGCGCTACGTCGGCTCGTCCAACTTCGCCGGCTGGCAGGTCGCCGACGCCGAGTGGGTCGCGCGCACCCGCGGCTTCGAGCGGTTCATCAGCGCGCAGAACGAGTACAACTGGCTGCAGCGCGACGTCGAGGACGACCTGGTGCCGGCGCTGGAGCAGTACGGCATCGGGCTGTTGCCGTTCTTCCCGCTGGCATCCGGCCTGCTGACCGGCAAGTACCGGCGCGGGCAGGCGCCCCCGAACGGCAGCCGGATCCAGGCCTGGGGACGCGAGTCGCTGCTCACCGACGCCACGTTCGACGTCGTGGAGGGGCTCGAGGCGTTCGCGGCCTCGCGCTCGGTCGGCCTGCTGGACGTCGCGATCGGCGGGCTGGCTGCCCAACCTGCCGTCACGAGCGTCATCGCCGGTGCCACGTCCGCTGCACAGGTCGTCGCGAACGTGGCAGCCGGCAACTGGCAGCCGACCCTGCAGGACCTCGCCGAACTCGACGAGCTCACCGCCTGAGCCGGTCTCCTAGAGCGCTTCGACGGGCGGCAGGCCGAACATGGTCGGCGCGTTCTGCACGTGCGCGCGGATGTCGGCACGCGAGCCGTCGGCGGAGTCGACCCACGCGAACAGGGGCAGCTCGACCTCGGGGTTGACGAAGTACATGATCGACTGGCGGTTGTCCAGGCCGTGGTTGCGCACCTGGTGGTACAGCGGCTCGATCGCGCCGCCGGACAGCGCGGTCAGCACCGAGCCTGGCATGATCACGATCTCGTCCGGGCCGGGCAGGATCGGCGTGACGCTCGGGTCGGCCGCGCCGCCGGCGTAGATCTCCAGGCCGGGCGCGTTCGAGTGCAGCACGGTGACCATGTGGCCGTCCTCGTGCTTGTCCTGCAGCAGATCGCGCTCGAGCGGGGTCGGCAGGCAGTAGTTGATCTGCAGGTAGGACGCCTTCTCGAACGCGGGCGCCGTCGCGCCGAACCGGCGCGCGACCTCGGTCAAGATGGCGCCGACCAGCGGGGCCAGCGAGTCGCGCCAGCGCAGGAACGAGTCGGTGAGCGGGCCGATGTCGTCGGCGTTCGGGATCAGGTCCAGCCGGCTCGACCACAGCGTGAAGCATTCGTTCATGTCCGGCCGCTCGGGCGTGATCGAGTACTCGATCCCGAACGGGCGGTAGCCGTAGTTGTGGTCGTCGCTGCCGTGCTTGATCTTTTCCTCGTCAGGACGACCGAAGAACTCGACCGCGGTGCCGATCGCGGTCTGGAGCCGGCCGGCGTCCAGGTCGCTGAGCTTCACGACGGCGTAGCCGTTGTCGAGGATGTCACGGGCCGCCGCGGAAACCGCGCTGCTGACCTCATCGATGGTGTGTGTCACTGCGGATCCTTCCCTGTGGGGAGTCCAGGATGTGAGATGGATGCTTGGGCCACAGCCCGCGTGAACGATACTCACCGCACCGGAGCTTGCGACGCAGGCCGTGCCGTGATCTCAGGTTTGCCGGCTCAGCCGCGTAGGAATGCGAAGGTCGCATTCTGTGCCTCGACCGCGGTACGCAGCGTGTCGACGTCCGGCCCGTGCCGGAGCACTGCGCGCGACACGCTGGGCACGACGTTGCGCAGCGCCGCCCCGAAGATCCGCCGGACGTCGTCGGCGGTCCCGCCCTGGGCCCCGATCCCGGGGACCAGGAACGGGCCGTTCAGCGCGTCCAGCCGCACCGGTGCGGCGCCGATGGTGGCCCCGACGACCGCGCCCAGTGATCCGAGCGGGACGGCCCCGGCGTTGCGTTCGGCCAGTGCCTCGATGACCAGCTGAGCCACCACTTGATCCCCGTCGGCTCGGGCGTGCTGCACCTGCGGCCCCTCCGGGTTGGACGTGAGCGCCAGCACGAAGGCCCCGGTCCCGTACTGCGCGCACAGCTCGAAGGCCGGCTCCAGCGAACCGACGCCGAGGTAGGGGCTGAGCGTGATCGCGTCGACCGCGAGCGGGGCGTCCGGGGCGAGGTAGGCCCGGGCATACGCGGCCATCGTGGTGCCGATGTCGCCGCGCTTGGCGTCGAGCAGGACCAGTGCCCCGGCCGCCCGGCAGGCGCGCACGGTGTCCTCGAGCACCGCGATGCCGGCGGCGCCGTACGCCTCGAAGAACGCCGACTGCGGCTTGACGACGGCCGCGGTGGGCCCGAACGCGGCGGCGCACGTCTCGGCGAATCGGGCCAGCCCGCCGATACCGTCGGGCAGACCCCAGGCCGCGAGCAGCGCCGGGTGCGGGTCGATGCCGACGCAGGTCGAGCCGCGGGCGTCCAGGGCCGCGTCCAGGCGCGCGCCGAAGCTCGTCATACCAGCGCCGCCACGTCGCGGTGGGCGAACCCGACGGCGTCGGCGAGCGAGCCGAAGCCGCGCGCGTCCAGTTCGGCGTCCAGCTCGGCGAGCACCCGCACCGGCGCGAGCGGGTCACCGAAGACCGCGGTGCCGACGGATACCGCGGAGGCGCCGGCCAGGATGAACTGCAGCGCGTCCAGCCCGGACCGGATGCCGCCCATGCCCAGGATGGGCAGGTGCGGCAGCGCCTGGCGCACCTGCCACACGCAGCGCACCGCGACCGGCCGGATCGCCGGGCCGGACAGGCCTCCGGTCACCCCGCCGAGAACCGGGCGCATGGTGTCGGTGTCGATCGCCATGCCGAGCAGGGTGTTGATCAGCGAGAGCCCGTCCGCACCGGCGTCCGCGCAGGCGCGCGCGATCAGCGTGATGTCGGTGACGTCCGGCGAGAGCTTGGCGAAGACCGGCTGGCCGGGGTCGGCGGCGCGGCGGACCGCGCCGATCACCCGCGACGAGGCGATCGCGTCGCAGGCGAACACCTGGCCGCGACTCTCGACGTTGGGGCACGAGATGTTGACCTCGATCATCGAGACCGCGGGGTGGCCGCGCAGCCGTCGCGCCAGCTCGACGTACTCGTCGGTGTGGCCGCCGGCGATCGAGACGACGGTGCGGGCGCCGTGCTCGGCCAGCCAGGCGAGGTCGTGCTCGAGGAACGAGTCGATGCCCGGGCCCTGCAGGCCAATGGAGTTCAGCATGCCGCTCGGCGTCTCGGCCATTCGCGGGGTGGCGCGGCCGGATCGCGGCCGGGTCATGATCGACTTCGTGACGACGGCGCCGAGCCGGGCAACGTCGAAGAACTGGTGCAGCTCACGCCCGGCCGCTGCGCAGCCGGAGGCGGTGAGCACCGGGTTCGGCAGCGTCAGCGGGCCGAGGGTGGTGGTCAGGTCGGCCATCAGTGCAGTCCCATCGCGTCGGCGCCGAGAAGGTCCGGTGGCAACGTGCCGACGTCCGCCCAGCGCACCCGGTCGGCGTCGAAGACCGGACCGTCGACGCAGGAGCGGACGAAGCGGGAGCGGCCGTCGTCACCACGCACGGGCAGCACGCAGGTCATGCACACACCGATCCCGCACGCCATCGACTCCTCGACGGCCACCTGCGCGCGGATGGCGTGCGCCCGCGAGATGTCGCCGACCGCGCGCAGCATGCCCATCGGGCCGCACGCGTACACGACCTCGGCGCCGATGCGTTCGATGGCCGCGGGCAGGGCCTCGGTGACCAGTCCCTTCTCTCCAGCCGACCCGTCGTCGGTGGTGACCGTCACGCTGCCGGCCAGCCGCTTGGCGGCCAGCTCGCCGTACAGCCGGGACGAGGTGGCGGCGCCGAGCAGGAACTCGACCGCCGAGCCCGCCTCGATCAGGCCGGCAGCCAGCGGCAGCAGCGGCGCGGTGCCGTACCCGCCCCCGACGAGCACTGCCGGTGACGGCGCGGACGGCAGCGGGAACGGAGTGCCCAACGGGCCGACGATGTCCAGCGTGTCGCCGGCCCGGCGCTGCGTTATCCACCGGGTGCCGGCGCCGTGCTCGGCCACGACGAACTGGATCGTCCCGGCGAACTGGCCGCTCGGGGTGGCGCCGAGCAGCGCGAAGGCCCGGCGCAGGATCATCGAGGTGTTCTCGCCGCCGACCGCGACGGCGACGAAGTGGCCGGGCGCGAAGCCGGCCGCGATACCCGGCGCGACCACGGTGAACTGGTAGTACGCGCCGACCTTCTGCACCGAGAAGATCTCGGCTGTTTCCTTAACTGGATTGCTCATCGACCGCACCGGCCACCACTCGCAAGCTCGGGTGGCACGATGCCGCCGATCGCGACTTCGTCGCAGGCAATCCGGCTCTTCGCGCAAGCGCTCATCGCGTGGTGGTCACCCTTCCATCCGCCAATCTCTCAGCTGGGCGTGCAGGTCCTGCAGGGAGCGGACGCCGATCTCGCCGCGGGCCTGCTCCTCGATCCCCTGCACCGCGGCCGCCGCGCCCTGGACGGTGGTGACGCACGGGATGCCGATGGCGACGGCGGCTGTTCGGATCTCGTACCCGTCGACCCGCGGCCCGGAGTTGCCCGGCGCGCCGCGCGGGGTGTTGATCACCAGATCCACCTCGCCGGCAAGGATCTTCTCCACCACGTTGCCCGGCCCGTCGCTGAACTTGCCGACGATCTCGGCGTTCACGCCGTTGCGGCGCAGCACCTGCGCGGTGCCCACGGTGGCCAGCACGCGGAAGCCCAGGTCGGACAGCCGCTTGACCGGGAAGATCGCGGCCCGCTTGTCGCGGTTGGCGATGCTCACGAACACCGTCCCCTTGACCGGAAGCGAGCCGTACGCCGCCGCCTGCGACTTCGCGAACGCGGTGCCGAACGTGGCGTCGAAGCCCATCACCTCGCCGGTGGACTTCATCTCCGGCCCGAGGATGGAGTCGACCTGATCTCCCCCCGCGGTGCGGAACCGGTGGAACGGCAGGACCGCCTCCTTCACCGCGATCGGCGCGCCGTCGGGGAGGTTGCCGCCGTCGGCGGACACCGGCAGCAGCCCCTCGGCGCGCAGGTCGGCGATGCTCGCGCCGAGCGCGATGCGGGCGGCGGCCTTGGCCAGCGGCACCGAGGTCGCCTTGGACACGAACGGCACGGTGCGGCTGGCCCGCGGGTTCGCCTCCAGGACGTACAGCACGTCACCGGCGATCGCGTACTGCACGTTGATCAGGCCGCGCACCCCGATGCCCTGCGCGAGCGCGAGGGTGGAGCGGCGCACCGCGGCGATGTCCGCGGCGCCCAGCGTGATCGGCGGCAGGGCGCACGCCGAGTCGCCGGAGTGGATGCCGGCCTCCTCGATGTGCTCCATCACGCCGCCCAGGTACAGGTCGGTGCCGTCGTAGAGCGCATCGACGTCGATCTCGACGGCGTCGTCCAGGAACCGGTCCACGAGCACCGGGTGGTCCTGCGTGATCTCGGTCGCCCGGTTGATGTAGTCGGACAGGTGCTGCTCGTCGTACACGATCTCCATGCCGCGCCCGCCGAGCACGTAGGACGGGCGCACCAGCACGGGATAGCCGATGGCGTCGGCGACGGACTTAGCCTGTTCGAAGCTGGTGGCGGTGCCGTGCTTGGGTGACGGCAGGCCGGCCGCCTCGAGCACCCGGCCGAACGCACCGCGGTGCTCGGCCAGGTCGATCGCCTCGGGCTGGGTGCCCAGCACCGGCACGCCCGCGTCCTTGAGCCGCTGCGCGAGGCCGAGCGGGGTCTGGCCGCCGAGCGTGCAGATCACGCCGAGCACCTCGCCGCTGGACTGCTCGGCCGCCACCACCTCCAGGACGTCCTCGAAGGTGAGCGGCTCGAAGTAGAGCCGGTCGGCGGTGTCGTAGTCGGTCGACACCGTCTCCGGGTTGCAGTTGAGCATGATCGTCTCGAAGCCCGCGGCCCGCAACGCCATCACCGCGTGCACGCACGAGTAGTCGAACTCGATGCCCTGGCCGATCCGGTTCGGGCCGCTACCCAGGATGATCACCTTCGGCCGACCGGTGTGATCGACCTCGGTCTCCTCGTCGTAGGTCGAGTAGAAGTACGGCGTGGTGGCGGCGAACTCCGCCGCGCAGGTGTCGACCGTCTTGTACACCGGACGGATCCCGGCGCGCAGCCGCAACAGGCGCACGCCGTCCTCGCCGGACAGCTCCGGACGCAGCGCGGCGATCTGCACGTCGGACAGGCCGTGCCGCTTGGCCTTGCGCAACAGCCCGGGTGTCAGCGCGGCCGCGTCGGCCAGTTCGCTGCGCAGTTCGGCGACCTGGGCGATCTGGTCGACGAACCACGGGTCGATGCCGGTCGCCGCGGCCACCCGCTCCACCGCGGCGCCCATCCGCAGCGCCTGCTCCACCGCGTACAGCCGCCCGTCGGTCGGCACCGCGGCGACGGCCAGCACGTCGTCGACGTCGCCGGGCAGGTCCGGCCGCGTCCAGAAGCCGGCCGCCTTGGTCTCCATCGAGCGCAGCGCCTTGCCGAGGGCCTCGGTGAAGTTGCGCCCGATCGACATGGCCTCGCCGACGCTCTTCATGTGCGTGGTCAGTACCGGGTCAGCGCCGGGGAACTTCTCGAACGCGAACCGCGGCACCTTGACCACGACGTAGTCGAGTGCCGGCTCGAAGGCGGCGGGGGTCTTCAGCGTGATGTCGTTGGGGATCTCGTCCAAGGTGTAGCCGACCGCGAGCTTGGCGGCGATCTTCGCGATCGGGAAGCCCGTCGCCTTGCTGGCCAGGGCGGACGAGCGCGAGACGCGCGGGTTCATCTCGATCACGATCATGCGCCCGGTCACCGGGTCGACCGAGAACTGGATGTTGCAGCCGCCGGTGTCCACGCCGACCTCGCGCAGCACCGCGATGCCGAGGTCGCGCATCTGCTGGTACTCGCGGTCGGTGAGCGTCATCGCCGGCGCGACGGTGATCGAGTCGCCGGTGTGCACGCCCATCGGGTCGAGGTTCTCGATCGAGCAGACGACCACGACGTTGTCGTTGCGGTCGCGCATCAGCTCGAGCTCGAACTCCTTCCAGCCGAACACCGACTCCTCGACGAGCACCTCGTGCACCGGGCTCGCGGCCAGGCCGCGCGCCACCATCGTGCGCACCTCGTCCGCGTCGCCCTTGCCGGCCAGGCCCGAGCCGAGACCGCCCATCGTGTAGCTCGGCCGGATAACCACCTTGTTGCCGACGGTGGCGGCGAACTCGGCGGCCTCCTCGACGCTGTGGCAGACCAAGGACGCCGGGACGTCCCCCCCGACGGCGCGCACGATCTCCTTGAACCGCTGACGGTCCTCGCCGCGCGAGATCGCCTCGATGTCGGCGCCGATCAGCTCGACCTCGTAGCGTTCCAGGACGCCGGACTCGTGCAGGGCGACCGCCAGGTTGAGCGCCGTCTGGCCGCCGAGGGTCGGCAGGATCGCCTGCACCGGACGGCCGTGCTCGCGCTCGGCGGCGAGCACCTTCTCGACGAACTCGGGCGTGAGCGGCTCGATGTAGGTGGCGTCGGCGAACTCCGGGTCGGTCATGATCGTCGCCGGGTTGGAGTTGATCAGGCTGACACGGAACCCCTCGGCGCGAAGTACCCGGCAGGCCTGGGTGCCGGAGTAGTCGAACTCGCAGGCCTGCCCGATCACGATCGGGCCGGAGCCGATCACCAGGATGTGCTCGATGTCAGTGCGCTTGGGCATCAGGCCCGGCCCTCCAGCAATTCGGCGAAACGGTCGAACAGGTAGGCGGCGTCGTGTGGTCCGGCGGCGGCCTCCGGGTGGTACTGCACGCTGAAGGCCGGCACGTCCCGGGCGCGCAGCCCCTCGACCACCCCGTCGTTCAGGCTGATGTGGCTCACCTCGACCGTCCCGAACTCGGTCTGGCTGGGGGCGTCGGTGTCGGCGGCCACCGCGAAGCCGTGGTTGTGGGCGGTGATCTCGACCTTGCCGGTGGCGCGGTCCTGCACCGGCTGGTTGATTCCGCGGTGCCCGTACCCGAGCTTGTAGGTGTCGAAGCCGTAGGCACGGCCGAGGAGCTGGTTGCCGAAGCAGATGCCGAAGATCGGCACCCGCCGGCGCAGCAGGTCGCGCACCGTCGCGACCGCGGCGTCGGCGGTCGCGGGGTCACCCGGGCCGTTGGCGAGGAACACCGCGTCGGCACCGGTCGCCAGGATCTGCTCGGCCGTGCTCGTGGCCGGCAGCACGTGCGAGGTGATGCCCCGCTCGGCCAGCCGGTGCGGGGTCATCGACTTGATGCCGTAGTCGATCGCGGCGACCGTGAACCGGCGTTCGCCGATCGCGGCGACCAGGTACGGCTCGGGCGTGCTCACCTCGGCGGACAGGTCGGCGCCGAGCATCTGCGGCGAGCTGATGACCTTGTCCAGCAAGGCCTTCGGGTCGGTGTCGATGCTGGAGATGCCGCACCGCATCGCGCCACGCTCGCGCAGGTGCCGGGTGAGCGCCCTGGTGTCGATGCCGCTGATGCCGACGATCCCCTGCGCCTGCAGCTCGTCGTCGAGCGAACGGCGCGCGCGCCAGCTGGACACCCGCCGCGCCGGATCGCGCACCACGTACCCCGCGACCCAGATGCGGCCGGACTCCGCGTCCTCGTCGTTCACGCCGGTGTTGCCGATGTGCGGCGCGGTCTGCACCACGACCTGCCGGTGGTAGGACGGGTCCGTGAGCGTCTCCTGGTAGCCGGTCATCCCGGTGTTGAAGACGGCCTCGCCGAACGTCTCGCCCGCGGCGCCGTATGCCTCGCCGGTGAACGTGCGGCCGTCCTCCAGCACGAGGATCGCTGTCATGTCCGGGCCCCCTTCGTCGTCTCGATCGTCCGAACCCACTGCGGATAGCTGCTCTTGTCGTCGGCGCGGAACCCGGTGTCCAGCTGGGCGTCGCCGAGGCGCCACGAGATCACCAGCAGTCCGCCGATGCCGACGACCTTGTTCGCCAGGCCGGGGGCCAGGCGCGCGCCGGTGATCGCGGCGGCGGGAAGGAACAGCGGTGCGGCGCCGTCGCGCTCGAGCAGGACACCGGCCTCGTGCAGCGCAATGCTCGCGCCCGAGCGCATGCCGAGCCCGCCGTGCACCACCCGGTCCTGCCAGCTCGTGGCGTACGCGGTGCCGACGTACTCGCCGTCCAGCGCGTCCAGGCGCCGCGCGCCGAGGTCCGCCGGCGGCGCGGGCAGTTCGGGCAGGTCCGCCTGGCGCCGCTCCCGGTTGCGCCAGCCGAGCCACATGCCGGCCAGGGCGAGCACGACCAGCCCGAGGCAGATGAGCACCAGCCACAGCCGCGTCATGCGGCCCTCACGCCGGGATGCCGTTGACGAGCTTGCCGTCCAGGACGGTGGGGCGGCCGCGCAGGAAGGTGGCCCGGACGGCGGCCGGCAGCGTGCGGCCGGCGAACGGGGTGTTCCGCGAGCGGGACACCAGCGCGTCGGGGTCGACCAGTTGGCTCGCGGCCGGGTCCACGAGCGTGACGTTCGCCGGCTCGCCGCGCTGCAGCGGGCGGCCGTGCCCGGCCACCCGGCCGATCCGGGCCGGGCGCAGGCTCATCCGGTCGGCGACGCCGGCCCAGTCCAGCAGTCCGGTCGCGACCATCGTCTCGGCGACCACGCCGAGCGCGGTCTGCAGGCCGAGCATCCCGAACGCGGCGTCGGCGAACGCGTGGTCCTTGTCGTGCGCGGCATGCGGCGCGTGGTCGGTCGCGACCGCGTCGATGGTGCCGTCGGCCAGCCCGGCCCGCAGCGCCGCGACGTCGTCGGCCGGCCGCAGCGGCGGGTTGACCTTGTACAACGGGTCGTACCCGGCGAGCAGGTCGCAGGTGAGCAGCAGGTGGTGCGGCGTGACCTCGGCGGTCACCTCGATCCCGCGCGCCTTGGCCCACCGGATCACCTCGACCGTGCCTGCGGTCGAGACGTGGCACACATGCAGCCGCGAGCCGGTGTGCTCGGCGAGCATCACGTCGCGCGCGACGATCGACTCCTCGGCGACGGCCGGCCAGCCGGGCAGGCCGAGCCGGCCGGACACCTCGCCCTCGTGACAGCAGGCCGCCGCGTCGGCCAGCCGCGGGTCCTGCGCGTGCTGCGCGATCACCGCGTCGAACGGCTTGACGTACTCGAGCGCGCGGCGCATCAGCCGTGCGTCGTGCACGCACGCACCGTCGTCGCTGAACACCCGCACCGCGGCGGCCGATCGGGCCATCGTCGCGATCTCGGCCAGCGTCTCGCCGCGCAGTCCGGCCGACACGGCACCGACCGGGCGGACCTCGACCAGCCCGGCGTACTCACCCAGCCGCGCCACCTGCTCGACGATCTCGGCGCGGTCGGCGACCGGGTTCGTGTTCGCCATCGCGTGCACGGCCGTGAAGCCGCCGAGCGCGGCGGCAGCGGACCCGGACGCGATCGTCTCGGCGTCCTCGCGCCCGGGTTCGCGCAGATGGGTGTGCAGGTCGACCAGGCCGGGCAGCAGCACGAGCCCGTCCGCGTCGAGCACCTCGGCAGCGCCGCGGGCCAGGTCCGTCCCGAGTTCGGCGAGGACGCCGTTGTCGATCAGCACGTCCGTCGGCGCGCCACCGAGCGGGGCCACGTTCTTGAGCAGGTAGCTCACTTCGCCTCCTCCAGGACCGGCTCGTCGGCGCCGGACAGCAGCCGGTAGAGCACCGCCATCCGGACCGCCACCCCGGCCTGCACCTGGTCGAGCACCACCGACCGCGCGCCGTCCGCGGCGGCCGAGGAGATCTCCAGACCGCGGTTCATCGGCCCCGGGTGCAGGATCGGCGCATGCTCGGCCAGCAGGTCGAGGCGCTGCGGCGACAGCCCGTAGCCGATCGCGTACTCGCGCTCGGTGGCGAAGTAGCCACCGCTCATCCGCTCACGCTGTACCCGCAGCATCATCACCGCGTCGACGTCACCGAACGCCTTGCCGGACAGCGTGGCGTCCAGGTCCCAACTGGTCTCGCACGGCCAGCTGCCGACGCCGGACGGCATCAGGGTCGGCGGCGCCACCAGCGTGACGCGGGCGCCGAGAGTGGCCAGCAGCAGCACGTTCGAGCGCGCCACCCGGCTGTGCGTGATGTCCCCGACGATGACAACGTGCCGGTCGTCCAGTTCGCCCAGCCGCGCCCGCAGCGAGTACGCGTCCAGCAGCGCCTGGGTGGGGTGCTCGTGGGTACCGTCGCCGGCGTTGACCACGTGGCAGCCGACCCACTGGGCGATGCGCTGCACGGCACCGGACGCGTTGTGCCGCACCACCAGCGCGTCGACTCCCATCGCGGCGACGGTGAGCACCGTGTCGCGCAGGCTCTCGCCCTTGCTCACGCTCGAGCCCTTCGCGCTGACGTTGATCACGTCGGCCGACAGCCACTTGCCGGCGATCTCGAACGACGAGCGGGTCCGGGTGGAGTCCTCGAAGAACAGGTTGACGACGGTCCGTCCACGTAGCGGCGGCAGCTTCTTCACCTCGCGGTTCTGGATCGCGTGCATCTCACGCGCGGTGTCCAAGATCGCGTTCGCCTCGTCCCGGCTCAGGTCGGCCGCCGACAGCAGGTGCTTCACCGGGCACCGCCCGCGCTCGCCGTGCCCGCTACGGTCACCGCGTCGGTCACGCTCACCGCATCCACGCCGTCGACCTCGGTGAGCTGCACGCGCACCTGCTGGTGCGCGGCGGTCGGGACGTTCTTGCCGACGTAGTCGGCGCGGATCGGCAGCTCACGGTGACCGCGGTCCACGAGCGCGGCCAGCTGCACGGCCCGGGGCCGGCCGAGGTCGCGCAACGCGTCCAGCGCGGCCCGGATCGTCCGTCCGGAGTAGAGCACGTCGTCGACCAGGACGACGGTGCGCGCGCTGATCCCGCCCTCGGGCTCGACGGTCTGCCCGAGCGGTCGGACGCCGCGCATCCGCAGGTCGTCGCGGTACATGGTGACGTCCAGCGAGCCGACCGGCAGCCGCACGCCGGTGAAGATCGCGATGCGCTCGGCCAGCCGCTCGGCAAGCGGGACGCCGCGGGTCGGGATCCCGAGCAGCACGGCGTCGAAGCCTGATTTGGCCGTGTTCTCGATGATCTGGTGGGCGATCCGGTCGATCACCCGGGCGACGTCAGCCGCGCTCAGGAACGGCGCTGCCGCTTGCGGTGCCTCGGATTCGGGCACGCGGGCATGACTGGTCACGCTGACCTCCTTGTCCGCCTCACTGGACGGGCCTTTAAAGGATGTCTGTCGCGCTCACTCTAACAGCGCCACCGGTGGTCGATCGCGCAGGACGCGCGCGAGCACGCCGTTCACGAACCGGGGCGACTCGTCGGTGGACAGCGACTTGGCCAGCTCGACCGCCTCGTCGATCGTCACCGCGTCCGGGACGTCCTCGCGCCAGAGCAGCTCGTACACACCTAGCCGCAGCACGGCGCGGTCGACACCGGGCATCCGCGGGATCGTCCAGCCTTCGGCGTACTCGGCGAGGATCTCGTCGATCCGGACCCGGTTCGCCTCGATGCCCTCGACCAGCGCGACCGTGTACTCGTTCACCGGGGGGTCGGCGAGCGCGATGCGCTCGGCCAGGGTCGTCGTGGCGGGCACGCCGCGTGCATCGGATTCGTACAGCACGTCCACTGCCCGCTTGCGGGCCTTGCTGCGTGCAGCCACTAGCTGTTGACGCGGCCCAGGTAGCGACCGTCGCGGGTGTCGACCTTGACCTTCTCGCCGGTCGAGACGAACAGCGGCACCTGGATCTCGGCGCCGGTCTCCAGCGTGGCGGGCTTGGTGCCGCCGGTGGACCGGTCCCCCTGCAGGCCGGGGTCGGTGTGGCTGATCACGAGCTCGACACTGGTCGGCAGTTCGATGTAGAGCGCGACGCCCTCGTGCACGGCGACCACAGCCTCGGCGTTGTCGAGCAGGTAGTTCGCGGCATCGCCGACAGTCTCGGCGGGCACGTGCAGTTGCTCGTACGTCTCGCCGTCCATGAAGACGAAGTCGGTGCCCTCCTTGTACAGGTAGGTCATCGCGCGCTTGTCGACCGTGGCGGTCTCGACCTTCGTCCCGGCATTGAACGTCTTGTCCACGACCTTGCCGGAGAGCACGTTCTTCAACGTCGTGCGGACGAACGCGCCGCCCTTGCCCGGCTTGACGTGCTGGAACTCCACGACGGTCCAGAGTTGGCCGTCCAGGTTGAGGACCAGGCCGTTCTTCAGGTCGTTGGTTGTTGCCACGACTGCGCTCGTCTCCTTGGTGTCATGCTCGCTGCCGGGCACCAACTGGTGCGGCCAACCGTGCAGTCTACTGACCGCGGGCCGCGGCCGGCTCGGGCATAGCATCTGCCGGTGACCCGGACCGGCGAGCAGGCGGCGGTCGGCCTGCGCTCGCAGCGCGGGCCGGTGCTGATCGCGGTCATGCTCAGCACCGGGCTGGTCGCGCTGGACAGCACGATCATCGCGACCGCGGTGCCGTCGATCGTCACCGACCTCGGTGGCTTCGCGCAGTACCCCTGGCTGTTCTCGATCTACCTGCTCACCCAGGCCGTCACCGTCCCGCTGTACGGCAAGTTCGCCGACGTGCTGGGCCGCAAGCCGGTGATGTTCTTCGGCATCGGGGTGTTCCTGCTCGGCTCGGTGCTCTGCGGGTTCGCGTGGAACATGCTCAGCCTGATCGTCTTCCGCGGGGTGCAGGGCATCGGCGCCGGCGCGGTGCTGCCGATCAGCGTGACGATCATCGGCGACATCTACAGCGTGCAGGAGCGCGCGCGGGTGCAGGGTTACACGGCGAGCGTGTGGGGCGCGGCATCGGTGCTCGGGCCGACGCTCGGCGGCGTCTTCTCCGAGTACCTGTCCTGGCGCTGGATCTTCTTCGTCAACGTCCCCGTCGGCGCGCTGGCGGTGTGGATGCTGGCCGGTCACCTGCACGAACAGGTGATCCGGCGGCGGCACCGCATCGACGCGGCCGGCGCCGCCCTGCTCACCGCCGGTTGCACGCTGCTGATCCTGGGTCTGCTCGAGGGCGGTGTCAGCTGGGCGTGGGCGTCCGCGCCGAGCGCGGCGGTGTTCGCCTGCGCGGCGCTGCTGATCGTGGCGTTCGTCGCGGTCGAGATGCGCGCCGCCGAGCCGGTGCTGCCGATGTGGGTCTTCGGCTACCGCACGCTCAACGGCGGGAACGTGTCGGCGCTGATGGTCGGCGTCGTGCTCATCGGGCTCAGCTCGTACGTCCCCACCTTCGCCCAGGGCGTGCTGCACACCGGGCCGCTGATCGCCGGGTTCGTCCTGGCCGCGATGAGCGTGGGCTGGCCGATCGCGTCGGCGCTGTCCGGCCGTGCCTACATGCGGATCGGCTTCCGGGACACCGCGGCGATCGGTGCGGTGGTGCTGGTCGCCGGTGCGATCGCCTGCCTGCTGCTGCCGCAGCACACCCACCTGATCGTGCTCGCCGGCGCCTGCTTCCTCGTCGGCGCCGGTCTCGGCCTGAACTCCACGCCGGTGCTCGTCGCGCTGCAGTCGGTCGTCGGCTGGGACCGCCGCGGCGTGGTGACCGGCACCAACATGTTCTTCCGGTCGATGGGCAGCGCGGTCGGCGCCGCTGTCTTCGGTGCCATCGCGAACACCACGCTCACCGACCGCTTCGCGCATCCGCCGCCCGGGTTGTCCGGGCACCTGCCGCGCAGCGCCGACGCGACCGCCCTGGTGCTGAACCATCGCGGCAGCGAGACGGCGGCTGTCGGCCAGTACGTCCGGGCAAGCCTGTACCAGGCCACGCACTACGTGTTCGCGGCGTTGCTCGTCGCGTCCGCGCTGTGCCTGCTGGCCGTGCTGGCGATGCCCCGCAAGACCGTTGCGCTCGATCCCACCGGTACGGCCGCTCCCCCCACCCCGTGACGTGGTCTGCGCGCCTTCCCCCACCCGGTGACGGGATTTCGGGGCGAAATCCGGTCACCCGGTGGGGGAAGCGGGTGCAGCTGCGCCGGGTCAGTCCGCCCCGACCCCGAGCGGCTCGCGGCTGGGCAGCGCGGCGAAGCCGTGGCGGTGCCGCAACAGCATCCAGATCGGCGCGGCGAGCAGCACGATGGCCAGCAGCACGACGCCGGTCGCCAGGTTGCCGGTGCCGAACAGCTTGAGCGCGGACGCGAGCAGCACGAAGCCCAGGGCCCGCCGGATGAGCGCCCCGGGCAGCCGTGAGGACAGCTGGGCGCCGATCCACGCGCCGGGCACCGAACCGACCAGCAGCGCCGCGGTCACGTCCATCTTGAAGTCGCCGAACAACACGTGGCCGAGGGCGGCCGACGCGACGAGCGGCACGGCCTGCACCAGGTCGGTGCCGACCAGCTCGCTGGCCCGCAGCGTCGGGTACAGCAGCATCAGGGTGATGATGATCAGCGAGCCCGAGCCGACCGACGTCATGCCGACGACCAGGCCACCGATCGCCCCGACGAGCACGGTCGGCCGCACCCGTACCGGCATCGTCGGCGGACCCAGCGGATCTGCTGGGCGGCGCCCGTCCCGGTCGGCCGCGCGTTCGGCGAGGCGCAGGTAGGAGCGCAGGAACAGCCCGCTGGCGGCGATGACCAGGGCCACGCCCAGTGCCTTCTGCACCAGGTTCTCCACCCCGGAGCCGTGTCCGAGCGCGCGGGCGACGAACACTCCGGCGAACGCGGCGGGCACCGAGCCTAGGCAGAGCCAGCGCACCAGGTCCAGGCGCACCGTCCCGTTGCGCAGGTGCACGAACGAGCCGACCGGCTTCATCACGGCGCTGGCGACCAGGTCACTTGACACCGCGGCGAGTGGGGAGACGCCGAAGAACAGCACCAGCATCGGCGTCATCAGCGCGCCGCCGCCCATACCGGTCAGGCCGACGACGATGCCGACCACGAGCGCCCCCAGCGCGAGGGTCCAGTCCACGCGTCACCACCCGCCGCCAGCACTACGCCTGTAATTCCTACCGGCTAACTATAGAATGCGGTCGGAGCTGAGTCCAGCCGCGGGACACGCGCGTCTCAGGCCTCGGACGAGGCGGGACCGGCGTGCGAGGCGATCCAGGACAGCGCCAGCACGTAGCCCTCGATGCCCAGCCCGACGATGACGCCGGTCGCGTGCGCGGACACGTAGCTGTGGTGGCGGAACAGCTCACGCCGGTGGACGTTGCTGATGTGCACCTCGATCAACGGCGCGGTGAGCATCGCGCAGGCATCCCCCAGCGCCACCGAGGTGTGCGTCAGCGCGCCGGCGTTCAGCACCACAGGCGTGGCCTCGTCGGCGGCCGCGTGCAGCCACTGCAGCAGCTCGCCCTCGTGCTCGCTCTGGCGCACCTGCACCGACAGGCCGAGCTCGGCGCCGCCGCGCACGCACAACGCCTCGAGCTCGGCGTAGCTGCTGGTGCCGTACACGTCCGGCTGGCGCACGCCGAGCCGGCCCAGGTTCGGCCCGTTCAGGACGAGGACGTTCATCTAGCAGACCTCCGAGTAGGCGGCGGCGAGCAGGGCGGGGTCGGGGTCGTCGACGCCGACCGGTTTGGCCAGCCCGTCCAGGACGATGAAGCGCAGCCGGTTGCCGCGGGCCTTCTTGTCCACGCGCATGGTCTCCAGCAGCGCGCCGAAGGCATCCGGCCGGTAGCTCGTCGGCAGCCCGAGCGATTGCAGGATGCTGCGGTGCCGGTCCGCTGTCGCGTCGTCGAGGCGGCCGAGCATCCGCCCCAGGGCGGCCGCGTAGACCAGGCCGATCGAGATCGCGGCGCCGTGCCGCCACCGGTACCGCTCGGCCCGCTCGATCGCATGCCCGAGGGTGTGCCCGTAGTTGAGGATCTCGCGCACGCCCTGCTCGGTGAGGTCCACGGACACCACCGCGGCCTTGATGCGCACCGACCGTTCGATGAGTTCGCGCTCGACGCCGTTCCCGGGCCGGCCGGCACGTACCGGGTCGGCCTCGATGAGGTCGAGGATCGCCGGGTCGGCGATGAAGCCGCACTTGACCACCTCGGCCAGGCCGGCGAGGTAGTCGTTCGGCGGCAGCGTCTCCAGCGTGTTCAGGTCGCAGATCACGCCGGCCGGCGGGTGGAACGCGCCCACCAGGTTCTTGCCGGTGTCGGTGTTGATGCCCGTCTTGCCACCCACGGCGGCATCGACCATCCCGGCCAGCGTGGTGGGGATGTGCACGACCCGCACGCCGCGCAGCCAGGCCGCCGCGACCCAGCCGGCCAGGTCGGTGGTGGCGCCGCCGCCGATGCCGACGATCGCGTCCGACCGGGTGAACCCCACCTGGCCGAGGACATCCCAGCAGAAGCCGGCCACCTGCAGCGTCTTGGCGTCCTCGCCGTCCGGCACCTCGAGGGCGTGCGCGTCCAGCCCCTGTGCCACCAGGTCGTCGCGGACCGCCTCGGCCGTGGCGCGCAGCGCGGCCGGATGGATCAGGGCGACGTGGGTGGCGGCACCGAGCAACGGCGGTAGGTCACCGAGCAGCCCGCGCCCCACCAGCACGTCGTACGGGGCGGGGCCGGCCACCGGGATCCGGGTGAGGTCAGCGCTCACTTCGCGCCCTTTCGTGCAGCCTCGCCGCGACGGTGGCGGCCACCTGGCCGGGCGTGCGGTTGTCGGTCTCGACGATGATCGTGGCCGCGGCGCGGTAGGTCGGGCCGCGTTGCTCGGCCAGTTCGGCCAGCCGCCGCTGCGGAGCTTCGCGCAGCAGCGGACGGGTGTGGGCGTCGCCGACGCGCGAGGCGAGCGTGTCCGTGCAGGCCTGCAGCAGCACGACCGGGACGGCCGACGCGCAGATCGCGTCGCGCACGCTCGCGGTCATCAGCGCGCCACCGCCGAGCGCCAGGATCCCGTCGAACTCCAGCAGCGCGGCCTGGATCGTCTCGGCCTCGACCGCCCGGAAGGCGTCCTCCCCCGACTCGGCGAAGATGCGCCGCACGTCGCGCCCCTGCGCCTTCTCGACCAGGTCGTCGGTGTCGGCGAACGGCACCGCGAGGATCTTCGCCAGCCGCCGTCCGGTGGTGCTCTTGCCGGTCCCGGGCAGCCCGATCAGCACGGCGCGAGGGCTCATCGCGCGGGGGCGGCCAGGCCGCGCTCTGCCAGCCGGTCCAGGTAGGACGCCGCGTTGCGGCGGGTCTCGGCCACCGAATCGCCGCCGAACTTCTCCAGCACCGCGTGCGCGAGCACCAGCGACACCATCGCCTCGGCGACCACTCCCGCGGCGGGCACGGCGCACACGTCCGAGCGCTGGTTGATCGCCACGGCAGGCTCGCCGGTGGCGGTGTCGACGGTACGCAGCGCGCGCGGCACGGTCGAGATCGGCTTCATCGCGGCGCGCACCCGAAGCACCTCGCCGGTGCTCATCCCGCCCTCGGTGCCGCCGCTGCGCCCCGAGACGCGAGTGATCGTCCCGGTCTCGTCACGCACGATCTCGTCGTGCGCCTGCGAGCCGCGGGTCCGGGCGAGCTCGAAGCCATCGCCGACCTCGACGCCCTTGATCGCCTGGATGCCCATCAGCGCGGCGGCCAGCCGGGAGTCGAGGCGCCGCTCGCCCTGCACGTGCGAGCCGAGGCCCGGTGGCAACCCGTAGGCGAGCACCTCGACCACGCCGCCGAGCGTGTCGCCGGCCTTCCTGGTCGCGTCGATCTCGGCGATCATCTCGGCGCTCGCCTGCGGATCGAGGCAGCGCACTTCGGACGCGTCGACGGCGTCGGCGTCACCTGGGTGCGGGACGACCCCGCGCGGCGCGCTCACCGAGCCGATCGCGGTCACGTGGCTGACGATCTCGACGCCGACCGCCTGGGCGAGAAAGGCCTTCGCCACCGCACCCAGGGCAACGCGGGCGGCCGTCTCTCGGGCGCTGGCGCGCTCGAGCACCGGCCGGGCGTCGTCCAGGTCGTACTTCTGCATGCCGGCCAGGTCGGCGTGCCCCGGGCGCGGCCGGGTCAGCGGCGCGTTGCGCGCCTGCTCGTCGAGCAGCGCCTGGTCGACCGGGTCCGCGGACATCACGGTGGTCCACTTCGGCCATTCGGTGTTGCCGATCCGGATCGCGACCGGGCCGCCCATCGTGAACCCGTGGCGCACCCCGCCGGTCAGCTCGATCTCGTCCTGCTCGAACTTCATGCGGGCGCCGCGGCCGTAGCCGAGCCGCCGGCGGGCCAGGTCGCGGCCGACGTCCGCCGTGGTCACCTCGACGCCGGCGGGCAGGCCGTCGAGCACGGCGACGAGAGCGGGCCCGTGCGACTCGCCGGCGGTGATCCAACGCAACACGCCGCAAGTGTGTCAGAACCCGATCCCGCGCCCGCGGCTACTGGCCGAGCAGCCAGCCGTCCGGGGCGGCGAGCTCGGCGGCCTCGGCCGGTCCCCACGAACCCGGCGCGTACGGCACCGGCTTCGGCTTCGCATCCAGCAGCGGCTCGAACACCCGCCACACCGCAGCCAGCCCGTCCGGCCGGGTGTACAGCGAGCGGTCGCCGAGCAGCGCGTCGTGGATGAGCCGCACGTACGGCGGCAGCGGGTCGGCGTTGGGCAGCGTGGACAGCGCGATGGTGGCCTCGGCGATGTCCAGGTTCAGCTCGGCACCGGGCTCCTTCGCGACCAGCCGCAGGTCGATCTCGCCGCTGCCGCTCAGCGAGAACGCCAGGACGTTGCTGTGCTTCGGCACGTGCGCGAGCGTGCCCTCGGGCTCGCGCAGGATCATGCTCACCCGCTGCTTGCTGAAGGCCAGCCGCTTGCCGGTGCGCATCAGGAACGGCACGCCGCGCCAGCGGTCGTTGTCGATCCACAGCCGCGCGGCGACGTAGGTGTCCATGTCGGACGCCGGGTCGACCCCGGCCAGGTCGCGGTAGCCGTCGAACTGGCCCAGGACGACCTCCTTCGGGTCGATCGGCCGGAACGCCCCGATGACCTCCTCGCGCGCCGCCTGCAGGTCGGTGGCGGACAGGCTGGCAGGCGGCTCCATCGCCACCTCTGCGGCCACCTGGATCAGGTGCGTGACCAGCATGTCCAGCACGGCGCCGGTCTGGTCGTAGAACACCGACCGGTCGGTGACGCCGATCTTCTCCGGGACGTCGATCTGGACGGCGCGGATGTGCGCACGGTTCCAGATGGCGTGGAACAGCCCGTTGGCGAAGCGCAGCACGTGCAGGTCCTGCGTGGCCTCCTTGCCGAGGAAGTGGTCGATCCGGTACACCTGCGACTCGTCCAGCACCGAGTGCACCGTCTTGTCCAGGGTGCGGAACGATTCCGGTGAGGTGCCGAACGGTTTCTCGTAGACCACCCGGGCGCCCTCGGCCAGCTCGTGCTCGCCGAGCGCCTTGGTGATCTCGCCGAACGCGACCGGCGGGATGGCGAGGTAGTGCACGAGTTGGGCGTCGGTGCCGAGCGCCGAGCGGGCCTCGGCGATCACGTCCAGCAGGCTGCCCGGGTCGGTCGTGTCGAAGCCGCCGCCGGCGAACCTCAGCCGCTCGCTGAACGCGTGCCACTGCTCGCGGGTCGGCTGCGGTCCGAACTCGGTCAGCGAGTCGTGTACCCGGTCGCGGAAGTCCTCGTGGGCGAGGTCGCCGCGGCCGTTGCCGATCAGCAGCCACTCGTCCGGCAGCAGGCCGTTCGTGGCGAGCGTGAAGAACGCGGGTAGCACCATCCGTTTGGCCAGATCGCCGGTCGCGCCGAAGAGCACGAAGACGGTCGGCGCGGGCTTGACCTCACCTTGCTGTGCGGGACTCATAGCACCGACCGTAGGCCGCTTAGTTAAGCGAACGAAGACGTGCCGTCAGCCGAGGGTGGACGGGACGGCATCGAAGGCGAGCACGACCAGTGCGCCGAGCACCAGCATCGGGCCGAACGCTAGCGCGGTCTTCAGCGACGCGCGCCGGCTCGCGAGCAGCCCGATCGCGACGACCGCGCCGAACAGGAAGCCGGCGAAGATGCCGTAGTAGACGTACCCCCATCCCGCCCAGCCCAGGTAGGCGCCGAGAACGCCGCCGAGCTTGACGTCGCCGAACCCGAACGAGCGCGGGGAGGCGAACGCGAGCAGGTAGAGCACCGCGAACACCGCCGCGCCGCCTTCGAGCGCACGCAGCAGCGCCGCCCAGTCGTGCCGGACGGCCGCGGCGAGAGTCAGCAGCGCAGCAGCGAGCAGCCAGGCCACCGCCATCAGGCGGTTCGGCAGCCGGTGCTGCTCGAAGTCGATGATCGCCAACGGCGCGCACACCAGCGCGAGGGCGAGCAGGGCCGGCCACAGCGCCGACCAGCCCGCCGCCGCACCGGCCAGCGCGCCCAGCGCGGCGGCGACCGACGCGGTGAGCAGGACGCGGCCGCGGCCGGCAGGGCGGCCCCGCCACCACCGGCGCTCGTCGCGGTCCGGAACGCTGACCGTCAGCCGGGCCAGGTACGGCGCGACAGCCACGCAGGCGGCCGCCCCGGCCAGGGCGCCGACGAGGGTGGACACGGACGGCAAGCCTACGGCCCTACAGTCAAGGCATGTTCGACGCGATCGTGCTGGCCGGCGGCGCTGCGCGCCGGCTCGGCGGCGCGGACAAGCCGGGGCTGATCGTCGGCGGCCGCACGCTGCTGGACCGGGTGCTGGACGCGGTGGCCGGCGCGGCGACGATCGTGGTGGCCGGGCCGCGGCGCGACACCGCCCGGCCGGTGAGCTGGGTGCGCGAGGATCCGCCCGGTGCCGGGCCGGTCGCGGGCATCGCTGCCGGGGTCGGCCTGGTCCGCGCGGACGTCACGCTGGTGCTCGCCGCCGACCTGCCCGGCATCGGCCCGGCGGTGCCCGCCCTGCTGGGTGCAGTGAGTGGCTCGCCGGCGGCCGGGGTCGCCTGCCTCGTCGAGGCCTCGGGCCAGGTGAACTACCTGGCGGCCGCGTGGCGGACCACCGCACTGCGCGCCGCGCTGGAGTTGACGGCCGGTACGCACGGCGCGCCTGTTCGCGCCCTCGTCGCTGCGTCCGAAATGATCGAAGTACCCGACCCGCAGGGCTGGGGGTACGACTGCGACACGTGGGACGAACTCGCCGGCGCGCGCGAGCGGGCCGAGCGGTAGGGAGCGCACAATGACCAACCCGCTGGACGCCTGGGTGCTCGAGCTCGCCGGTGCGCTGGACGTCGACGCCGCTGCCGTCGACCGGAATCTGCTGCTGGACGTGGCCCGCGACGCGGCGCACGGGGTGGCCCGCCCCGCCGCGCCGCTGACCACGTTCCTGGTCGGACTGGCCGCCGGCCGGCACGGTGGCGACGCCCAGGCGATCCGCGACGCGGCCGCCATCGCGCAGCGGCTCGCGGCCGCGCACGCGCAAGATCCCGGGCAGGCGCCGTGATGGGCGGCCACCCGCACGGTGCGCACGGGGCCCATGAGGCGCACCCGGCCGAGCGCAGACCGCCGCTGCTCGCCGAGTGGCGCGACGCCGTCACACCGCGGGCGGTCGCGCTCGTGGTCGGCGTGCTGCTGCTGCAGCTGGGCTTCATCCTGAGCTACGCCGGCGCCTTCCACGACCCGAAACCGCACCGCATCGCGCTGGGCGTGGTCGCCCCCGCGGGCGCTCCCGCGGGCGCCGCGCGGCAGACCGTCGAGCGGCTCAACGCCCTGGACGGCCAGCCGCTGCACGCGACGGTCGTGACGTCCGAGGCGAGCGCGGTCGACAAGATCAGGGGCCGCGACCTCGACGGCGCGCTGATCGCCGGGTCGAGCGGCACCGACCGGCTGCTCGTCGCGTCGGCGGAGGGCGGTTCGCTGTCCGGCGCGCTGACCAGCGTGATGACACAGGTCGAGACGGCACAGCAGCGCACGGTCAGCGTCGAGGACATCGTCTCGGCGGCGAAGGGCGACGCGCGGGGACTCACCGCCTTCTACCTGGCCGTGGGCTGGGTGGTCGGCGGTTACCTGGTCGCCTCGATCCTGGCGATCAGCGCGGGGGCCAAGCCCGCGAACGCGCGCCGGGCGCGCGTGCGGCTGGGCGCGCTCGCGCTCTACTCGATCGTGTCCGGCATCGGCGGCGCGCTCATCGTCGGCCCGATCCTCGGCGCGCTGAGCCGCTCGTTCTGGACGCTCACGGGTTTCGGCGCGCTGGTGGTGTTCGCCGTGGGCGCGTTCACGATGGCGATCCAGGCGCTGACCGGCGTGCTCGGCATCGGCATCGCGGTGTTGCTGTTCGTGGTGCTGGGCAACCCGAGCGCGGGCGGCGCGTACCCCGGACCGATGCTTCCGGGGTTCTGGCGGGCGATCGGCCCGTTCCTGCCGCCGGGCGCTGGCACGTCCGGCATCCGCGGCATCGTCTACTTCGACGGCGCCCGGACGTTGCAGCCGCTGCTCGTGTCACTCGCGTACGCGCTGGTCGGCGCGGTCGTGCTGCTGCTGGTGAGCGCGGCGCGGCGTCACTCGGCCGAGATCAGGTCGGCCCCCGCGTAGGCGTTCAGGCGGGTACCGCGCACCATCGCCGCCAGCAGCACGCCGTGTTCGCGGGCCAGGTCGACCGCGAGGCTGGACGGTGCCGACACCGCGACGATGCCGGCGATCCCGGCCGCGACCGCCTTCTGGATGATCTCGAACGACACGCGGCCGCTGACCACGAGCAGCCGGTCGGTGGCCGGCAGCAGCCCGTCGAGCAGGGCCCGGCCGACGACCTTGTCGACCGCGTTGTGCCGGCCGACATCCTCGCGGCTGAAGAGCAACGCGCCGGACGCGTCGGCGAGCGCGGCCGCGTGCACTCCCCCGGTCCGCGCGAACGTCCGCTGCTGCGTCCGCATCGCCTCGGGCAGCGCGAGCAGCACGTCGCGCGGCACCGTCCAGCCGGGGGTGTGACCGGGCCCGTTGCGCAGCGGCGCGAGGTCGAGGACGTCCGCACTGCACACCCCGCACGCGGCCGAGGTGACGAACGCGCGCGGACGCGGCGGGCGGACGCCCTCGCGCAGCGCGATGTGCACCCGGTCGGTGTCGTCCTCCCGGCAGGCGGTCAGGGTGTGGATGTCCTCGGCGCGGCCGACCCCGGACTCGACCACGAGCCACCCGGCAGCCAGCTCCAGGTCGTGGCCGGGCGTGCGCATCAGCGTGGCGATCGCGGCGCCGTCCAGACCGAGCACGAGCGGCGACTCCACGACCAGGTCGTCCGGCCGCGAGGCGGGTGCCGCATCCACCGGCATGCGCACGATCGCCCGCCGGGTCGTCATCACCGCCACGCCTGCTCCGTTCGTCGCATCCGAGCGTACGCACGATTCACAGGACCCGGATATGTCGCAACGTGATATGACAACGTGATCGAACCGTCATGACGAGACACACCACACGTGTACCCGCCACCTGCACGTCATGAGGAGTCCAGCATGGATGTCACGTTCGCCACGTCCACGTTCCCGCCGCTAGCGCTCGGCTTCTTCGGGCTCGGGACCGGGTACCTGATCTACGGCCCGCAGGAGCTCGCCGGCTACCCGCCGCGCGGCGACCGGGTCGACCGGGCGACCGGCGTGTGGGGGATCTGGATGCCCGGATTCTGCCAGTTGCTCACGGGCATCATCTTGTTCGTCGGTCTCACCTGGCTGCAGGTGTTCAAGGATCCGCCGCTCTACATGGCCGCGCTGGCGTTCTCCGCGTACGGCATCCACTGGTTCGCGATCGGCTGGAACCGCTACAGCAACCACGATCCGCGGACCAACGCCGGGATGTGCGTCGCCTACATGTCGGTGTCGGCGATGGGCGCGCTCGTGTTCTTCAAGGCCAAGGACTGGCCGGTCGGCCTGCTGTTCCTCGGCCTGTTCGCGATCTACTTCAGCGACTTCTTCGCCGCCATCGGCGTCAAGCTCGGCGAGCGCGCACTCGGCTTCTTCCACCTGGTGACCGGCGGCTGGCTGATGTATCTCGCCTTTGCGGTCGCTGTGGACTTCTCGATCGGCTACCACTGGCGGGCCTGACGGCGTAAGCAAGGATGGGGTAGCAGCGGAAGGGGCGAGGAAGATGGCGCACGAGGACACCCACGACGGCGAGCCCGAGGTGAGCGCGCCGAAGAAGACCTCGGTCGGCTTCCCCGGCATCGCGCAGTCGATGCGGATCGCGCTGGACGAGATGGGCCCGGTGCGCAGCGCGCGCACCCTGCTGAAGATGAATCACGTCGACGGGTTCGACTGCCCCAGCTGTGCCTGGCCGGACCCGGACCCGGAACACCGCAAGACCGCCGAGTTCTGCGAGAACGGCGCCAAGGCGGTGTCGTGGGAGGCGACCCGCAAGCGGGTGGACGCGGCGTTCTTCGCGGCGCACCCGATCGCCGAACTGCGCGCGCAGGACGACCACTGGCTCGAGCACCACGGCCGGCTGACCGAACCGATGTACCTCGCCCCGGACGCGACGCACTACGCGCCGATCTCGTGGGACGACGCGATCGGGCTGGTCGCCGACCGGCTCAAGGCGCTGCCCGATCCGAACCGCGCCGTCTTCTACACCAGCGGGCGCGCCAGCAACGAGGCCGCGTTCGTGTACCAGTTGCTCGCCCGGCGGCTGGGCACGAACAACCTGCCGGACTGCTCGAACATGTGCCATGAGTCCAGCGGCGCCGCGCTGTCCGAGACGATCGGGGTGGGCAAGGGCGTGGTCACCCTGGCCGACATCGAGAAGCACGCGGCACTCATCGTGATCGTCGGGCAGAACCCGGGCACGAACCACCCGCGCATGCTGACCGCGCTGGAGAAGGCGAAGCGGCGCGGAGCCCGCATCGTGGCCATCAACCCGCTGCCCGAGGCGGGTTTCGGCCGGTTCCGCAATCCGCAGACGCCGCGCGGTCTGCTCGGCCGCGGCACCGTGCTCGCCGACTCGTACCTGCCGGTTCGCGTCAACGGCGACCTGGCGCTGTTCGCCGGCGTGAACAAGGCGCTGCTCGCCCGCGAGGACGCCGCTCCGGGGACGGTGCTGGACCAGGACTTCATCGCCACCTACTGCGACGGTTTCGCCGAGGCGTCGGCGGCGTTGCGGGCGCTGGACTGGACGGAGATCACCGGCCAGTGCGGGCTGTCCCGCGAGCAGATCGAGGAGTTCGCCGCGCAGGTGGTCGCTTCCGACAGCGTCGTCGTGTGCTGGGCGATGGGGCTGACGCAGCACCGCAACGCGGTCGCGACGATCCGCGAGATCGTGAACTTCCTGCTGCTGCGGGGAAATGTCGGACGTCCCGGTGCGGGTCCGTCACCGATCCGCGGCCACAGCAACGTGCAGGGCGACCGCACGATGGGCATCTGGGAGAAGATGCCCGACTCGTTCCTGGACGCGCTGCAGGCGGAGTTCGGCTTCGACCCGCCGCGCGAGCACGGCTGGGACACGGTCGACTCGATCCGCGCGATGCGCGACGGCAAGGTCGACGTGTTCTTCGCGCTCGGCGGCAACTTCGTCGCGGCGACGCCGGACACCGCGGTGACCGAGGCGGCGATGGCGAACTGTGCCCTGACCGTGCACGTCGCGACGAAGCTGAACCGCTCGCACCTGTGCCACGGCCGCGAGGCGCTGATCCTGCCGTGCCTGGGACGTACCGAGCGCGACGTGCGGGCGGGCGTCGAGCAGTTCGTCACGGTCGAGGACTCGATGAGCATGGTGCACGCCTCGCGCGGCCGACTGCTGCCCGGCTCGGATGCGCTGCGCAGCGAGATCGCGATCGTCACCGACCTCGGTCACGCGCTGTTCGGCGACTCGGACGGGATCGGCTGGCGCGCGATGGGCGCCGACTACCGGGTGATCCGCAAGCACATCGAGCACGTGGTACCCGGCTTTCACGCGTTCGAGGAGCGGGCCGTGCAGCCCGGCGGGTTCATGCTGCCGCGCGGGCCGCACGATTCGCGCACCTTCAAGACCGCGACCGGCAAGGCCCGCTTCACCGTCAACCCGCCGACCATGGTGCAGGTCCCGGACGGGCACCTGCTGCTGCAGACGGTGCGTTCGCACGACCAGTTCAACACCACGGTGTACGGGCTGGACGACCGGTACCGCGGGATCAAGGGCGGCCGCCGCGTGGTGTTCGTGAACGGCGCGGACCTGCGCGCCTTCGGGCTGCGGGACGGGGACGCCGTGGACATCATCAGCGTGGCCGACGACGGCGAGCGCCGCGCGAAGAGCTTCCGCGCGGTGCAGTACCCGACCCCGCCGGGTTGCGCGGCCGCCTACTTCCCCGAGGCGAACGTGCTGGTGCCGCTGGACTCGGTGGCCGAGACGAGCAACACGCCCGCGTCCAAGTCGGTGGTGATCCGGCTGGAGGCCACCGGTCAGACGTCCGCTGCCGGCACGGCCGAGCGCAACGCCGCGCGCATGGCCGGTACCGGCGCGGGCTGACCGGTCATCAGTTCGACCTGGACCGCGGCCTGGTGCAGCAGCATCAGGGCACCGCTGAGCACCTTCCCGCCGGCCGCCGCGACCGCCGACGCCAACGCCGTCGGCCAGGGGTCGTAGACGACGTCCAGCACCGTCTGGGCGGCGGTCCAGGGCCGCGCGGCGAGCGGGTCGGCGGCGCCGCGGGGCAGGGTGGACACCACGAGGTCGGCGCCGAGTTCGGGCGCATCGGCGGACAGCACGGCCGTCCGGACCGCGACGCCCAGCGCGGCCCCGGCCGCACCTACCTGCTCGCTGCGAGTCACGTCGCGGACGAGCACTGTGCACTCCTCGAGCCCGAGCGTGGCCAGTGCGGCGACGGCCGCCTGCGCGGTGCCGCCCGCGCCCAGCAGGGTCGCCGTACGCGGGGCAACGGCGTGCTCGGCGAGCGTGGCGACGATGCCCGCGACGTCGGTGTTGTCGGCCCGCCAGCCGCCGCCGGGCAGCGGCAGCAGCGTGTTGCCGGCTCCCACCGCGCGCGCGACCGGCGCCACCTCGGCGGCCACGTCCAGCACGGCGCGCTTGAGCGGCATGGTGCACGAGAACCCGGCCCAGTCGCGGCGCTCGGCCAACACGCCGGGCAGCTCGTCCGGGCCGCAGTCCACCGCGGTGTAGGTCCAGGTCAGGCCGAGCTCGGCGTACGCGGCGCGGTGCAGCAGCGGCGAGAGCGAGTGCGCGACCGGGCGTCCCAGGACGGCGGCGTGCCGCACTGTCACCCCGGCGCGAACCCCCTCAGCCACAGCCCCAGTTGTTCTGGCGGCATTTCTCGACGGCCTGGGTGAACGCGGCCTCGTCGTTGGTGAAGAACAGGTGCCCCGCGGAGTCCTTGTTCACGTAGTACAGCCAGTTCCCCGGCGTGGGGTGCACCGCTCCGGTCATCGCTTCGGCGCCCGGGTTGCTGATCGGCGTGGGCGGCAGACCGTCGTGCGTGTAGCTGTTGTAGGGCGAGTCGATCCGCGCGAAGATGATCTTCGTCGGGTCCAGGCCCTGAACCTTCGCCGCGTACGCGCTGGTGGCGTCGATCTGCAGCGGACGCTTGGCCGCGATCCGGTTCAGGATCACGCGCGCCACCTTGGCCATGTCGTCCGGGAAGCGCGCCTCGGACTGCGCGATGGACGCGATGATCAGCGCCTCGTACGGCGTCAGCCCGACCTTCTGCGCGTCGGTGGCGAACCCGCTCGAGCGGTCGTGCTCGGCGAAGCGGCTCGTCATCCGCTGCAGTGCGGCCGACGGCGACGCCTTCGGGTCGATCGTGTACGTCGCGGGGTACAGGAATCCCTCGATCGAGGTGAACTCCCCCGTCGCGGGCCGGTACCCGAGCGGGATGCCCAACGAGCTGGGGTCGGCGAGCGCCTTGTCGATCGCCCCCTGCTGGGCGGCCCCCAGCACCTTGACCAGCCGCGCCCTGACGTCGAAGACCGTGGCGCCCTCGGTGATCACCAGATCGCCCGCCGTGGTGCGCGACTTGGGATCGAGCAGCAGCGTCAACGCGTTCTTCGCAGCCATGTGGCGGTGCAGCAGGTAGGTACCCGGCTGGATGCTCTGCGAGTCGGAGTTGTTGCTGGCGGCATTCACGAAGGCGTCGACGCTCTTCACCACGCCCGCCTTGTGCAGCGTGTCACCGATGTCCGATGCGCCGTCGCCCTGGCCGATGGTGATGCTCACCGTGCCCTGCCCGTTCCCGGAGTAGTCCGGCGGATGGATCATGTCCACGACCTTCGGCACGATGAGCCACGCGGACACGCCGACCACGAGCAGCACGACGCACACGAGAGCCAGCAGCACCCCGCGGTTGCGCCGCCGCCGCCGGTGCGACGTGTGTTCGCGCTGGGCGCGGCGGCGTGCCGACCGGGTGTGCGGTTCCGGCTCCGTCGTGTGGCGATGGTGCGGGTGCCCCTCGTCCTCGTGCGGACCGAAGAGCAGCGAATGCGGATCGTGCTCTGCCAGCGACTCGTGATCGCGCTGCGTCACGCGGGGCTACTCCGTTTCAGCCAGGGGATCGCGTCCCGTCGGTGCATGGCGCTGGATCAGTTGGACCACGGTGCGCCGCAGAACTCAGTCGCGGCGCGAATCCAACCAGTGCTGCAACAGTTCTACCGCAGCCGCCTGGTCAATGACGGCACGCTTGGCCCTACTTCCCCGCACACCGCCCTCGGAAAGTTTACGCTCGGCACTCACCGTGGTCAGGCGCTCGTCGACGTGTTCCACCCGAATCGGGTCAATCGCGGCGGCCAGCAGGGCGGCGTACTCGCGGGCGAACCGCGCCGAGGGACCTTCGCGGCCGGCCAGGGTGCGCGGCAGCCCGACGACCACCCCGACCGCCCCGTGCTCGGCCACCAGGGCGGCCAGTTCGGCGATGTCGCGGTTCGCGTGGGCGTCCCGCCGCAGCGTGACCAGCGGGGTCGCCAGCACCCCGGCCGGATCGCTGCGCGCCACGCCTACCCGCACCGTCCCCACGTCGACGCCCAGCCAGACTCCGGTCACGTGCTCACCGCGTCGTCGTCGCGGCCGTCGTCGTCGCGGCCGTCACCGCGCGGACGCGACGGCCTGCCGGACCGCCTCGAACGCGGCGGCCAGGTTGGCCGCGTCGCCGCCGGCGCCTTGCGCCAGGTCGGCCTTGCCGCCGCCGCGGGCGCCGAGGACGGGCGCGAACGCGCGCACCAGTTGGCCCGCGGACAGGCCGGCGTCCTGGCCCGCCTGGTTCACCGCGGCCACGAAGTTGACGCCGTTCTCGCCGGGCGAGGCGAGCAGCACGACGGCGGACCGGCCCGCGGCCAGCCGGCCGCGGACGTCCAGCACCAGCGAACGCAGGTCGTTGCCGCTGACGCCGGCGGGCGCTTCTGCGGTGACGAGTTGCACTCCGTCGACCTGCTCGGCGGTGTCGGCCAGCGGTCCGGCGCCGGCGAGGACCGCGGCGACGCGAAGCTTGTCCAGTTCACGCTCGGCGCCCTTGAGCCGGTCCAGCACGCCGGCGATGCGCTCGGGCAATTCGTCCGGATGCGCCTTGAACTCGCCGGAGAGCTGATGCACCAGCACGTGCTCGCGGGCCAGGAACCGGAACGCGTCCAGGCCGACCAGCGCTTCGACGCGCCGCACACCGGAGCCGATCGAGGCCTCGCCCAGCAGCTTGACCATGCCGATCACCGAACTGCGCGGCACGTGCGTCCCACCGCACAGCTCGCGCGAGTAGTCGCCGATCTCGACCACCCGGACCTGGTCGCCGTACTTCTCGCCGAACATGGCGATCGCGCCGATGCGCCTGGCCTCGGCCTGGTCGGTGACGAACCAGCGGACCTCGAGATCGCGCAGCAGCACCTCGTTGATCTCGTCCTCGACGTCGGACAGCACGCTCGCCGGGACCGCGGAGGGGGTCTTGAAGTCGAAGCGCAGCCGGCCGGGGGCGTTGAGCGAGCCGGCCTGGGCGGCCGTGTCGCCGAGCGCGCGGCGCAGGCCGGCGTGCAGCAGGTGCGTGCCGGAGTGGCTGCGCGAGACCGCGGCGCGCCGGGTCGGGTCGACCTCGGCGAGCACGTGATCGCCGGGCCGGACCTCACCGGAGTGCACCGTCACCCGGTGCACGATCAGTCCGGGAACCGGCTGCTGGACGTCGGTGACGAACAGTTCGGCCTCGCGCCCGTTCGAGTTGACGAGGATCCGGCCCTGGTCCGGCTGCTGGCCACCGCCCTCGGCGTAGAACGGCGTCGCGTCCAGGACCAGCTCGACCTCCTCGCCCTCACCGGCGGCGGGCAGCAGCCCGTGCTCGCCGATGATCGAGGCGACCACGGCCTCGCGGGCGATCTCCCGGTAGCCGGTGAAGTCGGTGGCCGCACCCGCGTCGCGCGCCGCGCGGTACAGCGACAGGTCGGCGTGCGCGGTCTTCTTGGCCCGGGCGTCGGCCTTGGCCCTGGCCCGCTGCTCGGCCATCAGCCGGCGGAACCCCGGCTCGTCGACGCTGATGCCCTGCTCGGCCGCCATCTCCAGGGTGAGGTCGATCGGGAAACCGTAGGTGTCGTGCAGCTGGAACGCCTTGTCGGCCGGCAATTGGGTGCCGCTGGCTCGGCGGACCGCGCCGACCGCGGTGTCGAAGATGGTGGTGCCCGCGCGCAGCGTCTGCAGGAACGCTTCCTCCTCGGCGTACGCGTAGCTGCTGATGCGCTCGAAGTCGCTCGCCAGCTCCGGGTAGGACGGCGCCATCGCGTCGCGCGAGACGGGCAGCAGCTGCGGGAAGACCGGCTCCTGGACGCCGAGCAGCCGCATGGAACGCACCGCTCGGCGCATGATCCGGCGCAACACGTAGCCGCGGCCTTCGTTGGCGGGCGTCACGCCGTCGCCGATCAGCATCAAGGCGGTGCGCACGTGGTCGGCCACGACGCGCAGCCGCACGTCGTCCGGATGTGACTGCGCCGCAGCGTGCCCGGAGTGCGCGCCGTACACCTTCCCGGCCAGCTGTGCCGCGCGGTCGAGCACCGGTCGCGTCTCGTCGATCTCGTAGAGGTTGTCGACGCCCTGCATGAGCGTGGCCATCCGCTCCATGCCCATCCCGGTGTCGATGTTCTTGCGTGGCAGTTCGCCCAGGATGGGGAAGTCCGACTTGCCCGGCCCGTTCTGCGGGCCGCGCTCGTTCTGCATGAACACCAGGTTCCAGAACTCCATGTAGCGGTCCTCGTCGACCGCCGGGCCGCCCTCGACGCCGTAGTCGGGGCCGCGGTCGTAGTACAGCTCGCTGCACGGTCCGCACGGCCCGGCGATGCCCATCGACCAGAAGTTGTCGTCCATCCCCTTGCGAACGATGCGCTCGAGCGGCAGGCCGATCACCTTGTGCCAGATGTCGATGGCCTCGTCGTCGTCCAGGTAGACGGTCGCCCAGATCCGCTCGCCGTCCAGCCCGAAGCCGCCGTCGGCCACCGAGTTCGTCGACAGCTCCCAGGCGAGCGTGATGGCGCGTTCCTTGAAGTAGTCGCCGAAGCTGAAGTTGCCGTTCATCTGGAAGAACGTGCCGTGCCGGGTCGTCTTGCCGACCTCGTCGATGTCCGGGGTGCGGATGCACTTCTGGATGCTGGTGGCGCGCGGCCACGGCGGCGTCTGCTGGCCGACGAAGTACGGGACGAACTGCACCATGCCGGCGTTGACGAACAGCAGGTTCGGGTCCTCGAACGGCAGGGGCACGCTCGGGACAACGGTGTGACCGTTCGCCTCGAAATGACCCAGGAAGCGCTTCCTGATCTCGGCGCTGCGCATCCCTAGCCGACCTTGCCGAGCTGCCCGTCCAGCCCGGTGCTCTCGCGCAGTTCGGCCTCGCGCTCGCGCATCGCCGTCCGGACGTCCGCCCCGAACTCGCGCAGCGCGTCGGCCAGTTCGGCCAGGCCCGCGCCGATACCGCCGGCCATGCCGCGCGGGGTCAACCGCTCGGCGAGCTTGGAGAGCTTGCGCACGATCAGGGCGCCGATGGTGATGCCCATGGCGAGCCAGAACAGCCGGCGCATCAGCGCTCACCTCCCCGCCGCGAGGCGCCGCGCCGCCGGCGGCGGGCCTCGCGCAGCGTGTCGGCGTCGCGCCGGCCGCGGACCGTCTTGCGCACCCCGTAGGTGAACGCCGCCGCCTTGATCATCGGGCTGCCGAGGGTGCTGGAGACGACCGCCGACATGGCAGCCGCATTGGTGGTCATCGCGTTGACGTTCTTGGCGATCCCCTCGACCTGGGCGAGCTGGGCGTTGACCTGCGTCATGGTGCCCTGCGCCTCGCCCAGCAGCGGGGTGGCGCCCTCGTGCGTCTTGCGGATCGCGAGCGTCGCCTCGTCCAGCGTGCGTCCCAGCTTGAGCAGCGGGATGGCGAGCAGCAGGACGAGCACCGCGAAGGCGATGGCCGCGATGAGCGCGGCTATGGCCCCTCCGGACATGAAAGCCCTCCTGAGTTCGGTGTGGCAGGCAACCTGTTGACCCTATCGGGTCACGGTTGCGGCATTGACCGCTCGGCACCGCCGGCCCGCTCGGCCGGGGCGGTCCCGCGCACCACCCCGCGCAGCCTGGGCAGCCGCTCGGCCAGGTACCGCTCTGCGCCGCGGTCGGCGGGCTGGTAGTAGTCGCGCCCGACGAGCTCGTCCGGCGGATACTGCTGGGTGAGCACGCCCTCGGCCGCGTCGTGCGGGTAGCGGTACCGCTTGCCGTGACCGAGCTGCTGCGCCCCGGCATAGTGCGCGTCGCGCAGCGCGGGCGGCACGGTTCCGGCCAGCCCGGCCCGGACGTCGGCGAGCGCGGCGTCGATCGCGGCGACCACCGCGTTGGACTTGGGCGCGAGGGCCAGGTGGATGGTGGCCTGGGCCAGGTTGATGCGCGCCTCGGGCATGCCGATCAGTTGCACCGCCTGGGCCGCCGCGGTGGCCGCGAGCAGCGCGGTGGGGTCGGCCAGCCCGACGTCCTCGCTGGCGTGCACGACCAGGCGTCGGGCGATGAACCGCGGATCCTCCCCCGCCTCGATCATCCGGGCCAGGTAGTGCAACGCGGCGTCGGCGTCCGAGCCGCGGATCGACTTGATGAAGGCGCTGATGACGTCGTAGTGCTGGTCACCGTCCCGGTCGTACCGGACGGCCGCGGTGTCGACAGCCTGCTCGAGCATGGCCAGACCGATGCGATCCCGCTGCTCGGCGGCAGCCGTTCCCGCGGCGGCCTCCAGCGCGGTGAGCGCGCGCCGCGCGTCGCCGCCGGCGATCCGCAGCAGGTGGGCGCGCGCGTCCTCGTCCAACGAGACCGCACCGGCCAGGCCGCGCTCGTCGGACAGGGCCCGGTCCACGAGCAGCCCGATCGCGTCCTCGTCCAGCGGTTGCAGGCTGAGCAGCAGGCTGCGCGAGAGCAGCGGCGAGACGATCGAGAAGAACGGGTTCTCGGTGGTCGCCGCGACCAGCGTGACGTGCCGGGCTTCCACCGCGTGCAGCAGCGAGTCCTGCTGGGTCTTGGAGAAGCGGTGGATCTCGTCGATGAACAGCACGGTCTGCCGGCCGGAGCGACCGAGGTCGGTGCGCGCCTGCTCGATGACGGCCCGGACGTCCTTCACCCCCGCGTTCAGCGCCGACAGCTGGACGAAGCGGCGCTGCGTCACCCCGGACACGATCTGGGCGAGGGTGGTCTTGCCGGTCCCCGGCGGACCGAACAGGATCAGTGACATCGGCGCGTCACCCTCGACCAGGCGGCGCAGCGGCGAGCCGGGCGCGAGCAGGTGGTCCTGGCCGACGACCTCGTCCAGGCTGCGCGGTCGCATCCGGGCCGCGAGCGGCGCCGTGGGGTCGAACGCCTCGGCCTGCGGCGGCTCCGGCTCGAACAGCGTCATGCGTCCAGCGTAGGGACCGCCGGTTCACCGGCACGCGGCGCGCGGCGGGACGATCAGACGGCGGTGCCGAAACGCCGGGCCAGCCCGACCCGGAAGTCGGCGAATGTCTTCGGCACCCCGAGCACGACGCTGTGCGTGTCGTGCGACACCTTCAGCCCGTACCGGTCCCAGGACAGTTCCCAGTCGTGCAGGTCGAGCAGGTGCCCGACGGTGCGCAGCAGGGCGTCGTCGCGCATCGTGGGCGTCCAGTCGGCCAGGTCCGAATCCAGCCCGATCCGGATGGCCAGATCCGGCAGCGGCAGGGCGCCGAGTTCTTCGATCCTGGCCTGCACCGCGAGCAGGACAGGGGCGAGATAGAGATCGGTCAGGTCGTGCGGCAGGGTGCTCATGGCGTCTCCAAGCGATCGACGGGCTCACCCTTGATGATCGACCCGCCCAGTTCCGTCCAGCAGGCGCGAACGTCCCGTCCGCACCGGGACGTTCGGCCCGCCCATCGGCTCAGCTCACGCTGCGGCGTGCCGATCGATCTTGTGGAACGTTCCAGCTTGCAGAAGTAGGTCCTCGATGCGCCGAACCGCCGTGATCGCATTTGCCGCGATCACGCTCCTGAGCACGCTTGCGGCCCCGGTCGTCGTGGCCGGGCCGGGTGCTTCCGGCGCCCGGGCTGCGGCCGCACCAGCGACCGCGACGAGCGTGCCGCTGTGCCCGCGACTGCCCGGGCGCAAGTGGTGCCTGGCGATGCAGCCGGGCCCGACGCGGCTCACCACGCGATCGGCACTGGCCGTCCCGTACGGCTTCGGCCCGGCCGACCTGCGCGCGGCGTACCGGGTGCCTGCGACCACCTCGACGTCCACGATCGCGATCGTGGACGCGTACGACGAGCCCGACGCGGAGGCGAACCTCACGGCCTACCGGGAACAGTACGGGCTTGCGCCGTGCACCAGCGCGAACGGGTGCTTCCGCAAGGTCAACCAGGGCGGCGACGCGGCCCCGCTGCCGGCCTACAACTCGGGGTGGGCCGGCGAGATCAACCTGGATCTGCAGATGGCGTCGGCGATCTGCCCGAGCTGTCACCTGTTGCTGGTGGAAGCCGACGACGACGACAGTTCCGGTGCGCCGAACCTGGAGCTCGCCGTCCAGAAGGCGGCCGCGCTCGGCGCGCGGTTCATCTCGCTGTCCTGGGGTGGTGCGGAGTTCGCCGGGCAGTCCGACCTCGACGGCTATCTCGCCGCTGCGGGCGTGACGTACGTCGCGGCGAGCGGGGACAACGGCTACGGCACCGGCTGGCCCGCGGTGCTGTCGAACGTCATCTCGGTCGGCGGCACCGCGCTGTATCGCGACACCAGCACGGCACGCGGCTGGCGTGAGAGCGTGTGGGGCGGCAGCTACGGCGCAACCGGGTCCGGCTGCTCGCTGTATGAGACGCAGCCCACGTGGCAGGCCGGGATCACCGCGCTGCGCGCGGCGTGCAGCGCGCGGGCGACGAACGACGTCGCGGTGGTCGCCGACCCGGCGACCGGCGTGGCGGTGTACGTGAACGGCGGCTGGAGCGTGTACGGCGGCACGTCCGCCGGCGCGCCGATCATCGCGGCGATGGAGGCGATCAACGGCCCGGGCCCCGGCGGTACCGCAGCCGTGGCCTACCCGTACGCGCATGCCGGTGCGTTCAACGACGTGACGTCCGGTTCGAACGGCAGCTGCGGCAACCTGCTCTGCCAGGGTGGCGCCGGCTGGGACGGTCCCACCGGTGTCGGGACACCGAACGGCCTGCTCGGCCTCGGTCAGGGAGCGAGCACTCCGGTCCCGCGGTCGACGGTGACGGTGCACAGCCCGGGCTCGGTGACCGGCTTCGCGGGCACCGCGGCGAACGTGCGCGTGCCGGCGACCAGCTCGCAACGCCTGCCGATCCGCTACAGCGCCACCGGCGTACCGCCCGGGATCACCTTGCGCAGCACGGGCTACCTCACCGGTGTCCCGCGGTCGGCGGGCAGGTACCGGGTCACCGTGACGGCACGCGACAGCAGCGGTGCCGCGGCCGGCACCGCCTTCTACTGGACGGTGCGCCGGCACCGTGTCGTCACGTCGGCGACGCCGCGCGTGCACGGCGTGCTCAAGCCCGGGCACCGGGTACGGGCGACGTGGGGCACGTTCCGCCGTGACACCGCGCACGGTGCGCACGTGTCGGTGCGCTGGCGCATCCGCTGGTACGTGGACGGCCACGCGATCGGCCGTGCGACGCACCGGACCTTCGTGATCCCACGGTCGTACCGCGGCCACCGCATCTCGTTCAGCGTGACGGCGACGCGCAGCTACTACGCCGGCTACACCCGGCACGCCCACCGCGTGCGGGTGCACCGCTAGCAGCTATTGGTCCTCGGGGACGGCGTCTATGCCGGCTTCCTTGCGCTGCTCGGGCGTGATCGGCGCGGGGGCGGCGGTGAGCGGGTCGTAGCCACCGCCGGTCTTGGGGAAGGCGATGACGTCGCGGATCGAGTCGGTGCCCGACAGGAGCGCGCAGATGCGGTCCCAACCGAACGCGATGCCGCCGTGTGGTGGTGCGCCGTAGCCGAACGCGTCGAGCAGGAAGCCGAACTTGGCGCGCGCCTCGGCCTCGTCCAGGCCCATCACCTTGAACACCCGTTCCTGCACGTCGCGGCGGTGGATTCGGATCGAGCCGCCGCCGATCTCGTTGCCGTTGCAGACGATGTCGTAGGCGTAGGCGAGGGCGCTGCCGGGGTCGGTGTCGAAGGTGTCAAGCGACTCGGGCTTGGGCGAGGTGAACGCGTGGTGCACGGCCGTCCAGGCGCCGGAGCCGACAGCGACGTCACCCGCGGCCTCGGCGTCGCTGGTCGGCTCGAACAGCGGGGCGTCGACGATCCAGACGAACGACCACGCGTTCCCATTCTTCAGCGCCTCGTCGATCAGCCCGGCCCGCTTGCCGATCTCCAGCCGGGTGGCGCCGAGCAGCGAGCGCGCGGAGTTGCCTCCGCCGGCCGCGAAGAAGATGCAGTCGCCGGGCGCGGCGCCGACGTGTGCCACGAGGCCGGCCCGCTCGGTGCCGGACAGGTTCTTCGCGACCGGACCGCCCAGCTCGCCGTCCTCGCCGACGAGCACGTAGGCCAGGCCGCGGTGGCCGCGCTGCTTGGCGAAGTCCTGCCAGGCGTCCAGTTGCTTGCGCGGTTGCGCGGCACCGCCGGGCATGACCACGGCGCCGACGTACGGCGCCTGGAACACCCGGAACGGCGTGTCGGCGAAGAAGGCGGTGCAGTCGACGAGCTCGAGACCGAAACGCAGGTCGGGCTTGTCGCTGCCGTAGCGGTCCATCGCGTCGTAGTAGGTCATCCGCGGGATCGGTGTGCTGACCTCGTGCCCGATCAGCGCCCACAGCGCGACCAGGACGTCCTCGGCGAGCGCGATCACGTCGTCCTGGTCGACGAAGCTCATCTCGATGTCGAGCTGGGTGAACTCCGGCTGCCGGTCGGCGCGGAAGTCCTCGTCGCGGTAGCAGCGCGCGATCTGGAAGTACCGCTCCATGCCGGCGACCATGAGCAGCTGCTTGAACAACTGCGGGGACTGCGGCAGCGCGTACCAGCTGCCGGGTCGCAGCCGCGCCGGGACGAGGAAGTCGCGCGCGCCCTCGGGAGTGGACCGGGTCAGCGTCGGCGTCTCGATCTCGATGAAGTCGTGCCGGTACAAGACGTCACGCGCGGCCCGATTCACCTTGCTGCGCAAGCGGATCGCCGCACCGGGGGCGGGCCGGCGCAGGTCCAGGTAGCGGTACTTGAGCCGGGCCTCCTCGCCTACCTCGGTGTGCTCGTCGACCTGGAACGGTAGCGCGGCGGACTCGTTGAGCACGTCCAGCGTGGCGGCGACGACTTCGACCTCGCCGGTCGGGATCGCCGGGTTGACGTTGCCCTGCGGACGTTGCCGCACCTCGCCGGTGATGGCCACGACCCACTCGTTGCGCAGGTCGTGTGCGACGTCCGCCTCGCGCAGCACGACCTGGACCGACCCGCTCGCGTCGCGCAGGTCGATGAACGTCACGCCCCCGTGATCGCGGCGGGTGGCCACCCAGCCGGCGAGCGTCACGGTCTGCCCGGCGTCGGATGCGCGCAGCGTCCCCGCCTCACGGTTGCGAATCATCGCTCCACTCTCTGCATGATCACCTGCGGGCGCAGGTCGTTCTCCGGTGGTAACCAGGCGTCCGGGTCGGCGCTGACCTGTTCCCCGGAGCGGATGTCCTTCACGGTGTCCGTCCCGGGCTCGTCGGCGTCCCCGGGGAACCAAACGTACGGGATGCCGCGACGTTCGGCGTAGCGGATCTGCTTGCCGAACTTCTGCGCGGCGGCCGCCACCTCGGTCGCGATGCCCCGGCTGCGCAGGCGCTGTGCGAGCGCATCGCAACGGGACCGGTCGTCGTCGTGCGGCAGCGCGATCAGCACCGCTGACGGCACCGGCCGCGAGCCGGCCAGCACGCCCTGTTGGAACAGCGGCATCAGCAGCCGGGTGACGCCGAGCGAGATGCCGACGCCGGGGTAGGTGCTCTTGCCGTCCGTCGCGAGAGCGTCGTACCGGCCACCGGAGCAGATCGAACCGAGCGACTCGTGCCCGCTCATCCGGGTTTCGAACACGGTGCCCGTGTAGTAGTCCAGGCCGCGGGCGATGCGCAGATCTGCCTCGACCGTGACCCCGTTGATGGTGGCGCAGCCTTCGATGACGGCTGCGAGTTCGGCCAGGCCTGCGTCGAGCAGGTCGTGCTGCACACCGAGTGCGCGCACACGCTCGACGAAAGCGAGGTCGGTGCTGCGAATGTCCGCCAGTTGCAGGCACACCGTCGCCTGCGCATCGCTCAGGCCGGCGACCTGGGTCAGTTCCTTGCCGACGACGTCGGCCGGCACCTTGTCGAGGCGGTCGATCGCACGCATCACGGCGCCGATGTCGGTGGCGCCGATGCCGCGGAAGAAGCCTTCGATGAGCTTGCGGTTGTTCACCTGCAGGCGCAGCGGGGGCAGGAACTCCAGTGCGCCGAGGGCCTCGGCCATGACCCGGGCGATCTCGACGTCGTGATGGAACGGCAGGGCGTCCTTGGCGACGATGTCGATGTCGGCCTGGGTGAACTCGCGGTAGCGGCCGGTCTGCGGTCGCTCGCCCCGCCAGACTTTCTGGATCTGGTAGCGGCGGAACGGGAACTGCAGATGCCCGGCGTTGTCGATCACGTAGCGCGCGAACGGGACGGTGAGGTCGAAGTGCAGCCCGAGAACGGAATCGGACGACTTCGGCTGATCCTCTTCGGTATCCGCCTGCAGCCGGCGCAGGAGGTATACCTCTTTGTCGATTTCTCCCTTGCGCAGCAGTTGTTCGAGCGGTTCGGCGGCGCGCGTCTCGATGGGCGCGAAGCCGTGCAGTTCGAAAATCGTCCGCAGCCGGTCGAGCACGGCGAGTTCGACGAAGCGTTCGGACGGCAGCAGTTCCGGAAAGCCCGACAGCGAGGTGGTGGGCATCAGGCCAGGCCCTGCAGGTACGGATTGGTGGCTCGTTCGCGGGCGATGGTGGTGGCCGGGCCGTGACCCGGGTGCACGGCGGTGGCGTCGTCCATGGGCCAGATCACCTGCCGCAGCGAGGTCTGCATGGCGGCCATCGAGCCGCCCGGCAGGTCGACGCGGCCGATCGAGCCGGCGAACAGCACGTCGCCGGAGAACAGTCGCGGCTCGTCGTCGTCACCGCTCAGGCTGAACACCACCGACCCGGCCGAGTGCCCTGGCGCGTGCCGGACGGCGAAGTCCAGACCGGCCAGCGAGATCTTCTCGCCGTCGCCGAGTTCCTTCACGTCGTCGGGCTCGGCGAAGGTCAGCGCGCCGAACAGCGGTGTGCCGGCGGGCATGCCTAGCCCGGACCAGGGGTCGGCGAGCTGGCTGCGGTCGGCCGGGTGGATGTAGGCGGGAACGTCGCGCGCCTGGCACACCGGCACGACGGAGAAGGTGTGGTCGAGGTGCCCGTGCGTGAGCAGGACGGCGATGGGGTGCAACCGGTGCTCGGCGATCACCTCGTCCAACCGGCCGCGGACGCCGATACCGGGGTCGATGACGACGCACTGCTCGCCGTCGGCCGGGGCGACGACCCAGCAGTTGGTGGCGGTCGCGTCGGACGGGAAACCCGCAATGAGCACGGCCGGACGCTCCTGAAGCTCTCGACGGATGGACGACTGCCCAGCCTACCGAGACTGCGAAGGTCAGAACGGTGGTGGTTGGTCGTTGGGGTCGGGTCCGGTCTGCTTCGGTGGTTCGGGTTCGGGTTCGGGTTGGGGTGTGGGTAGTTCGGGTGGTCGGTAGTGGTAGTGGTGTCGGGTGGCCGAGGTCCAGTGGTAGGTGCCGTCGGGGGTGCGGGTGAGGGTCCAGCCGGCGTGGTGTTTGAGGTCGTGGTGCCTTTTGCAGAGGGGTTCGAGGTTGGTCACGCTGGTGGGGCCGTCGGGCCAGGGTGTGCGGTGATCCAACTGGCAGGTGTGGGCTCTGCGTCGGCAGCCGGGCATGACGCAGCGTTGGTCGCGGGTGATGACGTGTCGGGTGATCGTGGTGGTGGGTTGGTAGCGGTGGGTGATCAGGCTGCTGTCGAGCGCCGGCCCGGTCGGCACCGTGGATGCTGTGGGTGCTGTGGGTGCGTGCGGGCAGGTTTGGTCGAGGAGGTGTCCGGTCTGGTCGACGGGCCAGTAGTGGCGCTGGGCGCCGGGTTGGGTGGCGAGGCGCCGGGCGATGTCGGCGGGGACGGGTTCGCCGTTGAGGTAGCCGGGTTGGTTGTCGGTCCCGGCCAGGGTGCTGGCGGCGAGGGTGACGTTCACGCTCGGGCGTAGTCCGTGTTCGGCGGGTAGGCCGGGCAGGGCCAGGGCGGCGGTGCAGATCTCGACGAGGGCGTCGGCGCGGCGTTGGTCGGCGGTGCGCTGGTCTTGCCGGCTGGTCTTCGTGCCCCAGGCGTTGACGGCGGTCCATACGGTTTCGATGCCGTCGGCGGGCGCGAACAGGGTCAGCCAGCCCATCCCGTCCTCGACCTGCTCGCGCCGCACGTGCCGTTGCGCAGCCGCAGCGCGGTGTTTCTCGTTCTGGCTCTTCGCGTGGTGTTTGGCGACCGCCCGGCGCACGGCGGCGCGGAACTCACCCGGTGTCTGTCCGGGTGCCCGCTTCAGGACCTGGGCCTGGACTTTCGCGGCCACCGGATCGGGCAGGTCGACGGTGGCGGTGGCCAGGATGCGGGCGTGCACCGCGGACAGGTGACCGGCACGCAGCAGGTCGAACGTGTCCCACAACCGCGAGGTCAGTTCTGCTGCGGTGTCCAATCGGTCCTGGGTGGTGGCCGGTGCCAGGTGCAGCGCGAGCGCCGCCTCCTCACACAGGAACTGCTCACCATCGGGGTCGCGGTGGGCGAGTTCGGCGAGCAGCTCGCTCTGTTTGGCATCCACCAACGCCCGGAGCCGGTCACAGGCGGTGAGGGCGTCGATCAGGCCGGTGTGGGCGTGTCAGATGGTCTGTGTGAGGGGTTGAGCTAACCCCGTGCGGGAGGCTCCTGCGGGAGCTGTCGCACAGATCGGAGAACACGATCATGACGATCACGATGATGCCGGGCGGCCGGGCCGCTGCGGTGAACGAGGTGCCGTCGGCGGTGGCCGATCAGCTGGTGTCGGCGACACTGGAGGACATGGCCAAGCGCAGCCGCAAGGACGAGCCGGTGCCACCGGCGCGGGTGGCGGCGCGCAAGCTGGTGGCCGAGATGGCCGGGCAGGGCTGGCTGGACGATCTGATGTCGAAGGTCGGTGACGACGGTGTCGCGTTGACCGGCGACGGCGGGTTCCTGCCGGAGATGATCAAGGCGGTGCTCGAGCGTGGACTCGAGGCCGAGCTCACCGATCACTTGGGCTACGAGCGTGGTGACCCGGCCGGGGCCGGGTCTGGCAACTCCCGTAACGGGTCGACGCCGAAGACGTTGTTGACCGAGGTCGGGCCGGTCGATCTGGACACGCCGCGGGATCGGGTCGGCAGCTTCACGCCCCGGCTGGTACCGAAGGGGACCCGCCGCCTCGGCGGCCTGTCGGACATGATCATCAGCCTCTATGCCGGTGGGATGACGGTGCGCGACATCGGCCACCACCTGCAGCGGGTCTATGGCACCGAGCTGTCCCATGACACGATCTCCAAGATCACCGACGAGGTCCTCGAAGAGGTCAAGGCCTGGCAGACCCGTCCCCTGGACGCGGTCTATCCGGTGATCTTCATCGACGCCCTGGTGGTGAAGGTCCGCGACCAGAACGTAGTGCGCAACAAGGCCTGTCACGTGGTGATCGGCGTCGATACCGACGGCGTGAAGCACGTGCTGGGCTTGTGGGTTCAGCAGCAAGAAGGCGCTCGGTTCTGGAACCAGGTGCTCGGCGAGCTGCGCAACCGCGGAGTGCGCGACGTGCTGATCGCCTGCTGCGACGGCCTGGTCGGGCTGCCAGAGGCGGTCGAGTCGACCTGGCCGCAGACAGTGGTGCAGACCTGCGTGGTCCACCTGATTCGCGCCTCGCTGCGTTACGTGTCCTACAACGACCGCAAGGCCGTCGCTGCGGCGCTCAAGCCGATCTACACCGCGGTCAACGCCGACGCCGCCTTCGACGAGCTCACCACGTTCGCCGACTCCGAACTCGGCAAGAAGTACGGCGCCACCGTCGCAGCGTGGGAACGAGCCTGGGACCGGTTCGTGCCGTTCCTGGCCTTCCCACTGGAGGTTCGCAAGGTCATCTACACCACCAACTCGATCGAGTCGTTGAACTACCAGCTCCGCAAGATCATCAAGAACCGTGGCCAGTTCCCCAATGACGACGCCATCATCAAGCTCATCTGGCTGGCCATCCTCGACATCGAAGACAAGCGCGCCGCTCTGCGAGAGAAGGACAAAGGCAAGCCGGCGAACAAGCGCACCGCCCCGCCCCGCCTGATCGAAGGCGCCACCACCACCGGCTGGCGCGCCGCCATCAACGCCCTCGACCTGGCCTACCCCGGCCGGCTCCCCGCCGGCCTCTAACCCAACGATCTTGACCACTTACACAGAAGACTTGACAGGCTCGCCGGTGTCCGAGAGCCGGCCCGGCAGCAGCGACTCCACCGCGGTCAACACCGCACCGGACGGGTGCAGCACGCTCGCCGCGCCGGCAGCCTGGTCGGGCCGGTGCAGCACGTCCGAGCTGGTGGGTAGTGGGGTGCATTGGGCGGGGTCGACTAGGTCGACGGTGATCCCGTCAACCATGATCTGGTCGGATTCGCCCATGCGTCTGATTCTACAGCATCATCCCGACATGTCAACCCGTTTGGACCGACTTTCGCCTTATTTTATCGGCAGGTCCCGACAGAACTACGACGTCCGGACCCGACGCACGCCACCGTCGGAAGGCGACCCAGCAACGCAAGCCAAGCCAGCACCCGACTCCTCGTCGCCGCGTCTTGACGGAGCGCAACCACGACCGGACCGCGATCCAGCAGCGGCAACCCGACCGAGCACCCGACCACCCGGTCGCCGCGCACTTCGACGCCCAGCAACCCGCACGGGAGCCGACCCGGGCAGCGGCAACCGGCCACGAGCCGGTCCCGTCCGGCGGATGCGTTGTTCACGCAGCGCGCCTGCCGCAGCCCGGCAGCAACCGACACGCAGAGGTGACCCGGCAGCACCTCAGCTGGCGTAAATCCAGGCTCCGTACACTGCGCCAAGACCGCCGCAGCCCGCGATCATCTGGAGGACGTCTATCGTGCCGACGAACAAGCAGCGCCGTGACGCGGCCCGCCGACACCTCGAACGCCAGCTCCAGCACCGTGCCGAGCGTGAGGCGGCCCGCAAGCGTCTGACCCTGATCGCCTCCGTCGCCGGCACTCTGGTCGTGGTCGCCGCGGTCATCGTGGTGATCGTGGTCGCCACCGGAGGTGACAACAAGAAGCCAGCCGCTGCCGGCAACACGCCGGCCGCCTCTGCAACGCCGACCGCGGCAGCGAATCCGTGTGGTGCGGCGGGCGCGAAGCCGGTGCCGACGGCGACCGGCGCAGGCGCCGCCGTCAGTTTCAACGGCGTTACCGTCAAGGGCGCCACCGACCTCAGCAAGCCGCCCTCGGTCGGCTCGGCCGGCACCGCGGCGCCGACGACGCTGCAGGTGAAGGACCTGGTGGTGGGCAAGGGCGCCGCGGCCACGCCCACCTCGAGCGTCAGTGTCAAGTACACCGGCGTGCTGTACTGCGACGGCACCGAGTTCGACGGGCCGGCCGAGCATGGCGACAAGACGGTCGACTTCTCACTCACCGGGGTCGTGCCGGGCTTCACCCAGGGCATCGGGGGCACCGACGGGATCGCCCCGATGAAGGTGGGCGGACGCCGGATCATCATCATGCCCGCCGCGCTGGGGTACGGCGCGAGCCCGCAGCCCGGCAGCGGGATCCCGCCGAACGCACCGCTCGTGTTCGTGGTCGATCTGGTGAAGACCAGCGGCTGATCGAAGCCTCCCCGAACCGAAGGACGGCTGACATGCCGACGAACAAGCAGCGTCAGGACGCCGCGCGCCGTCACCTGGAGCGGCAGCTGCAACGCCGCGCCGAGAAGGACGCGGCGCGAAGGCGGAGCACGTTGATCGCTTCCGTCGTGGGGACGCTGATCGTCATCGCGATCGTGGTCGTCTTCGTCGTGTCGGTCACCAACGACAACAACAAGGGCGGCGCGGCGGCGGGCTCCGTGCCGTGCAGCTTCACCCGAGCCGGGTCCGCAGCCAAGAAGGTCGACCTGCCGAAGTCGTCGGTCCCGGGCACGGGCACCGTAGGCGTGCGCATCAAGACCACGCAGGGCAACCTCGCCGTCTCGCTCGACCGCGCGTCCGCACCCTGCACGGTGGCCAGCTTCGTCTCGCTCGTGCAGCAGCACTACTACGACAACACGCCGTGCCACCGGCTGGTCACGAGCGGCATCTACGTCCTGCAGTGCGGCGACCCGACCGGCTCCGGGAGCGGCGGTCCGGGGTACACGGTCCCGGACGAAGCGACCGGGAACGAGACCTACCCGGCCGGCACCGTCGCGATGGCCCGCACCCAGCAGCCGAACAGCGGCGGCAGCCAGTTCTTCATCGTCTACAAGGACTCGCCCAACCTGGCGCAGCACCTCGGCGCGCAGCAGTACACCGTTTTCGGCACGGTCAGTTCGGGCCTGGACACGGTCACCAAGGTCGCCGCGGGTGGCACGGCGTCCGGTACCGACGGCGCGCCGAAGCTGGCCACCGAGATCACCTCGATGACGCTGACCAAGTAACCGCGCTCAGTCCGGCAGCAGTGGCACCTCGTGACCGGGGTCACGGCCGAGCAGGACGGCGCGGGTGAGCGCGGCCGCGCCGAACCTGTCACGCACTCGATCCGCTGCGGCGTCGACCGCGATGGCAGCGCCGAACGGCAACTCCAGCTGCATCGCGTCGCGGTCGTCGAGGTTGCTCAGCGCGACCCCGATCAAGGTCAGGCCGGCGGCCTCGATCACCGGCGCGGCGGCCGCCAGCAGGGTGCGCACCGATGCGAGCACCGCCGCCGTCTCGTCGGTGGCGCGGCCACTGGTGCGCGATCGCGTAGCGCGGCTGAAGTCATCGAAGCGCAACCGCAACGTCACGGTCCGGCAGCGGCGTCCGGCCGTGCGCAGCCGACGGCAGATCCGCTCGACGAGGGCGACCACGATGGCGTCGAGTTCCGCGGCGGTACGGCGCCGGCGGCCGAGCGCGCGTTGCGAGCCGATGGAGCCTCGCCGGCGGCCGACCTGCACCGGCCGCGGATCGCGATTGTGGGCGAGGGCGTGCAGGTGCCGGCCGGCACCTCGTCCCAGCATGCTGACCAGCGTCGCCTCGTCCAGCGCCGCCACCTGGCCCACGGTGCGGATCCCGCGGCTGCGCAGCTTGTCCGCCGTGACCGCGCCGACGCCCCAGAGCCGCTCGACCGGCAGCGGGTGCAGGAACGCCAGCTCCGCCCCCGGAAGCACCACGAGCAGGCCGTCGGGCTTTGCGACCCCGCTCGCGACCTTGGCGAGGAACTTGGTGCGGGCCACCCCGACGGTGATCGGCAAGCCCACCTCGACGCGAACCCGGTACCGCAGCCGCGCGGCGATCTGCTCCGGCGTCCCGGACAGCCGGGCCAGCCCGCCGACGTCCAGGAACGCCTCGTCGATCGACATCGCCTCCACGAGCGGCGTCATATCGCGAAAGACGGCGAACACCGCCTTGCTCGCCGCGCTGTAGGCCTCGAAGCGTGGCGGCACGACGGTCAGGGCCGGGCACAGCCGGCGCGCCTGGGCGCCGCCCATCGCCGAGCGGATCCCGAAGGCGCGGGCCGCATAACTTGCCGAGAGCACGACCCCGCCCCCGACGACCACCGGCCGGCCGCGCAGCGCCGGGTCGTCACGCTGCTCGACCGAGGCGTAGAAGGCGTCCAGGTCGGCGTGCAGGATGTGCGCGGCCACGCTCACGAACACATGTTCGCATTAACGCGCTAGTTGGTCGAGTGCACCCGGTACACGTCGTAGACGCCCTCGACGTTGCGGATCGCCCGCAGCAGGTTGGCCAGGTGCTTGGCTTCGCCCATCTCGAAGGTGAACTTCGAGACCGCGACCCGGTCGCGGTTGGTGCTCACGTTGGCGGACAGGATCGAGACCCGCTCGTCCGACAGCACCCGGGTGACGTCGGAGAGCAGCCGGTGCCGGTCCAGCGCCTCGACCTGGATGGACACCACGAACGTCGAGTTCGCCGACGGCGCCCACTCGACCTCGACCAACCGGTCCGGTTCCTCCTGCAGCGAGGCGGCGTTGGTGCAGGTGCGCCGGTGCACCGACACTCCCCCACCCCGGGTCACGAACCCCAGGATGTCGTCCCCGGGCACCGGGGTGCAGCAGCGGGCCAGCTTGACCCACACGTCCGACACGCCCTTGACCACCACGCCGACGTCGCCGCTGGTCCGCCTGGTCACCGACGGCGCGAGCACCTGCGGGATGGTCGCCTCGGCGATGTCCTCGACGGACCCCTCGGAGCCACCGAGCTGCACGACCAGCTTCTTGACGACCGACTCGGCCGAGACGTGGCTCTCGCCGATCGCGGCATACAGCGCGGAGACGTCCTGCAGGTGCATGTCGTGCGCCAGCGTCAGCAGTTGGTCTCCGCCGAGCAGCCGCTGCATCGGCAACGCCGCCTTGCGCATCGCCTTCGACAGCGCCGTCTTGCCTGCGTCGATCGCGTCCTCACGCCGCTCGCGGGCGAACCACTGCCGGATCTTGGTGCGTGCCCGCGGCGACTTCACGAACGCCAGCCAGTCGCGCGAGGGCCCGGCGTTCTCGGCCTTGGACGTGAACACCTCGACCGTGTCGCCGTTGTCCAGCGTCGACTCGAGTGCGACGAGCTTGCCGTTCACCCGCGCGCCGATACAGCGGTGCCCCACCTCGGTGTGCACCGCGTAGGCGAAGTCGACGGGCGTGGACCCGGCCGTCAGGCCCATCACGTCGCCCTTGGGGGTGAACACGTACACCTCGGCGGCACCGAGGTCGTAGCGCAGCGAGTCGAGGAACTCCTCCGGCTCCTGCGCCTCGCGCTGCCAGTCCAGCAACTGGCGCAGCCAGCCCATCTCGTCGGACATGCCCGACGGCTCGGCGACGTCGACGTTCTTGTGTTCCTTGTACTTCCAGTGCGCCGCGATGCCGTACTCGGCCGTGCGGTGCATCGCGAAGGTGCGGATCTGCAGTTCGACCGGCTTGCCGCCAGGACCGATGACGGTCGTGTGCAGCGACTGGTACATGTTGAACTTGGGCATCGCGATGTAGTCCTTGAACCGGCCCGGGACGGGTTGCCAGTTCGCGTGGATCACGCCGAGCGTCGCGTAACAGTCACGCTCGCTCTCAACGAGGACCCGGATGCCGACCAGGTCGTAGATGTCGGTGAACTCGCGGCCGCGCACGATCATCTTCTGGTAGATCGAGTAGTAGTGCTTCGGCCGGCCGGTGACCTCGGCCTTGATGCCCCCGTCGCGCAGGTCGGCGTTGATGCGGTCGATGACCTCGGTCAGGTAGATGTCGCGGGACGGCGCGCGTTCGGCGACCAGCCGGACGATCTCGTCGTAGCGCTTCGGGTACAGCGTGGCGAAGGACAGGTCCTCCAGCTCCCACTTGACCGTGTTCATGCCGAGCCGGTGGGCGAGCGGGGCGAGGACCTCGAGCGTCTCACGCGCCTTGCGCACCTGCTTGGCCGGCGGCAGGAAGCGCAGCGTGCGCATGTTGTGCAGGCGGTCGGCGAGCTTGATCACCAGCACGCGGGGGTCGCGGGCCATCGCGACGACCATCTTGCGGATCGTCTCGGCCTCGGCGGCCTCGCCGAACTTGACCTTGTCCAGCTTGGTGACGCCGTCGACGAGGTGCGCGACGTCGGACCCGAACTGGCTGGTGACGTCATCGAGCGTGAAGCCGGTGTCCTCGACCGTGTCGTGCAGCAGGGCCGCGACCAGGGTGGTGGTGTCCATGCCCAGCTCGGCCAGGATCGTCGCCACCGCCAGCGGGTGGGTGATGTACGGGTCGCCGCTCTTGCGCAGTTGGCCGCGATGGCACTGCTCCGCGACGTCGTACCCGCGCTGCAGCAGCCGCGCGTCGACCTTGGGGTGCGCGCCGCGGTGGATCGCCAGCAGCGGTTCGAGCACCGGCTTGACCTGCGACTGGCGCGGGGCATTGGCCAGCCGGCGGGCGAGCCGGTCCCGCACCCGGCGGCGGTGCGTGGGGCTGAGGGCGCCACCGTTCAGCAGCGGGACCAGCCCGGTGCCGGTTTCGGCCGCGGTGTCGCCGACTTCGCCGGACGCAGCGCGCTCGGCCGGCAGCACTGTGTCGGCCGGCGGCATCGCGTCGGCCGGGGCCGCTTCGGCCGCGACCGCCGCCTGTGGGGGCGCTGCGTCCGTTGCCAGGGCGATCGCCTCCTCCCGCGCGAACTCTGCCTCGCCGAGTCTCCTTCTCCACGCCGAGTCTACGGCGCGGCAGGTAGCGCGGGGCTCAGATCCGCAGCAGCGCGTGAACCGGCGCGGCCGTGCCCAGCCGTTCGCGGCCGTTCAGGAAGCCGAGTTCGAGCAGGACGGCGAGGCCGGTGACGGT